>JADCEV010000099.1 GCA_020249865.1 Roseomonas sp. | reverse complement strand
GCGGACTGCGATCATGCATCACCGCCACGGCCACAATGCCGCGATCCGGGTTTTCAGCGACGAAGCGGATGGCGGGGTTCAGATCCGCATAGCCCATATCATAGGACCCGCCGGCGAGCGCCACCGGCACGCCGCCCGAACCCTGGCCACGGTCAATCTGCACATCAATCCCGGCATCGCGGAAATAGCCCTTATCACGCGCGAGCAGCGAAAAGGCATTGGGCGACTGGAAGGCCCAATCCAGCGTGAGGCGAAGCCGCGCCGGCTGGGCGCGCGCGACCATCGGGGCCGCGAGGATTGCCGTGCCGGCAATGAGCGCGCCGCGGCGCGAAATTCCGTGAGCCATTGGTGATCTCCCTGTATTCCCGTGACCTGGGTTTTCTGCGCCCTTGGGATGCTTGGGGCAAGGCTTAGCCGCATGGGGCGGGGGCTGCAAAGCGGTTTTCGGGTTAAATCTGCCCATAAAATGGGCGGGGATGCCGGTTTTTTGCGCGAATCAGCCCTTGCGCCGGCGCCCGCCCTTGCCCTTGTTGGGATCATAGCCGCCGCCGCCCGGCCCCATGGGCTTCGGCTTCCAATCCGCCTTGGCCTTGGGCTTGGCTTCCTGCAAGGACCGACCGGCGAGGTTGGGCGAAAGGCCGAGATCAAGGCTTTCCAGCCGCTTGATCTCATCCCGGAGCCTGGCCGCAGTTTCGAATTCCAGATCGGCCGCCGCCGCGCGCATCTTGCGTTCAAGTTCCGCGATGGTCGCTTTCAGGTCCTTGCCGACGAATTCGGCGGTATCTTCGCCTTCCAGCGCGTCAACCGTCACGTAATCCTGTTCATAGATGGATTGCAGCGCAGAGGAGATATCGCGGCGGATGGTTTGCGGCGTGATGCCGTGTTCCTTGTTCCAGGCTTCCTGTTTGGCGCGCCGGCGCGCGGTTTCTTCCAAGGCGCGGCGCAGGCTATCAGTCATCACATCTGCATAAAGCACCACTCGGCCATCCACATTACGCGCGGCGCGGCCGATGGTCTGGATCAGTGATGTGGTGCTGCGCAGGAAGCCTTCCTTATCGGCATCCAGGATAGCGACCAGCGCGCATTCGGGAATATCCAGGCCTTCACGCAGCAGGTTGATGCCGATCAGCACATCAAAAACGCCCTTACGCAAATCGCGGATGATTTCGATGCGTTCAAGCGTGTCAATATCCGAATGCAAATAGCGCACGCGAATGCCGGCTTCCGTCATGTATTCGGTGAGGTCTTCGGCCATGCGCTTGGTGAGTGTAGTCACCAGCACGCGCCCGCCATGCTTGGCGACTTCGCGGCATTCGGCAAGCAGATCATCCACCTGCTTTTCCACCGGACGGATTTCCGTGACAGGGTCCACCAGGCCGGTTGGGCGGATTACCTGTTCGGCAAAGGCGCCGCCAGTGCGTTCCATCTCCCAAGGACCAGGCGTGGCGCTGACGAAGATGGATGCCGGGCGATAGGTATCCCATTCTTCGAATTTCAGCGGGCGGTTATCGGTGCAGCTTGGCAGGCGGAAGCCATATTCGGAAAGCACGGTCTTGCGGTTATAGTCGCCGCGATACATGCCACCAATCTGCGGGACGGTCACATGGCTTTCATCCACGATCAGCAAAGCATTTTCGGGCAGGTATTCGAAAAGTGTCGGCGGCGGTTCACCCGGATTACGGCCCGTGAGGTAACGGCTGTAATTCTCGATTCCCTTGCAGGAACCGGTGGTTTCCATCATTTCGATATCAAAGATGGTGCGCTGTTCCAGACGCTGCGCTTCCAGCAATTTGCCTTCCGCATGCAGCTTCGCCAGATGTTCCTTCAATTCATCCTTGATGCGCGTAATGGCCTGCGTCAGCGTCGGGCGCGGCGTGACATAGTGGCTATTGGCGTAGATGGAAACGCGCTCCATCTCAGCCGTTATCTCACCGGTCAGCGGATCAAATTCGCGGATAGCTTCGATCTCATCACCAAAGAGCGAAACGCGCCAGGCGCGGTCTTCCAGGTGGCTAGGCCATAGATCAACCGTCTCACCACGAATGCGGAAAGTGCCGCGGGCGAAGAAGTTATCGTTGCGGCGATATTGCTGCTCCACCAAGCCCTTGACCAGCACATCCCGGTCAATCTGCCCGCCCGCTTCGAGCTTCACCACCATGCGCGAATAGGTCTCGACCGAGCCGATACCGTAAATGCAGGAGACCGAGGCGACGATCACCACATCATTGCGTTCCAGCAGCGCCTGCGTCGCGGAATGGCGCATGCGGTCTATCTGTTCGTTGATCTGCGCGTCCTTTTCAATATAGGTATCGGTGCGCGGCACATAGGCTTCCGGCTGATAATAGTCGTAATAAGAAACGAAATATTCCACCGCGTTTTCCGGGAAGAAGCTTTTCATTTCACCATAAAGCTGCGCGGCGAGTGTCTTGTTTGGCGCCAGGATCAGGGTTGGGCGCTGCACCGCTTCAATCACCTTGGCCATGGTGAAGGTCTTGCCGGAACCTGTCACACCCAGCAGCACCTGATCGCGGTCACCGGCTTCAAGCCCGGCCACAAGCTCCGCAATGGCGCGTGGCTGATCGCCATTCGGTTCATAGGGCGCGGTCACGGTCAGGCGCCGCGTGGTCGGGGGCGCGGGGCGCTTTTCCGGCATGAACAGCACGGGGCCGGGGGCGATCACATTCATGGGGCGTAAGATGGCCCTGGTCGCAGCGCGGCGCCAGGGTGGGGCTTGTCGGGCCGGGCCGAATTGTGAGAGGGCAGCGCCATGTCCAAACACCCCATCCCGCGCCCCGCCCTGCTGCTGGGCGCTGCCGGCCTGCTGCCGAGCCTTGCCATGCCCGCCATGCTGGCCGCGGGCGATGGCGCGGCGGCCTTCGCGCTGCACGCGGGCCCCGCCTATGGCGCCCTGATTGCGAGTTTTATCGGTGGCGCCTGGTGGGGGCTGGCGGCGAATAAGGCTGAGGGTGCGGCGCTGACGCGCTGGCTGGTGCTGTCTGTCCTGCCCATGTTGGCGGCCTGGGTCGCGCTACTTATGCCGCCACAGGCGGGGCTGTTATTGCTTGCAGTGATCTTTGCGCTGCTGCCCTTGGCGGACCGTGCCGCGCAGGCGGGCGCAATGGCGCCCGATTGGTGGTGGCGGCTTCGCTTGCCGCTTTCGCTCTTGATGGCCTGCCTGCATGGCGTTTCCGCCGGCATGGTCCCGCATTGAAGGCTTGTTAGCCTTCCAGTCGCACATTCCCCGCGCGCGCCACTTCGCGCCATTTCGCCACCTCTGCGCGGACGAAATTGCCGAATTGGTCTGGCGTCAGCGGGTCTGCGACCGCGCCCATCTCCTCGATCCTTTTGGTAATGGCGGGATCGCGCAGGATGGCAACCACATCCGTATTGATGCGATTGACGATTTCGGCCGGTGTCCCAGCGGGCGCCACCAGGCCAGACCAGCCCGAGGCCTCATAGCCGGGCACCAGGCTTTCCGCGATGGTTGGCACATCCGGCAATTGCGGCACGCGCCGCGCGCTGCAGAGCGCGATGGGGCGCACGCGGCCCGATTGGATATGCGGCAGGGCGGAGGCGACGGAATCCGTCATCAGTTTCACATTGCCGGCCATGACATCGGCAATGGCGGGACCGCTGCCGCGATAATGCACGATGTTGAAACGAATGCCGGCGCGCAGCATCAGCAATTCGGCCGCCATATGCTGGCTGGTGGCCGGGCCGGCAGAGGCCATGTCCAATTGCCCAGGCCGCGCCTTCGCACTGGCCGCCAATTCCTGAATGGTGCGTTCGGTGACGGAAGGATGCGCAATCACCAACAGCGGCACCATCACCACATTGCTGATGAAGGCGAAATCCTTTTCCACATCATAGGGCAGGCGCGGCATGACTGACGGATTCACGCCAAGCGGGCCAGAAGTGCCGGTCAGCAGCGTATAACCATCGGCCGGGGCGCGCGCGACGGATTCAACGCCCGGAACGGAAGCGCCACCGGCGCGATTTTCCACCACCACACGCTGCGGCCAGCGCTTGGAAAGCTCATCGGCCAGTAAGCGCGTGAAGATATCCGCGGCCTGGCCAGGCGGGAAAGGCACCACAATGCGTACGGGGCGATTGGGCCAATCCGATTGTGCCTGCGCGGCAAAGGGCGCGAGCGCCGCAGCGCTCATCATGGCGCGACGGCTGAGTTTTAAGGTCATGGCATTTCTCCCGTTGATTTGCGCGAAGCTTAACCACAACCGGGCCACGCCCGGCAAGGTTTCTCAATAGGTATCAAGGCCCATAATGCCATCCACGCCGCCGGCATCTGCCAAAATGCGCTTGCCGATCAGATCACGCAGCGATTCGGAAGACCCGCCACCAAGCGAGCCATAGCGCGCACCGCGATAAAGCCTTGAGACCGGATATTCATCGGTGAAGCCATAGCCGCCATGCACCTGCACCGCCTCACTGGTCACACGCAGCGACATTTCATTGCAGAACACCTTGGCTGTGGCTGCCATGAAGGGATCCGGGAAGGGATTGGCGGTGAGGCAAGCGCGATAGAGCAAGCCACGCCCGGCTTCGATATCCTTGAACATATCGGCAAATTTCCAGCGGATGCCCTGGAAATCGGCGATGGATTTGTTGAACAGCTTGCGGTCATTGACATAGCGCACCGCCTCATCAAAGGCGCCTTCCGCCAAGCCAAGCGAAATACTGGGGTTGAGGCAGCGCTGCGTATTGAAGGCCGTCAGTAGTTTCTTGAAGCCATCGGTTTCAATCACCAGGTTTTCCGGCGGCAATTCGCAATCATTGAATTGCACTTCGTGCAGATTCTCGCCCCCCATGGTGTGATAGGTGCCGGTGACAGAAAGCCCCGGCGTGCCCTGTTCCACCAGCACGCAGCCAATGCCTTCACGCCCCGGCTTGCCATCCACGCGGGTGAAGACCACGAACATGCCGGCTTCCGCCGCGCGGGAGATCAGGGTTTTTGTGCCATTCAGCACCAGATGATTGCCATGCCGCTTGGTATTGGTGCGGTAATTGGCGACATCCGTGCCGGCATGCGGTTCCGTCATGCAAATCGCGAGGATGCAATCGCCGGAAATCACGCGCGGTAGAATGCGTTCCTTGATCGCCTTCGGCGCGTAGTGGGAAATGACGCGGGTTTGCACGCCGGCCTCACCCAAAACCGCCATGGCAGTGACGTAATCCACCTTGGCGATTTCTTCGAGAATCAGGGCTGAATCGAGAATGGAAAGGCCCAGCCCACCATATTCTTCCGGAACCGACATGCCCAAAACGCCAAGCCCGGCAAGCTTTTTGATATTCGGCCAGGGGAAGGTGCCATCCATCCATTTCGGCGCATCCTGCTTGAATTCGCTTTGCGCCAATTGCCTGACGGCGGCGATCATTTCACGCTGTTCAGTGCCGATTTTGAATTCCATGATCGTCTTCCAGGATTCCTTAATACGTCTTCAGCCTGCTTCGCCCTTCAGCGTATCCAAGGCGCCCTTGAGGGCGGATTGGAAAACACTGACATCAGACCCGTAGCATAGGCAGCGAAACCCCTTGGCGCGCCAGCCACGCACCATCTCCATCCCCGCGCCCAATACGCCGGCGGGTTTGCCTGCGGCTTCACAGGCTTTCAGGAAGCGGGTGAGCGCGGCCTGGAATATCGGGTGATCGAATTGCGCCGTGATGCCGAGTGAATCACTCAAATCATAATGGCCGAACCAGCCGAGATCCACGCCGGGCACCGCCATGATTGCCTCGACATTTTCGATCCCCTTGGCGGTTTCGATGAGCGGGATCACCATAACGCGGTCGTTTTCCGCCTTCATGCCGGCGATTACATCCTGGCCCTGATAATCATCATGCGCATAGCCGAAGCCAACGCCACGCCGACCCGCCGGGCGGTACCGGCACCAGTCAGCCAATTCTTCTGCCTGTTGGCGCGTTTCCACCATGGGTTCCATGATGCCCATGGCGCCTGCATCCAGCACCGGCGCGATCAGATGGTAGTGATGGCCCGTGACACGCACCAAAGGTACCACGCCGGCATGGCGCGCGAAGGCGCATTGCGCCTTGATCGCGTCAATGCCCATGCCGCCATGTTCCATATCGAAAATCACGTAATCCGCCCCGGCATTGCCGAGGATTTGGCAGAGCCCCGGTGTGAGGAATTCCGTAGCCATAATGCCATGGGCCAGCCGGCCTTGGCGCAGCGCGGTGCGGACAGGGTTTTGGCGCATGGTGCGGCCCTCAACTCAGTATCATGCCGGCATAACCCTGCGCGGCAACGGCATCGCATTTTTCGCGATAAGCCGGTGCGCCGCCCTGATATTGCAGAATACGCCGCTGGTCGCGGCCTTCGACATTGCGGTTGATGCCTGTCGCCCAGGAATCGATCTGCGCATAAAGCATGCCCTCGGCCAGGGTTTCGATGTGGTGCGACCATTCGGCCTCGGCCGCTTCAGTTGCCTCAAAGCGCGTGATGCTGTTGTCGCGCACATGGCGCATCAGGTCGGTCACCCATTCCACATTCTGTTCAATGCAGCGCGGTATATTGCAGCGCGTGGAGGCATTATGCGGCCCGACGATGGTCAGCATATTGGGGAAGCCCGCAGATTGCAGGCCGAGATAGGTTTTCGGCCCATCCGCCCATTTGTCCTTGAGCCGCTGGCCGCCCACACCCCGGAAATCAATCCGGTCAAAAGCGCCGGTAATGGCATCAAAGCCAGTGGCGTAGATGATCATATCGATTTCATATTCGGTATCGCTGGTCTTGATGCCCTTGGGCGTAATGCGCTCGATCGGGGTTTCGTTGATGTCCACCAGCCGCACATTGTCGCGATTATAGGCCTCATAGTAGCGGGTTTCGAGTGGGACGCGGCGCGTGCCAAAGCCGTGATTTTTGGGGATCAGCTTCTCTGCAACGGCAGGGTCTTTTACACGCTGGCGGATCTTGCGCGCGATGAAATCGCTGATCAGCGCATTGGCCTTCGGATCAGTCAGGATATCGCGGTAATTCGCCTGCCAAATGCCAAAGCCTGGTTCGGCATAGCGCTGTTCCCAAAAGGCTTCACGTTCTTCGGGGGTGACTTCAAACACGCTGCGCGGATCGGAATTATGGATATAGCAGCCAGGTGTGGTGCGGAGCAGCGCGAAAAGTGCGGGGTAATTGCCCTTGATCTGGCGCTGTTCTTCTTCCGTGATGGGGCGGTTATGCAAGGGCGCGCACCAATTCGGCGTGCGCTGAAACACGGTCAGCGAACCAACCTCAGACGCGATGGTCTGGATCACCTGCACGCCGGTCGCCCCCGTGCCAATCACTGCCACGCGCTTGCCGGCGAAGCTGATTGGTTCATGCGGCCAGCGATAGGTATGGAAGGATTGGCCGGAAAAACTTTCAACACCGGGAATGCGCGGCAGCGTATCGGCGGAAAGCGGGCCGAGCGCGGTAATCAGGAAGCGGCATCTATGCTGTGCGCCCGTATCAAGGGCGACTGTCCAGCGCAGGCTTGCCTCATTAAGCTCTGCGCTGACCACGCGGCTATTGAATTGGATATGGCGGCGCAGATCGAATTTTTGCGCGACATGCTGCAAATAGCGGAGCGTTTCCGGCTGCGGGGCGAAATGCTCGCTCCAGCTCCATTCCTGCAATAGCTCATCGGAAAAGGAATAGCCGTAGGTATAGCTTTCCGAATCAAACCGCGCGCCCGGGTAGCGATTCCAATACCAGGTGCCGCCAAGATCACTGCCGGTTTCGAATACCTGGACCGAATAGCCAAGCTCGCGCAACCGATAGAGCTGATAAAGGCCGGAAATGCCGGCGCCGATGATGATCACATCCGGCTCCGTCAGGGCCGGCCCGGTGTTTGCCGGCATGGTTCGCCGCATTTCATTCATCGCATCCACCCTTTCCGGCGGGCAAGGCACCGCGCCGCATCACAAGAACTCCATGAACCCAGGCCCCGGGCTTGCGCACCAGGCAGGGCAGGGGTGAGTATTCCCCCAAAAGAGGAAACCGCCAATGCCAAGCCGTCTTTTTTCGCCCTTCACCCTGCGCGGGCTGACACTGCCCAACCGCATCGTCGTCTCCCCCATGGCGCAATATTCCGGCACCACAGGCAATGAGGCGACGGATTGGCACCTGATGCATTACGGGAATTTCTCGGTCTCCGGCGCTGGCCTCGTGTTCTTTGAGGCAACGGCGGTGGAACCCCGCGGGCGGGTTGGGCGCTTCGATCTGGGCTTATGGAATGACGCGCAGCAGGAATCGATCGCGCGGCTGATGGCATTTTGCCGCCAATACGGCCAGGCGAAAATCGCGATGCAATTGGCCCATTCGGGACGCAAGGGCTCCACCATGCAGCCCTGGCTGGGGGGCAAATATATCGGGCCGGAGGAGGGTGGCTGGCACCCGATCAGCCCGGGCGATATCGCCTTTCCCGGCCGGCCGGCGCCGCGCATGCTGGACCATATGGGGCTTACGGAAATAAAGGAATTCTTCGTGCAAGCGACCAAGCGGGCGGAGGCGCTTGGCATTGATTTGATTGAGCTGCATTCGGCGCATGGTTACTTGCTGCATTCCTTCCTGTCGCCGCTGTCGAACAATCGCAATGATGAATATGGCGGCGACATCGCGGGCCGCATGCGCTTCCCGCTGGAGGTCTTCGCCGCCATGCGCGCGGTTTGGCCTGAGCATAAGCCGCTGGGTGTGCGGGTTTCGGCAACCGATTGGGTTGAAGGTGGCTGGACGCTGCACGATAGTGTGGTCTTCGCGCAGGAATTGAAAAAGCTTGGCTGTGATTTCATCTGCGCGTCTTCAGGCGGCAGCAGCCCGGATCAGCAGATTGATCTTGGCCCTGGCTATCAGGTACCCATGGCGCGGCGCATTCGCGAAGAGGCCGGCATTCCGACTATTGCGGTCGGGCTGATCAATGAACCGGCGCAGGCGGATCAGGCTTTGCGTGATGGCGCGGCGGATCTGATCGCGATTGGCCGGGGCATGAGCTATAATCCGCGCTGGGCTTGGCACGCGGCGGAGGCCTTGCGCGAGGCGGCGGCTTTCCCGCCACAATATGCCCGCAGCCACCCGAGCATGCGCTTTGGCGATTTCACCAAGCTGCCGCCCACGCGCTGAAACCACCCCTTGACTGAAAGCGCATCCGGGCGGAGCCTTTCCCGCAAATAACAGCGCGGGCCATGCAAGCCCGCCGCAAAGGTAATGAGGAATGTCATGAAGCTTGGTTTCATCGGCCTTGGCAATATTGGTGGCGTCATGGCGCGGCGCCTGGTGAAGGCTGGCCACGCGCTTGTGGTGCATGATCTTGATGCAAAGGCGGTGGCATCGCTCACGGCCATGGGTGCCAAAGCCGCGACCAGCGCGCGGGAAATTGCCGATCAATGCGATGCGGTGCTGCTGAGCCTGCCGACACCTGCAGCGGTGGAGGCCGTGGCTTTAGGGCCGGATGGGTTGGTGCATGGCAGTAAGGCCAAGATCGTGGTGGATCTTTCCACCACCGGGCCGACGGTAGCGCGGCGTGTGGCGGAAGGCTTGGCCACAAAAGGAATTCATCAAATTGATGGGCCGGTCAGCGGCGGCGTTTCGGGTGCCGAGGCCGGTACACTCGCCATCATGACCTCGGGCGATGCGGCATCACAAAAGGCTGTGGAGCCGGTGCTAAAGCAGATCGGGCAGAATATCTTTTATCTTGGCGCGGAACCGGGCCTTGGGCAGACGATGAAGCTCGTGAATAACGTAATCCTCGCCAGCAATACGCTTGCTTGTCTTGAGGGCATGGTGCTTGGCGCCAAGGCGGGCCTTGATACCAAGATGATGTTTGACGTGCTGAATGCTTCCAGCGGGCGTTCCTTCATTTCCGAAAAACGCGTGCCGCAGGCCATTACGGAACGCGCGCAAGGCTTCCCGGTGCGTTTCGCCGCGGGGCTGATGCACAAGGATGTGAAGCTATGCCTAGAAGAGGCTGAGCGCTTCGGCGTGCCCATGTTCATCGGCCCGGCAGCGCGGCAATATCTTTCCATGGCTTTGGCCATGGGTTCCGGGCCGGAGGATTTCGTTTCCACCATTCAGCATATGGAAAAACTGGCAGGCATTGAGGTGCGCGCCACCCCCAAGGAAGCGGGCGGCTGAAGCGTTCACAAGAATCACGGCAGTAGCAAGCAGCAATGGAATTTGGCATCATCAGGGCTTGTCCACGCAGCGATGAGAAAATCCTGCACAGCCTCACGCTTTTCGCCCAGCATGTGATCCCGGCCTTCTGCCCGCCGGCCAGCCGGGTGGCCGCAGAATAGGCATGGATTTCACCAACTGTATGCGCTAAGAGGCCGACTTCTGGCAGCCGTATCCAGACAACCGGGAGACGAAGGGAGATAACATGACAATTGAGAGACGTTCCGTTTTGACCGCAGCCGGCGGTGCTGCGGCCCTTGGTGGCTTGCCCTGGCGCAGTGCGAAAGCCCAGGCCGCGAATACCATCCGTATCGGTATTCTGACTGATATGTCGGGCACATTCCGTGACATCAACGGCCCAACTACGGTCGCTTGCGCGCGGCTGGCGGTGCAGGAATTCGGCCAGCGCGG
>JADCEV010000098.1 GCA_020249865.1 Roseomonas sp. | reverse complement strand
GGAAGGCCTGATGCGCGCCCTTGCGGTGGAATTGGCCCCCAAAGGCATTCGCGCCAATAGCGTTGCCCCCGGTGCGGTGGATACGGTGCGCGGCGCTTCGGCCGGGTCCATGCCAAGCACGCTGGCCGATAACGGCATCCCCATGCGCCGCCGGGCGAGTGTGGCCGAAATCGCCGATGTGGTGCGCCTGCTGGCGGGGCCGGAGGGCGGCTATATCACCGGCCAGACCATTCACGTGAATGGCGGATCATTCCTGACGTGAAAGACGCCAAGAGTGATCCGCCCTGACGGATCACCCCTAAGGTTCACCCCGGCGCATTGCCCCGCGCATTGAGGCGCAGCGGCACAAAGCGCTGCCCCCCGGCGTTTTCCACGGCAAACAGGCCCACATTGCGGTTCTGCCGGCGCAGACGCTCAACCTGTTCCTGCACTTCGGCCGGTGTGGTTACGCGCTGCTGCTGCACTTCCACAATCACATCACCGGGGCGGAGCTCACGCTCTGCGGCGGGGGTGCCCGGGATGACTTCCACAATCACCACGCCGCGCTGTTCGGGGCGCAGGTTGAAACGCTGGCGGAGCTCATTGGTAATCGCCGCCACGCGCAAGCCAAGCCCGGTCAATTCCACCGGCCCCTGACCGGGCGGAGGCGCCGCCGGCGCACTTGCCTGGCGCTGTTCCGCCGGCAATTCGCCGAGCGTCACCGTCACGGTTTCTTCCTTGCCGTCGCGCCAGATCACCACAGGCACGGAACTGCCCACGGTGTTATCCGCGACAATTCGTGGCAGGGCCCGCATTTCCGGCACCGGCACGCCATTGAAGCGGATGATCACATCGCCTGAGCGAATGCCCGCCTGCGCTGCAGGCCCTTCGGCCTGCGCATTGGCCACAAGGGCACCGCGCGTGCCTGCGGGCAGGCGCAACGCCTCGGCAATGTCATCCGTCACACCCTGGATATTCACACCAATCCAGCCACGCCGCACACGCCCCGCATCACGCAGCTGCGCCACCACGCGCGTTGCCATATTGGACGGGATGGCAAAGCCAAGCCCGGCCGACACCCCGCTTGGTGAGACAATGGCGGTATTGATGCCAATCACCTGGCCGCGCATGTTGAATAGCGGCCCGCCGGAATTGCCCTGATTGATCGAAGCATCCGTCTGGATGAAATCATCATAGAGGCCCTGCCCGATATCGCGCCCGCGGGCCGAGACAATCCCCGCCGTCACGGTGCCGCCAAAGCCAAAGGGATTGCCGATGGCAATCACCCAATCGCCCACTTCCGATTGATCCGAATCGCCAAAGGCAACAGAGGCCAGCGGCTTGTCATGCCGGATGCGCAACACCGCGATATCCGTGCGCGGATCGGTGCCCACCAATTCGGCGCGAATGGTGGTCTTGTCCTGCAGGATCACATTGATCTCATCAGCGCCGTCAATCACGTGGTTATTCGTGACAACGATGCCTTCCTGCGCATCAATGATGAAGCCGGACCCGAGCGATTGCGCGCGGCGCTGGCGCTGCTGCGGCGCTTCCCCCTGACCGGGCGGGCGATTGCGATTGAAGAAATCGCGGAAAAATTCCTCAAACGGGCTGCCCGGCGGCAGCTGCGGCATATCCGGCGCATTGGGCCGTCCGGAGCGCGGTGCGACATTCTTGGTGGTGGAGATATTCACCACCGCCGGCAGCAATTCGCGCGCGAGCGGTGCGAAGCTTTCCGGCGCGCGCTGCTGCGCCTGGGCCGGGGAGATCAGCGTCAGGGGGGCGATGGGCGCCAGGGCCATGACACCGGCAAGGGCAAGATGGACGATACGCAAGGAAATTCTCCTCGGGGATGGCGTCAACAACCATAACAGATTGGCGGCAGGGCCGCGAATTTAAGGCACCGGCATGCAACGAAATGCCACAAATACGCACAGCCTCACCAAAGCTTGAGCAGCCAGGCAAGGCCAATGCCGCCCACCGCCGCGATCAGCCCACCAAGCCTAAGCCGTGCCTCGGGCGTTTCAGCCAGGCTTGCCAGCATCCGGCGCATGAGGCCGGGGGCGATGGCATAGGCCAAGCCTTCCAGGGCCAGCACAACGGCTATGCCCTGGAGAAGCGCGGTAAAGGTCACCTCGGCGCAGGTGCTGCAAGGCCATTCGGGCTTTCGCGGAAATAGCGGAAGAATTCCGAATCCGGTGTCAGCACCAGCCGGGTGTCGCCTTCCGTGAAGGCTTCACGATAGGCCTGCATGGTGCGCCAGAATTGGAAAAAGGCCGGGTCGCGCTGGAAGGCTTCCGCGAAAATGCGGATGGCTTCCTGTTCGCCCTGACCACGCAGGATATCCGCCTGCGCCTGCGCTTCCGCAATCAGCACGGTGCGTTCACGCTCAGCACCCGCGCGCACACGCTGCGCCACTTCCGCACCTTCCGCGCGGGCTTCGCGCGCCACGCGTTCACGTTCGGATTGCATGCGCGACAGGATGGCTTGCGTGTTCTCACCCGGCAGATCAGCGCGACGAATACGCACATCTTCCACCGCAATGCCGAATTGCCGCGCTTCCTCATTCACCTGACGGCGAATTTCACCCATGATCCGGGCACGATCCGTGGAGAGCACCGCGAGCAAGGGCTCATTACCCAGCACGCGCCGGAGCGATGAGGTGACGATGGAATTGAGCCGGGCGCGAATGCCCGCTTCCGTCGCACCCACCGTCTGGAAGAAGCGCAGCGGATCAGTGATGCGATAGCGCGTGAAGCTATCCACGATCAGCCGGCGCTGGTCGCCCAGGATCACTTCTTCGCCTGGCGCGTCAAAATCCAGCAGGCGCCGGTCAAAGGTAATGACCGATTGGATGAAGGGCAGCTTCCAATGCAGGCCCGGTTGCTGGATCACGCGGCGCGGTTCGCCGAATTGCGTGATCAGCACCTGCTGCGTCTGATGCACGGTGAACAGCGTGGAAGACGCGGTGAAGATCGCCGCCGCCAGCACGCCAAGCAGAATGATGGAGCGGTTCATCGCGGTGCCCCCGTACGGTTTTGCATCATGGGTGCGGCAGCCGCGCCCGGAGGCAGCGGCGCGGGCCGCTGTTGCGGCACCGCGGCAGGCGGCTGACGCGCGCCGCCGGTTTCGCCCAATTGCAGGAAGGGCACCACGCCCTGCAAGCGGTCATCCACAATGACCTTGGGGTTGCGGCGGAGGATTTCTTCCATGGTTTCCAAATACATCCGGCGCGTGGTCACATCGCGCGCCTGTTCATAGGCCGAAAGCACCGAAAGGAAGCGGGCACTTTCACCGCCCGCGCGCGCCACCTGGCTTTCGCGGAAGCCCTGGGCTTCCTGCACCATACGTTCAGCCTCACCACGGGCGCGGGGAATGATGTCATTGCGGAAGCTTTCGGCCTCATTGCGCTGACGTTCACGGTCCGCATTGGCGCGCTGCACATCGCGGAAGGCGTCAACCACCTGCGCGGGCGGGTCCACCTTCTGCAATTGCACCTGCGTAATCTCAATACCAGCCTTGTATTGGTCCATGATGACCTGAGCGCCGCGGCGCACTTCCTGTTCGATCTGCGCGCGCGCTTCGGTCAGTGCCGGCTGGATCGCGGTGCGCCCGATCACTTCGCGCATCACGCTCTCAGCCGCGGTCTTCACCGTGCTTTCCGGGTTGCGCGTATTGAACAGGAATTCGCCCGCATCGCGGATGCGCCAGAAGACGGCGACGTCAATGTCAATGATATTCTCATCACCCGTCAGCATCAGGCTTTCTTCCAGCACATCACGCGCTGCCAAAACGCGACCGCCGGTGATGCTGCCATCCTGGGCGCCGACAAAGCCGATATCCACGCGGTTGATGCGCGTCACACGCGGCGTGGTGTGGCTTTCGATCGGCCAGGGCAGGCGATAATTCAAGCCGGGCTGGGTGGTGTGGCTGAAGGCGCCAAAGCGCATGACAACGCCCTGTTCATCGGGCTGCACACGGTAAAAGCCGGAAAAGGCCCAGCCCAGGACCACCACAATGCCCAGCAGCGCGATAAGCTTGCCGCTGCCGGAACCGCCACCGGGCAGGATACGGCGAATCGCCTCCTGCGCCTGGCGGATCGCGTCATCTATATCCGGCCCGCGGCCCCCTTGGCCGCCGCCGCCGCCACCGCCGCCCGAAGGCGGCTGACCCCAAGGGCCCGAAGGGCGCGGATTGCCCCAGGGGCTTTGACCGCCACTATTATTGTTCCAGGGCATGAAAGGCGAGGTCTCCAGCAGGTGAACGTCAAAAACCAAGGGCCCAAAATTGGGCGGGATGCTTCAAGCGGGAAGCCAACCCCCATATAGAGGCGCGCGACCCTCCCGGAAAGCAGCTAACGGTGCTGTAACCCGGGCAGGGCGGATATTGACCATGGGCAGGGGCTTTTCAAGCGATGGCGGATGATTTGGCGGCAGCGGTGACCAAGGCCCTAACGGCGGTGAAGGACCCGGCTTCCGGCCGGGATGTGGTGGGCGCGGGCATGGTGCAGGGCCTGGTGGTGCGCGATGGCATGGTACATTTCGCGCTGCAGGTGGCCCGCGAAGCCGCCGCTGCCATGGAACCGGTGCGCGCCGCGGCCGAAGCCGCCGCCCGCGCCGTGCCCGGCGTGCTTTCCGCAACCGTAGTGCTGACCGCGCATCGCGCCGAGGCCGCGCCCGCCGCCCGCCCCGCCGCCCCGCGCGGCCCAGCCAGCCCCGGCCCCATGCTGCTTTCCGATGTGCGGGCGATCATCGCGGTCGCTTCCGGCAAGGGGGGCGTCGGCAAATCCACCACCGCGGTCAATCTGGCGGTGGCCTTGGCCGCCGATGGCCTCAAGGTCGGGCTTTTGGACGCGGATATCTATGGGCCATCGCTGCCGCAAATGCTGGGCACGCGGGAAAGGCCCCGGTCAGAGGGTCAGCGCATCACCCCGCTCAGCCGCTGGGGGCTGAAGGCCATGTCCATCGGGTTTTTGGTGGAAGAAGAAACGCCCATGATCTGGCGCGGCCCCATGGTGATGGGCGCGCTTGAGCAAATGATGGGGCAAGTGGCCTGGGGCCCCTTGGATGTGATGATTGTGGATATGCCGCCCGGCACGGGTGATGCGCAGTTGACCATGTCTCAGCGCGTGCCCTTGGCGGGGGCGGTGATTGTCTCCACACCGCAGGATGTGGCGCTGCTGGATGCCAGGCGTGGCGTGCGGATGTTCGAGAAGGTCAATGTCCCGGTGCTGGGGCTGATCGAGAATATGTCCTTCTTCTGCTGCCCCAATTGCGGCCATCGCGCGGATATTTTCAGCCATGGCGGGGCGCGGCGGGAAGCGGAGAGGCTGGGTGTGGAGTTTCTGGGCGAATTGCCGCTCAAGCTCGAAATCCGTGAATTGGCGGATGCCGGCACGCCGATTGTGATGGCGCGCCCGGAATCGGAAGAAGCGCAATCCTATCGGCGTATTGCACGCCGCGTTTGGGAAAAGGCAGCGGCGAAGGCGGACGCGGCGCCGAAGATTGTGATGGAGTAAGGCGGATCGGTTGCGTTCATATTGGCGGCCTGATCGCTTGCGGCGAAGCCTATTCTGCCGCCGCGCGGCCCTGGCGCTTTTCCTGCTTTGGCAATAACGAACGCGCGATGATCTGCTTCATCACTTCGATGGAACCGCCCGCAATGCGGGCCATGCGCGCATCAGCCCAGGCACGCGCGATGGGGTATTCCCACATATAGCCGGCACCACCATGCAATTGGACGCATTGGTCCACCACGCGGCCAAGCATTTCGGTTGTCTGCATCTTGGCGATGGCCGCATCCACAGCATCCAGGCCGCCGGCCAGATGCACTTCAAGGCAGCGGTCCACATAAACGCGCAAGACCGCGATTTCCGCGCGCATTTCCGCAAGGCGGAACTGTGTATTCTGGAAATCCGCCACTGTCTGGCCAAAGGCGGGGCGTGCCGTGACATAGGCGATGGTCTGTTCCAGCGCCGCTTCTGCTGACGCTACCGCGCGCACGGCCTGCACCAGCCTTTCCTGCGCAAGCTCTGTCATCAATTGGGCGAAGCCACGCCCTTCTTCCCCCAGCAAATTGGTGACCGGCACCCGCACCTGATCGAAAAACAGCTCTGACGTATCCATCGCCTTGCAGCCAACCTTCTTGAGCGGCTTGCCGCGCGCAAAGCCGGGCCGATCGGTCTCTACCAGGATCAGGCTGACGCCGCGCCCGCGCGCTGTGGGATCAGTCTTGGCGGCGACGACAATCACATCTGCGCCCTGCGCATTGGTGATGTAGATCTTCTGACCGCTGATGACATAATCATCACCATCACGGATCGCCGTGGTGCGGATGGCCTGCAAATCACTGCCGCCTTGCGGTTCGGTCATGGCAATGGCAGCCAAGGCATCCCCGCGCGCCATGGCAGGCAACCAGCGGCGCTTTTGGGCTTCCGTGCCGTAATGCAGCAGATAAGGTGCGACGATATCCGAATGCAGTGAGAAAGCGGGGCCGGTCGCACCGGCGCGCGACATCTCCTCAATCACAATGGCGCTATGCAGGAAATCCCCGCCCATGCCGCCCCATTCTTCCGGAACATTGCAGAGCAAAAGCCCGGCCTCACCCGCCTTGCGCCAGGCTTCGCGCGGCACCACGCCCGCTTCTTCCCAGGCAGCGTGATGCGGCAGGATTTCCCGCACAACGAAGCGGCGCACCTGGTCGCGGAATTGCTCATGGGTGGGGGAAAAGACAGTACGGGGAATCATGCGACGCCTCCCTTGGGCTTGGTTACCTTGCGCCAAGGGCGATTGTGCGGATGCGGGGTCCATCTGTCTAGCGGCGGGTTTTCGATCACGCCACGCCTTATCTTGCGCCGGAAACATTTCTTGAAAATGCGCAGCTATTGGACTTAGTCTTTCCAGATATGGGGAGAATTTGGCGGATAGGAAATGGCCGTCAATGATGGATCAGGACGATAAGGAAGGCCCATGCCGCATCTTGCCAATTTGGCGCGCGCAATACCCGACAAGCCCGCGGCCATTTTTCCCGATAGCGGCACTATCCTCAGTTTTCGGGCATTAAATGAGGCAGCGAACCAGATCGCGCATGGGCTGGTGGCGCTTGGGCTGACCCCAGGGCAGGGCATTGCGCTGTTGTTGGAAAACACGCCCGAATTCCTGATGCTCACCTATGGGGCCAAGCGCGCTGGCCTGATGGTGACGCCCCTTTCCATCCATTTGCGCCCGCATGAAGTGGCGCATGTGCTGCGCGATTCCGGTGCAGTAGCCTTATGCGCTGAGGCCGGGCTCAGTTCATTGGTGGGGGCGCTGGATCTTGAGAACCTGCCCCATCGCCTGAGCCTGGGCGGCGCCATTCCAGGTTTTGCGCCACTGCATTCGCTGATGGAAGGCCGGCCCACAACATGGCCCGAGGGTGAAAGGTCGATCGGTCGCGAATTCCTTTATTCTTCGGGTACCACTGGCCTGCCCAAGGGTATTCGTCGTCCGCTCATTCCGTTTGCGGATCGCCATAAGCCTGAATTCGACATGAGCTGGAAGGGCTTTTACGGGTTTGATGCGAATACGGTCTATCTCTCGCCGGCGCCGCTCTATCACGCGGCGCCCAATCGCTATGTCCAACGCACCATTGATGGTGGCGGCACGGCGGTGATTACGCGAAAATTCGATGCCGCTTCGTGTTTGGCGCTGATCGAAAAATATCGCGTCACCCATAGCCAATGGGTGCCGACCATGTTTGTGCGCCTGCTTGCCCTGCCGGATACGGTGCGAAACGCCTTTGATCTTTCCAGCCATCGCTGTGCCATTCATGCGGCAGCGCCTTGCCCCATTCCGGTGAAGCAGGCGATGCTGGATTGGTGGGGGCCGATCATCCGCGAATACTATGCCGGTAGCGAAGGCATCGGGGTTTGCTTCATTGACAGTGAGACTTGGCTGCGCAAGCCCGGCAGTGTCGGCCGCCCTGCCTATGGCGCGGTGCATATCCTGGATGAGGAAGGCCGCGCGCTCCCGCCCGGAGAGGTTGGGCGCATTTGGTTCGAAGGCGGGGCGCGCTTCGCCTACCATAATGATCCCGAAAAAACTGCCGCTGCCTATAATGATCAGGGCTGGGCGACCCTGCATGATCTTGGCTGGCTGGATGCGGAAGGTTTCCTGTTTCTGTCGGACCGCCGGGCGGATCTGATCCTTTCAGGTGGCGTCAATATCTATCCGGCAGAGATCGAGGCTGTGCTTGGCCTGCATCCGGCAGTAGCGGAAGCCGCGGTGATTGGGGTGCCAGATGCTGAATTGGGCGAACGCCCGCACGCGCTGGTGGTGCTGCGGAGTGTCGAGGCCAATGCCGCACTGGCTGATGCCATTATTGCCCATTGTCGCGCGCATCTAGGTAGTCTGAAGATCCCGGTGGCGGTCGATTTTCTTGAGGCACTGCCGCGCAGCGAAGCCGGCAAGCTGCTCCGCCGCGTATTGAAGGAACGCTTCCGCTAACGGGTGCGGGTGCGCTGCGGGCGCCTAACAATGGTCAGGCGCGAATCATCGTGGTGGTATGGTGGCCACCAGGGTGTCGATCTCCTGCGCAGAAAAGCCGAATTCAGCCAGGATTTCTGCGCCATGTTCACCACGCAATGGCGGTGCCGCGCCAATGGCCGATGGCGTACGAGAGAAGCGCGGTGCGGGCGCTGGTTGCACAGCACCATGTGCGGCAACAAAAGTCTCACGCGCGGCGATATGGGGATGCGATGGTGCCTCGGCCATGGAAAGAATGGGTGTGACGCAGCCATCACTATCGGCGAATATTTCCGCCCATGCATCGCGTGTTCGGCCAAGAAATGCTTCCGCCAATCTGGCCTTGTGGGTGGACCAGGTCGCAGGGTCCATGCGGTTGTCAAAATCGGCGGCATCAAGGCCCATACGCGCAAGCATTTCCGTGAAGAAGGCGGGTTCAATGGGGCCAACCGCGACATAGCCACCGCAAGCACAAGCGTAGCTGCCGTAAAAACTTGCTGTGCCATCCAGGAAATTCGTGCCCCGCTTGGGTGTCCAACGTCCGAGGGAGAGCATGCCATAGATGGGTGCCATCAATAGCGCCGCGCCATCCACCATGGCGGCATCCACCACCTGGCCGCGGCCGGAATTGGCGCGTTCGATAACGGCAGCCAGAATGCCCAAGGCCAGCAGCATTCCCCCGCCACCATAATCACCGATGAGGTTAAGCGGCGGTGGCGGTGGGCGATCAGGATCGCCGATGGCATGCAGCGCTCCGGTGAGTGCGATGTAATTGATGTCATGCCCCGCGCGTTTCGCGAGTGGTCCCGCCTGCCCCCATCCTGTCATGCGGCCATAGATCAGCCGCGGATTTGCCTTGAGCAGCGGCTCTGGGCCAAGGCCCAGCCGTTCCATGACACCTGGCCGGAAGCCTTCAATCAGCGCATCAGCTTGCTGGGCCATGCGCTTCAAGGCTTCAACGGCGGTGGGATTTTTGAGATCAAGGCACAAGGAGCGACGCCCACGCAGAACGACATCATGGCGCGTGCCGGCTGGGCCTTCGGGGCGATCAATGCGGATCACCCGCGCGCCCATATCCGCCAGCAACATCGCGCAGAAGGGACCCGGCCCAATGCCTGCGAGTTCCAGCACCGTGATGCCCTTCAGCGCGCCCATGGACTTCCCCTGCGGTTGTTTCGAAAAAATTGTAGCGTCTGCGCTTCAATGCGTCATGTGGTTTTGGGCGGCTTTTGGCTTGGCGTTGTCTGTGACCAGAGGTGTCGGATGTTGCTGCAATTCCTGCACAAAAAACACTGGATGGATGAACCCTGGCATGAGAAGTTGCCTGACGATACCGGACGGAGGAGAAGTTTTGCATGGCGCGCCTTGATCTGCCCAATCCCGATGGCTCGATCACGAGCTTCACCACCAGCCCACCGCGCGCCTTCGCGAAAGCCTTGCCGCCCTATCCGCGCATCGCCTTCGCCGCGGCGCATGTTGTCGCTGATCCTTTGGCCGAGCAGGATCCGTGGCTGGATGCAAAGCTGGATTGGGAACGCACCATCGCCTTCCGCAAGCATCTTTGGTCGCTTGGTCTTGGCGTGGCAGAGGCCATGGATACAGCGCAGCGCGGCATGGGGCTTGATTGGGCTGCGGCGCAACAGCTTATCCGCCTGAGCCTTGATGCAGCGAAGGATCATCCGGGCGCGATGATCGCAAGTGGCGCGGGGACGGATCATCTGGCGCCCGGCCCTGATGTGACGGTGGATGGTGTGATCCGCGCCTATGAAGAACAATGCGAAGCGATTGAGAAAATGGGCGGGCGGATCATCTTGATGGCGTCCCGTGCGCTCGCCAAGGCTGCCAAAACTCCTGCGGATTATGAGCGTGTTTACGCGCGCATCCTGGGAGCCGTGCGTGAACCCGTGATCATCCATTGGCTGGGCGAAATGTTTGATCCTGCGCTCGAAGGTTATTGGGGCCACCATGATCACATGGCAGCGATGGAAACCGCGCTTTCGGTCATTCATGCCCATGCGCATAAGGTAGACGGCGTAAAGATATCCCTTCTGGATGAAGGGAAGGAAATCACCATGCGCCGTCGCTTGCCACGCGGTGTGCGGATGTATACTGGTGATGACTTCAACTATGCCGAATTAATCGCCGGCGATGCACAAGGCCATTCCGATGCGCTGCTGGGTATTTTCGATCCGATCGCACCTGCCGTGGGAGGCGCGCTTGCCTCCCTCGCTAAGAATGACCTCCCCAGTTTCCACGATGTTCTGGCGCCAACGGTCCCGCTTTCACGCCATATCTTCAAGGCACCCACACGCTTTTACAAGACCGGTGTGGTCTTCATGGCCTGGCTCAATGGCCATCAGGATCATTTCGTGATGGTGGGTGGGCAGCAAAGCACCCGCAGTATTCAGCATTTTTCGAAATTGTTCCGGCTTGCTGACGCGGCAGGGCTGTTGAGTGATCCGGAACGGGCGGCCAGCCGCATGCGCCAACTTTTGGCTCTGCATGGTGTGGCATGAAGCCTCTCAGCCTTAATACCGTAACGGTACGTGAGAAATGGGGACTCGCTGAGTGTATCGAAGGCTGCGCACGCCATGGCATTCCGGGCATATCGCCCTGGCGAGATGTGCTGGCAGCCATGGGCGTGGATGCCGCCGCCCGACAGATCCGCGATGCAGGCTTGACGCTGACAGGGCTTTGCCGTGGCGGCATGTTCCCCGCTGCCGATGCCGCAGGGCGCGCGGCGGCGATTGAGGATAATCGTCGCGCCATTGAAGAAGCCCATAAACTGCAAGCGCGCAGCCTGGTCATGGTCTGCGGCGGCTTGCCGCCAGGGTCGAAGGATATTCAGGGCGCGCGCCGTATGGTGCGTGAGGGGCTTGAGACGATCCTGCCCGAAGCGCGCGCTGCTGGCGTGACTTTGGGGCTGGAACCGCTCCATCCCATGACCTGCGCAGATCGTTCGGTGCTGTCCACACTCGGCCAGGCGCTCGATCTCTGCGCCGCATTGGGTGAGGGTGTTGGGGTTGTTCTAGACGTTTATCATGTCTGGTGGGATCCGGAACTCAGCCACCAAATGGCGCGCGCTGCCGGCAAGATTGCTGGCTTTCATATTTGCGATTGGCTCGTCCCGACCACCGATCTTGTCTTTGATCGTGGCATGCCAGGCGATGGCGTGATTGATATCTCGGGCATCAGCCAAATGGTGAGCGCCGCAGGCTATGACGGTTTTGTGGAAGTTGAGCTTCTGTCACGCCGCTGGTGGGCGGAAGAGCCAGATGAGGTCTTGCGTATCATGAAGGAACGCCACGCGCGCGTGGTGTGAGGCATCACAAGAAGGCTGCACTGGATTGCAGCGTAAGTGGGCAACGCCACGCCCGGATCAAGGCAAAATCCTGCTGTCCGCAACAGCCATTCACAACCGCAAGTGTCTGCCGGGATCAAGCGCGAAGCAACCCGCACGCTGCGTTTATGTAGCGGCGGTCATGCTATGGTGCCCTTCCAGCATGAACCGAAGCGCCTTGGCTTTCAGGGCGCTTACAATCAAGTCCAGGTTGAGCACGCGTATCGTGCAGCGAGCATCGCCGAAGGTGTGCCATGTTTAGTTGGCTGCGCCCGAGGCAATCAGGCGCAGTCAGGGCCGTTACTCCGCCTGCCGCAGATTATTCTCCTCAATGATGCGGCGGAAGGAATCCGAGTCCCGCATGACAGTTGCACCGAAATCGCGCGCATTCTGGAAGGTGATGGGCGTTTGGATGCGTTCATGGCCCTCACGCATTGCGGCCGAGCCCACCGCGCGTTCACATGCGGTTTCGTAACGGGCGATGATGGCCGGCGGCGTATTGGCTGGCGCAAAAAGACCGTGCCAGATGGCAAAATTCACATCGAAACCTTGTTCGCGCATGGTCGGTACATCGGGAAAATCCGGCACACGCTCTGGATTCAGCACCGCGACCGGATGAAGATTATTGGCGCGTACGGAAGATGGATGATCATTGAAAATCTCGATATCCCGTGTGCGCATCGCCACCATGACATCGCCGGGACCGCGATAGGCGATGTGGTTTAATGTCACGCCGGCGATGCGTGCGAAAGTGACCATGGAAAGATGCGGCGTGGTGCCAGGACCGGTGCTGGCAAAGGGCATGGGGGCTGGCGCGGCGCGGGCACGTGCGACAACATCGGCCACGGTCCGCATGCCGGAATCGGGCTGCGTCATCATAATGAGTGGCGCACGATTCACCATGCAGATGGGCGCAAGATCAGTTGCGCGATATCCTGCATTGCGCATGAAACTTGGCTGAATGGCAATTGGCCCCACCGGTGTAAAAAGTAGCGTCATGCCATCGGGCCGCGCGCGCACCACTTCATTGGCGGCGATGGTGCCGGCGGCACCAGTTGTATTCTTCACCACAAAGGGCTGCCCCAGCATGGGCTGGAATTCTGCGGCGATCAGCCGTGCAACGATATCGGCGGCGGAACCTGGACCAAAGCTGGTGACAATAACAACTGCGGATTGCGCGCGCGCCTTTATGGGGGCGGCAAGCCCCGCTGTGACGGCCAGCATAAGAAAGCCTAGGCCAAGGCTGCGAAAAAGCGTGAAACGCATGTTTTCTTCCTCCCAATCTTGGACCGAAACGGCATCGGCCAAGCAAGAGCCTGCGCGATTTTGGCCGAGGATGGAAGTGTGAAGTGCGCGGGTGAATGCCTCGCCCCAAGCCCGGCTGGCTTTGGCCAGGTGCATGCGGAACCGACCCAGGGCGCTTAGAAAAAAGGTGCCTTCGCCTCGTTACCTCTGCGGCAAATGGTCAACAAAACCAATCGCCTTGTTGGCCGTTCGTGTAGGCCCTCAGCGGCCCAGGGTGATACCGCATTCCTGCATCAATCCGGAAACATTCCCTCTTGAGGTATTGGCCACGCGGGCAACGCGGGCAGAATCCTGTGGGGGCAGGGTGCGTATGAGGCAGGCCGACAAGGCGGTCATGTCTATCGTACCGCAACTTGCCGCCGCCTGCGCGACGCGACCGCAAAAGGCGCGCCGCTGCTCGGGCGTTTGTTCGGCGAAGGCACCGCGCAGCCCATCTGTCGCGCTTCCGCCCTGACCGGCCAGGCCAGGTAGGCTAAGGCCCTGCGCCATAGCTGGGGCGGTTGCACACAACAACAACGTTATCATCAAATGAAAACGCATGGGAATTGTCTTTCGTAAAGAGCGATCAGGCCCGACCGTACGCAAAGATTTGCACATGACGGCAAGGAATCAGGGCGCAAGCTGGATACACCAATCCCCGCATTATTCACTACCACTTCTACGCGCCCGAAATGGGAGATGGCGGCGGCCATACCCGCTTCGCATCCGCGCGCCGTCGAAAGATCCGCTTCAATTGCGTGCAAATTTGAATGGGAACCATGCGCCGCCAGCAACGCCTCCAGGCCCTTGGCATCATGATCAAGCGCAGCAATGCGGTGCCCGGCAGCAAGGAGCGAGGCGACCATGGCGCTTCCAATGCCGCCTGCTGCGCCAGTAACTAGGACAATGCGGGATATTGTTCCAAGCATGGTACCCTCTCGTTTCCAGGTCAGCTTAGGCCGTGCCGTTTGGGAGACATAGAGGCAGCCCCGCTTTGCGCGCCGGTGGTGCCGCCAAAATCGGCTGGCGATTCTGCTGGTTTGGCAGCGCCTGTCAGGCCTGGGCTTTGATCAACCGGATCGGGGAATGTATTGGTGATTCTAGCGTAAGCTCCGCCCGCCGCCCCCCTACTTCCGCGCCAGCAAAAACAACCGCCGAAACGGCAATAG
>JADCEV010000097.1 GCA_020249865.1 Roseomonas sp. | reverse complement strand
TTCGGCCAGCGCGGCTTCAATGTGGAAACCGTAGTGGCGGATCACCAAAACCGCCCTGATGTCGCCATCAATATCGCGCGCCAATGGTATGATCGTGACGGCGTGGACATGACACTCAGCCTTGCGGCTTCCTCGGTCGCTTTGGCGGTGGCGGAGCTGACGCGTGAAAAGAACAAGGTCACGATCCCGACCTCCACCGCAACATCCGACATGACCGGCCGCGCCTGCACGCCGAATACGGTGCATTGGTCCTATGATACCTTCATGCTTGGCAGGTCCACAGGCGGTGCAACGGTGCGCGCGGGCGGCGATAGCTGGTTCTTCATCACCGCGGATTACGCCTTCGGCCATTCCTTGGAACGCGACACGACGGCCTTTGTGCAGGCAGCGGGTGGGCGCGTTATTGGTTCCGTGCGCACACCTTTTCCTGGCACGACAGATTTCTCATCCTTCCTGCTGCAAGCGCAGGCTTCGCGCGCAAAGGTGATTGGCTTTGCCAATGCCGGCACGGATACCATCAACTGCATTAAGCAGGCGGCGGAATTCGGCATTACGCGGCGTGGCACCAAGCTTGCCTCCATGCTCATGTTCCTGCCGGATGTGCATGCGCTTGGCCTGCAGACGGCCCAAGGGCTGGTCTGCACCGAAACCTTCTATTGGGATCTGAATGACCGGACCCGCGCCTTCTGGCGTCGCGCGCAAGCGGTGGCCGGCCAGGTTGCCATCGGCATGAGCCATGCCGGCGATTATTCCGGAACGCTGCATTATCTGAAGGCGGTTGCTGATCTGGGCGTGCAGGCCGCCAAGGCAAGCGGCGCGGCAACGGTTGCGCGCATGAAGGCCATGCCAACCGATGATGATGCTTTCGGTCAAGGCACCATTCGCGCTGATGGCCGCAAGATGCACCCGGCCTATCTGTTCGAAGTGAAAAAGCCCGAGGAAAGCCGCGGCCCATTTGATTACTATAAGCTGCTGCAAACCACCCAGGCTGAGCAGGCCTTCCGCCCCTTGGCTGATGGTGGCTGCGCTTTCGTTCGTAGCTGATCCAATGCGTATGGGGCGGCGTGCTGCCGCCCCATGTGATCCTCACGCTTTCGGCAAGGGCGGCAGCGGGGTGGCATCGGGCGGAATTTGGACCTCCGCCACATTGAGTGTCATGGAAACCGCGACGTAATAGCCGCTGACGGCAATCAAATCCACCGCACCTTGCTCACCAAAACGCGCGACAGTGGCGGCGAAAGTTGCGTCCGATACACCGTGGTCGCGGTGCAGTTCCGTGCAGAATTCATAGACAATGCGCTGATCTTCATTCATGCCGGCGGGGCGGCGACCTTCGGCAAGATCAGCCGCAATCGCGGGCGGCAAGCCAGCCTTCATCGCCATGGCGTGATGCGCATACCATTCATATTGGCTGGTCCAGACGCGCGCCGTGATCAGGATGGCGAATTCGTTCAAATCTGCGGGGATGGAGCTATTGAAGCGCAGATATTCCCCAACCCTTTGCATCCGATCAGCGAAAACCGGGCTGCGCAGCCAGGCATTGAAGGGGCCGCGCAAGCCGCCGCGTGGGCCTTTGATGATACCTTCCGCTGCGGTGCGCTGATCCGCGCTCATGCTTTCGGGTGTCAGTTCGGGGAAGCGCGGTTTTTTGGGCGTGGCCATCAGGGTTTCCTTGCTTTGGCAAAAGCCGAAAGCGCTGCGCCCCCGGCTGACCGGAAAAGGCTAGACAGGGCGCGCTGACTGGGCAAGGCATGCTTGCCGTAGCTACGCGCTTTGGCTAGCGTGAAAGCACAAGATGATAAGCCCAGCCAAGCTAGGGTCAGCAGCAAGCCGGATGGAGAAGCACCATGCATGATATCGTGATTCGCGGCGGCACCATTGTGGATGGGCTCGGCACGCCGCGTTATACCGGCGATGTCGCGATTGATGGAGATCGCATCACGCAAGTGGGCGGCAAGGCCGGCCCGGCGCGGCGCGATGTGGCAGCAGAAGGTCGGCTGGTCACACCTGGCTGGGTGGATGTGCATACGCATTATGATGGGCAGGCCACCTGGGACCCCAATCTGGCGCCTTCATCCTGGCATGGCGTGACGACTTTGCTATTCGGCAATTGCGGTGTTGGCTTTGCGCCGGTGCAGAAAAGCCATCACCAGGCGCTGATTGACCTGATGGAAGGCGTGGAAGATATCCCCGGCATTACGCTGACCGAAGGGTTGAAATGGAATTGGGAAAGCTTCCCCGAATATCTTGATGCGCTGGAGGCAATGCCGCGCATGCTGAATATCGGTGCGCAGCTCGCGCATCATCCCTTGCGCGTCTATGTGATGGGTGAACGCGGCCTGAAGCGCGAAAACGCGACGGGCGATGATATTGAAGCCATGGCGCGGCTGACACAGGAAGCGCTGGAGGCCGGCGCCTTCGGCTTCACCACATCGCGCACGGATCAGCACAAGACGCTCGCCGGTGATCTGGTGCCGGGCCGTTATGCGGAAGAAGAGGAATTGCTCGCCATCGGCCGTGCCATGGGCAAGGCGGGGCGCGGCACCTTCGGCATGTTGAGCGATTTTGAGGATGAGGCGGCGGAATTCCGCTGGCTGCGCGAAGTGGCGAAATCCACCAAGCGCCCGGTTTGGTTCCTGCTGACGGATCGCGCCTATGATCCGCAGCGCTGGAAGCGCCTGATGCAGGGCGTGCATCAGGCACGCGCCGAGGGATTGAACCTGGCGGCGCAAGTCGCGGGGCGCACCGTGGGGTTGATTTTGGGGCTGACGACATCGCTCAATCCCTTCGCTTTGCGCGAAAGTTTTGCGGCCCTGGCTGGGTTGCCGCCGGCCGAGCAATTGGCGCGGCTGCGTGATCCGGAAGTGCGGCGCAAGATTCTGTCGGAAGAAGCGTCGAAGCGGTTGCTGGATGTGCTGCCGCCTTTGTCGCGCCAGATTGCGACGCGTTGGGACAATATGTTCGAATTGGGCGACCCGCCGGATTATGAACCGCCGCGGGAGCGGAGCATTGCCGCCCTCGCCGCCAAGGCAGGACAGGACCCGGCTTCCTATTGCTATGATTTCCTGGTGGGCGCTGATGGCGGGCGGATGCTCTATTTCCCGGTCACCAATTACGTGACAGGCGATCTTTCCGTGGTGCGCGAAATGAATATGGATAAGGCAACGGTACTTGGCCTTTCAGATGGCGGTGCGCATTGCGGCGTGATTTGCGATGCCTCTACCCCCAGCTTCATGCTGACCCATTGGGCGCGTGATCGGAAGCGCGGCGATGGGCTGCCACTGGAATTCGTGGTGAAGCGGCAGACGAGTGAAACTGCGGATTTCTTTGGCCTCACGGATCGCGGGCGGTTGGCACCTGGTGCCATGGCCGATGTGAACATCATCAATTTCGATGCGATGCGTTTATATCATCCTGAAATGATCTATGACCTGCCGGCCGGTGGGCGGCGTTTGGTGCAGCGGGTGGAAGGCTACGACATGACGCTGGTCGCCGGGCAGCCCATTCGCGAAGCGGGGCAGGATACGGGTGCGCTGCCGGGCAAGCTACTGCGCGCGAAAGGCTGAAGGCGCGCAGTCACGTCAGCCGATAATGGCTCGGCATTTCGTCCTTGAGCGCCACGCCTGTGGCGCCAAGCTTGCGTGCTTCCACCAATAGCCAGAGCGCCTTGGCAGCAGCGGCATCAGCACTCAGGCCGCCTGGGCGGATATTGCTGATGCAGTTCCGCATGGCGTCATTGCTGCCGCGCCGTGCTGCCCAAGTCAGATAAAGCCCCATACTGTCGGTCGCGGAAAGCCCGGGCCTTTCGCCGATAAGCACCACCACGGCTGCGGCTTCCATTGCTTCCGCGACATCATCGCCAAGTGCGACGCGCGCCTGTTCTGCAATGATGAGCGGGCCTGGCGTGAAGCCGGCCTTGGCAAGTGCGGGCACCAGCGCAGCAAGCAAAGCTGGTGCCTGTTGCTGCACGCCGCTGGCGCAAAGCCCGTCCGCAATCACGAGCGCGATGCTGCCCTTTGCCTTTGGCAGCAAGCAATCTTCAGGCAGCTTGCGGCCAAGATCAGGGCGCAGCAGGAAGCGGCGACGATCTGCTGCCTGGCTTTTCACGTGCTGTATCGGCAGGCCAAGTGGCGCAAGCGCTGCTTCCAATTGCGCGATATCCAGTTTTGACCAAACGGCATCGCGAGCGCGGGCATGCGCCTCCTGAAAATCGAGATGCGCGGCGGTGGGTAGCGCATTGCCAACGCGCCCCAGCGCGACGCGTGCATCCGTGAAGCGACGCAGATCGCGCCATTTGCTGGGCGTGTTCATGCAAGCCCGATCAGCTTGGGCGACAGGCGCGCGGGGATTGCTTCTGTCGTCGCACCTATGCCCATGCGGTTCAGCCAATCCTCAAACTCCGGCGCGGGGCGTTTGCCAAGTGCGGCGCGCGCATAAAGCCCATCATGGAAGGAGGTGGATTGATAGGCGAGCATCACATCATCCGCCCCAGGCACGCCCATCACGTAAGTGACGCCGGCGGCGGCAAGGCAAGTCAGCAGCGCATCCATATCATCCTGGTCCGCTTCCGCATGGTTGGTGTAGCAAACATCAACCCCCATCGGCAGACCGAGCAGCTTGCCGCAGAAATGATCCTCCAGCCCGGCGCGGAGAATCTGCTTCCCGTCAAACAAATATTCCGGACCGATGAAGCCCACCACGGAATTGACCAAAAGCGGCGAAAAGTGCCGCGCCACCGCATAGGCGCGCGCTTCAAGGGTTTGCTGATCCACGCCATGATGCTGATCCGCACTCAGCGCGCTGCCTTGGCCGGTTTCAAAATACATCACATTCTGCCCAAGGCTACCGCGCTTGAGGGACAGCGCCTGGTCATGCGCCTCCGCGAGCAAGGCCAGATCAACACCGAAGGACCGGTTCACGCCTTCCGACCCGCCAATGGATTGAAACACCAGATCAACGGGCGCGCCGAGGTCCATGGCGCGCATGGTGGTGGTGACATGCGCCAATACGCAGCTTTGCGTTGGGATATCATAGGCGATGCGCAGACGGTCCAGCATATCCAGAATTCGCAACACCGCTTCCACATTATCGGTTGCGGGATTGACGCCTATCACGGCATCGCCAGCGCCGAGCAAGAGCCCATCAAGCGTGGCGGCTGCGATGCCGCGCGGATCATCGGTTGGGTGATTGGGTTGCAGGCGAATAGAAAGCCGGCCCTTGAGGCCGATGGTATTGCGGAAGCGCGACACATTCACGCATTTCGCCGCGACGGTAATCAAATCCGCCGCGCGCATGATTTTCGAAGCAGCCGCCACCATTTCCGGCGTCAGCCCCGGTGCAAGCGCCGCAAGGGTCGCGCTATCGGCCGCATCGGCAAGCAGCCAATCGCGCAGGCCACCAATCGTCAGGCTGCTGACCGGCGCAAAGGCCGCCTTATCGTGGCTGTCCTGGATCAGGCGCGTGACCTCATCATTCTCGTAGGGAATGACGCTTTCTGAGAGGAAATGCCTGAGCGGTAGATCGGCCAGCGCACGCTGCGCGGCGATGCGTTCTTCAGCGCTTTCGGCAGCCACACCCGCCAGCGCGTCGCCGGACCGAAAGGGGGTGGCACGCGCGAGCAATGTCTTCAGATCGGGGAAGACATAACGCGTGGTGCCGATGGTTTGCGCGAAGGCCATGCTTGTCCTTGGGGTAGGGCGTGAAACCCTGGACAGCATAGCGCGAAGGCGTGCGGGATTCGAGACCGAAAGCGCGCTGCCCACCTGGCATGACAGGCCAGCTGCGCAGCGATACACTGGCCGTACCTACAGGAGAATTGTCATGCGTATTGCGGTGATGGGAACAGGCGGTGTTGGCGGCGGCTTTGGCGCGGCCTTGGCCAAGGCGGGGGCGGATGTGACCTTCATCGCCCGCGGTGCGCATCTGGCGGCGATGCAGCGTGATGGGTTGCGCATCACTGGTGGTCGGGGTGAGACGCATCTGCTGCCGACCAAAGCCACTGATGATCCTGCCAGTATCGGGCCGGTGGATCTGGTAATGTTCTGCGTCAAGCTATGGGATGTTGAAAGCGCCGGTGAGGCGATACGTTCCCTGGTTGGGCCGGAGACGGCCGTGCTGCCCTTGCAGAATGGCATTGATGCCAGCGAAAGGCTGATCCCGATTCTGGGCGCGAAAGCGGTGATGGGTGGTGTCGCGCAAATCAGCGCAACCATTGATGCGCCGGGTGTCATTCGCCAGACCGGCACCTTCATGCGCCTTGCCTTTGGTGAGTTGGATGGCAGTATCTCGGCGCGCGGCAAGACATTTCTGGAATGGTGCCAGCGCGCAGGGTTTGACGCGACACTAAGCGATCGCATCCTGACAGAGCTTTGGCTGAAATTCATTATCCTTGCGACGAATTCCGGCATGACGGCGCTCACGCGTCGTCCATTGGGTGAATTGCGCGATGACCCCGATATCGCGCCCTATTTTCGTGCCGGGTTTGACGAAGTGATCGCACTTGCCCGCGCCAAAGGCATATGGCTACCCGATGATGTGCTGGAACGCAGCATGAAATTCACCATGGGCGCGCCGGCGGGCATGCGTGCTTCCATGGCGGTGGATTTGATTCGCGGCAACCGTATTGAATTGCCGTGGCTATCCGGGAAGGTGGTGGCGCTGGGCCGCGCGCTTGGTGTGCCAACGCCAACCCACGCCATGATCAACGCCGCACTGAAGCCTTATGCCATGGGCGCGCCCAAGGATTAGCCTGGATTTTGCGCGCGCCAATGATCCGCAATCTGGCCCATGGTGGCGGGCCAGATGCTACCGCGCGCCATGATGGCATCAAGCATTTTATTGAAGGTCCGAATGCGATGCGGCACACCCATCAGCCAAGGCGTGATGGGCACCACCAGAATGCGGCCGCTGCTGGAGGCCTCTGCTTCCCGATCCAGCAATTCATGTGCGGTTAGAATGGCTTTGGTGAAATCTTCGGTCGGCAAATGTTGCTGATGCAGCATGCGTTGATCTGACAAATCTTGCGACAACGGCATGCAGATCAGCCGGCCCGCATCGGTGTTCATCAGATAGGGCATATCATCATTCGCCCAGCCGGTGGTGAAGTTGAAGCCAGCTTCCGCAACCAGGCGCAGTGTGTGGCTTGATTCCGAATGGGCTGGCGAGTGCCAGCCGCGCACCGAAGCGCCGAAACGGCCACGCAGCAGGGCTGCGGCTTCCTGCACCGTGGCGCGTTCCTGATCGAGCGGAATACCGCTGTGATGCAGCCGCCCCATATCAAAGCCAGCGCAGGCGATTTCCCATTGCGCCGCGGCCAGATCATCCATCAGCACCGGATAGCGCTCAGCCAGCACAGCGCTCAGCAGGGCGGTGGCAGGCAGGCCATGCGCATCAAGTGACTTCATCAAGCGATAGACGCCGATCCGATTGCCGTAATCGCGCAGCGTATAATCCCAATAGGAAGGATAGGGCCTTTCCATGCCACCTGGTGCAATGAAGGGCTTGAGCGGCATATCCATCGGGAAATGGCCCATATGGACCGCGATGCAAAGCGCGATGCGCGCACCATTGGGCCAAGTGATTGGTTTTGCGTCAGGCAGCGCGCGGAAGGGATAAATTTCATGATCCATGCCGCGCCGGCGTACGGGATAGCGAAGATAATCTTCAGGCAAGCCTTTCATGGTGTCCCCGCCGCGATCCAGGATTGCGCTTCTGCCAGATGATGTTTCGTATACCAGGCGGCAATTTCCCGCCCCGTGGCAAGCCAGACCTTGTCATGGGCCACCACGTGGCGCAGTACATCATCGAGCGCGCTGATGCGATGTGGTTGGCCAATCAGGAAGGGATGGAGTGGCATGCACATCACCGTACCGCTTTCAGCGCCTTCCGCATAAAGCTGGTCGAATTGGGCCTTGCAGATGGCGGCGTAACGCTCAGGCGGCGTATTGCGCATGACCAGCAGTGGCACATCGTTGATTTCAAGCGAATAGGGAATGCTGATCAAATTGCCGCGGCGCACCTTGATTGGCGTCGGCTGGTCATCATGCAGCATATCGAGTGTGTATTTGATGCCCTCTTCTGCCAGCAGATGCTGCGTGGTTTCGTCATTTGATATCGCTGGTGTCAGCCAACCATCCAAGTCCTGGCCGCTGGCGCGCTTGATGGTCTCGCGGTTTTCGCGAATGACGGCGCGCTGCTGGTCTTCATTCATGCCGTAGAAATAGCGGGTATTGTAGGTGCCGTGGCTGAAAAGCTCCCAATCCAGTTCGCAGCAGCGTTCGATGATTTCCGGATAATGATCACAGACGGCGACATTGAGCGAGACACTGCCGCGCACGCCGTGCCGCGCCATGACATCCGCCATGCGCCAAAAGCCGACGCGGTTGCCATAATCGCGCCAGGAATAGCCGAGTACATCAGGTTGCGGCCTGGTCCAGGGCATGCGGCGCGCATTTGGCGGTGGGTCAAGCTCATAATGCTCAATATTGGGTGCAACCCAAAAGGCGATGCGTGCGCCATTTGGCCAGGTGATCTTGGGGCGCCTGCGCCAGGGCATGTAATCGTAATGGCCGGGTTCGCTGAGCATGAGGAGGCTTCCTTCAGACGATCAACATAGCTTTCAGCAAGGCTGGATATCAATCCGCTGCAAATTGGCATGGATACCGTTTACAGCCTGTTCGCGTAATTCTGGAAAGGCGTTCATGAAATGATGTTGGGCTGCGGTATCATCCACACGGCAAAGCATGAGATGCGTCACACCAATGCCGACATCGCGGTCCCCGGGGCCGAGTGAACTGCCTGCGCCGGCATCAATGGTCAGCGAAAGATGGGGCGATCTCGGGTTTAACCGAAAGGCCATATTGTGCCGCATTCCATGGCCTATCATATGCTCGATAGGTGCGCCAAGGCGCTGATCATCCAGCCAGCAGGAAACCGTGATGGAGGTGTCAACCGCGGTACCCCTGAAGCGTAGAAAAAGCATCAAATCCTGCCCGATAACCTCATCCGGCAAGGGCAGGCGGAGCGCAGCGGTTCCGGGCGTCGTCCAGGACCCCCAATCCTCAAGCCGATGCCAATTCAGCCCGTCCCGCAAAATATTAGCCATGGCGAGATCAAAGCTTGGCTTTAGCGCATTGGATTTTCCAAGATGAACAATGCGCCCGATTGGCGCACGCAGCAAAACAGACTGCCGGATGTTTGCGGAAGGCTGGATTTCTAGGATTGTTTCGATGAATTCCTTGGCAATGTCTCTCCAATCGCGCAAATTGGCATTGATGCGCGCCTGATTGGATAAGCGTTTTCGTTCTTCGGCGTTGAATATCAGGGTCTCAAGCTTGTCATGAAGGTCATCAAGATCATCGCTGCGAAAATAGACAGCCGCGCGCCCGCCAGCTTCTGAGAGCGATGTATTGCAAGCAACCAGCGGTAGCGTCCCGAAGGAGAGACTTTCCGTCACGGGTAAGCCCCAGCCCTCATAGAAGCTGTTGAATAAAGTGAAAAGGCTTTCCTGGTACAAGGCGACCAGGGATTGATCGGTAACGCTGGAAAGCAGCAGGATTCTGCTATTCAGCAAGCCGTTGGCGCGCAGGAATTCAGCGGCCTCATCAAAAAGCCAGCCAGCCTTGCCCAGGCAGACAAGGACAGGAACATCGGAAGCATCATATTTTGCCAAGAGCCTGTCCCATGCCTTGAAAAGAAGTAAATGGTTCTTGCGACTTTCCAGCGTGCCGACACACAAGACAAAGCTTGCGCCTGCCGGAATGAGATGCGCGATGGTATCCTTTACGGCGACGGCGCGTGACGAAAAATCACGCCGCATGTCGCCATTAAGTGCAATGGGCTGGATTGGAAAGACTACCTCGGGCAGGAATTCCGAAACATGGTGACGCACATCCACCGCTGACCACTGGGAGTTGGTGACAGCGCCGTCAACTTCGAAAGGTAGTGTGGAAAACCATTGGCAGAATTCCTCAACCAAGCGCTCTGCGCAATGCTTGGATGCAGTCAATGGAATGACATCATGAATCATCGGAACATATCGGATCCCATATTGCTTTCTTAATTCTCGGATCTTCAGGAAATAGTTTTCAACCCACCAGGACGATCCAAGGTTGACGAGGATGACGTCATTCTTCTGAAGCTGAGTGTCTAGATGATTTTTTGGTAATTCAGGATCATCAAGTTGATCAAGAAAATTCTGAAGGTCTTCCTCAAATATCTCATCACCGGACTCGGCCGCTTTGTGAAGTGCCAGGAAAAGTTGCGATTTCACGGGAACCCATCTACTGCCGGTCTGATCAAAATAGACTACGATCGGGTCTGCCAGCGCCGTAAATTCGGTAAGCGCGAAAAAGATAACATTGAGTTGCACGCGCTGGATACCTGAAGGCACTCTCCATTCCCGTATGTACTGGATAAGGTCAGAAACATCGAACATCAATCGCGTGGAACGCAATGCGGTTGCCTTGGCGATTTCGGCCTTGGTCTCTGCCAGCAATTCCTGGAGGTAGGCGGCTTCGCGCTTGGCTTCCGCATTTTTGTGATCGAGAGAAACGGCGCGTTGATAAGAATGAAGTGCCTGCTCAATGCGCCCAAGAAGCTTTAGCGCATGGCCGATTTGCAGATGGAGATCACTGTCTTCGGGTGCCAATAAGAGTGCGCGATGATAGGAGGCGAGCCCGCCTTCCACATCTCCGCTTTCTTTTAGACAATGGCCGAGCTGGACCCATAGGGGCCAATCTTCAGGTGCCTGTTGCAGATAGGCGCTGTAATGCGTGGCCGCTTCGCCCCAGCGCTTGCCATCGCGCGCTTCATCGCCAAGCCGGCGAAGCACCATAGAGTTTTCCACGGGAATATCAGGTGCTGCAATCATCTTCGGCTTTCATCATGAAGCCGGCGGCTTTGTGAATTGACCATATAGTTTGGCAAGGCGTGCCTGATAGCGTTCTGGTGAAAATTCCTGCGCACGTATGGGGCCCGCTTCGGCAAGGCGCCCGCGCAGGTCGGCATCGGAATCAAGCGCGCGAATTCCCTCGACAAGGGCGCCCGTGTCATAGGGGTCTATCTGGAGCGCCGCATTGCCAACCACTTCCGGCATGGAAGCGGTATTGGAGGTGAGGACCGGCGTACCAAGGGACATGGCTTCCAAGGCGGGCAGGCCAAAGCCTTCATAGAGCGATGGGAAAAGCACGGCCTTCGCGCTGCGAATAAGGCTCACCAGCAGTGGAAATGAAGCGTAGTCAATCTGCATGACCCGAAAGCGTTTTTCGGTGATATTGCCATTGGTCAAAAGATAACGAACATGATCATTATCGGCAATGAGGCGGAGCTCATCGTCCGACCTCCAGGCCTTCTTACCCACGATGATAAGCGGGTCGGTAACGCCGGAGGCGAGATAGGCTTCGACCAGGCGACCGACATTCTTCTTTGGTTCGATGGCACCAAAAAATAAAAAATAGCCTTTGTACGTAAGCCCAAAAGTGCCTTTGACGTCGCTTTTCACATCGCTGACGGGTTTGTCACGATAGCGTGTGGGAATGTCCACAGCCTGATAGGTATTGGTGATACGACTCTCCGGAACACCAAAGAGATTTATGATATCCTTTTTTGAAGCCTCGCTCACGGTCACGATGTGATCGGCGTTTTTGCTCAGGCGCTGGATCAGGCGAAAATATTTTCGCTTGCTGTCGAGTGTTGTGTAGGGCAGGCGTAGTGGCACAAGATCATGTATCGTATAAAGATTTTTGGCTTTGGGGACATGCAGCGCCAGCGGATAGGTCCAGTGCATGATTTCTGGAGGCTCTCGAAAGTTAACGCTTATTGGGCGGCCACCGAAGAATCCATGCAGTGACTGCTTGTTGTACAGACCCTGCACATTCCAGATCTGGTCGAAATGGGGCAGGCGCGCGTTGAAAGTATCCCGGATAACCTTTCCTGTCATGGGCACCTGTGTCGCGATTTCGCCATAAGGTGCCCTCAGGCTCCGCAGAAAACTTGTAATGGCTTCCACAAGCCAGTGAGGCTTGAGGGGGGGCGTATCAAAAAAAGCAACTTCACGCACAAGGGCGCTCGTACTGACCGTTGACCTTGCTGTACCATAAAGTACTCCTACCTCCGCTCCGAGGTCCCGCAGGGCGAATGAAAGATTGCGGGCATAGGTTGCAACCCCGGTCCCTTGCTCCAAGGAGAGGTTGAAACCGTCAATATAGATCCGGGGCTTGTGCAAGACGATGCTCCGCAGACGGCGATAGGAAAATCAATAATCTACATCCGCCAAATCCGTTACCATGGCAAGCCCATAATCGGAAAACCCGGTGCGGGCATGACGTATTGCGAATGTACATCTCGCGCACTGTGCAAGCTGCGTGGCGTGTCGCCACCGCTTTTTCAATCCGCCTGGCGCAAGCCATTGTCGCGGATCAGGCCGGCATACTTCTCAGCCGCCGCCCTGACACAGGCCGCGAATTCATAGCGGTTCAGATGGCGGATCGGATGGCCCGCACGCGTCATCCTCTCGATCATGGATGGCGTACGCAGGCTTCATCCATCTGCGCTAACACGGCCTCTGGCGTGGCGGGTGCGGTGAATATCCCCGTCCAAAGCAGGCAGACCAGATCAAGCCAATGTTCGCGCATGGTGGGCGTGTCAGGGAAATCGGGTGAGCGATGTTCGACAAAAACTGCCACCGCATGCAGCCCATATCGCTTCACGAGATTTGCCTGCGCCGTCAGCATCGGCACGGTGCCCGTCAGCATCACCTGCACGCTATCGCCGAAGCCGCGGAAGGGGATGTGGTTCATCTCTATACCTAAGGCGCGTGACAAGCCTATCATCGCCAGTGGCCCGAGCCCGCCAACACCGCCTGACGCATATGGCAATTGCCCGGGATTGGCCCAGGCGCATGCGACGATATCGGCGACCAGACAGACAGCAGGGGGTTGATCCGCGCGATAGGGCGGGCGTGCCATGAAGCTTGGTTGAATGGCAATTGGCGCCATGGAGGTCAGCAGGCGTCTGCCCATTGGGCTTGGCGCGTACGACCTCTGCCGTGCCGATGGCTCCGGTGGCGCCGCCGACATTGCTAATGCTCACCTGCGTGCCCTTGGCTTCGGTGAAGACGGGCCGGATCAGGCAGCCGATAATGTCCGTGCAGCCGTCGGCCGACTGGCAGGCTGCTGAAATTCGTAGCCTGATCTCCGCACTTAAGATTCACTGCCCTCGCATTTGATTGAGGTTGCGGATGCGTGGCAATGACGCGGTGGCTGGTTCCTTGTTCAGCTATGTTGATCTTGAAAAGCGGGGTTGATCTTGAAAAGCGAGTCCGCCCTGACCATCCGCTGCGGGTTATCCGCGGCTTGGTGAATGGTGCGTTGGCTGATCTTTCTTCAGCCTTTGACGCGCTCTATTCACCATTCGGCCGGGAATCCATCCCGCCGGAGCGACTACTCCGCGCCCTGTTGTTGCAGGCGTTATACTCGATCCGTTCGGAGCGGCAGCTGGTCGAACGCATCGAGTTTGACCTTCTGTTCCGCTGGTTTGTCGGCCTTGGCATTGACGACCCTGTTTGGGACGCCACGACCTTCACCAAAAACCACGATCGCCTGTTGCAAGGCGACGTGGCCTCGGAGTTCATGCGCGCATTACTGGTGCAGCCGAAGGTAAAGGTCCTGCTTTCAAGCGAGCATTTCTCGGTTGATGGCACGCTGCTGGAAGCCTGGGCCAGCACCAAAAGCTTCCGGCCGAAGGACGGCTCTGGCCCGCCGCCCGGCACGGGCCGCAACGGGGAGCAAAACTTTCGCGGCCAGAAGCGCAGCAACGAGACCCACGCCTCAACCACCGACCCCGATGCAAGGCTTTATCGCAAGGGACGCGGCAAGGAAGCCAAGCTGGCCTTCATGGGGCATGCGCTGATGGAAAACCGCAACGGCCTGATCGTCGGTGCTGTTGCCACACGCGCCATCCCGGCTATGCCATCAGCCTGCGTATTCGCAAGCGGATCGAGGAGGCCTTCGGCTGGGCGAAGACGGTGGCTGGCTTACGCAAGGCCTGCCATCGCGGGCTGCCCAAGGTGGGCTGGCAGTTCACCCTGGCAATGGCAGCGTACAACCTGGTGTGCCTGCCGAAGTTGCTGGTGGTGGCGGCATGATGCCGGGAGTCTGTCCCGAGCGTACCGACTGGGCCAAAAAATCGCTGAAATTGGCCAGGTCCAAGC
>JADCEV010000096.1 GCA_020249865.1 Roseomonas sp. | reverse complement strand
GGCGCGCGCGGACATGAATCGCGCGAAGGCACGCGCAGGGGGCTTTGGGGTGCGGCGCAGGCGGTGGCCTTCGGGCTTGGCGGACTTGCCGGCGCGGCGGCGGTGGATGTGGCGCGGTTTGCGCTGGGCCATGTTGAGGCGGCCTATGCGGCGGTCTTCATTCTGGATGCGGCGCTGTTCATCGCGGCAGCGATGCTGGCAGCGCGCATCAATCGCCCAAAAATCAGCAAGACCGGTGGCTTCGGCCCAATGGTACCGGCGAGGTAGAGGGAAATGGCCATGCAAACATATGATGTCATCGTGGTGGGCGGCGGGCCATCGGGCGCCACCGCCGCCGATGATCTGGCACGCCGTGGCCGTTCCGTACTGCTACTGGATCGTGCGGGCCGCATCAAACCCTGTGGCGGTGCGATTCCACCGCGTCTGATCCGCGATTTCGCGATTCCGGATGAATTATTGGTCGCGAAAATCAATTCCGCCCGCATGGTCGCCCCCAGCGCGAAATCCGTAGATATGCCGATTGATGGTGGCTTTGTCGGCATGGTGGATCGTGAGGATTTCGACGAATGGCTGCGCGAACGTGCCGCCCATGCCGGCGCGGAACGCCAGACCGGGACTTATGAGAAAATCAGCCGCGATGCCGATGGCACGGCCATTGTCCATTGGGAAGCGAAGGATGGTACTGCAGGTTCAGCGCGCGCGCGCCTGGTGATTGGCGCGGATGGCGCGCGTTCCCAGGTAGCAAAGCAGGAAGTGCCGGGCGGCGATAAGGTGCGCTGCGTCTTCGCCTATCATGAGATTGTGCGCTCTCCCCCCAATGGCGGGTCGGTGGATTTTGATGCCAAGCGCTGCGATGTCTATTACCAGGGCAAGCTTTCGCCCGATTTCTACGCCTGGATTTTCCCGCATGGCGATACCACCAGCATCGGCACGGGTTCCATGCAAAAGGGCTTTTCGCTGCGCGGTTCTGTCGCTGAACTCCGCCGCGATATTGGCCTCACCAATGCCGAGACCATTCGCCGCGAAGGCGCGCCCATTCCGCTGAAGCCGCTCAAGCGCTGGGATAATGGCCGCGATGTGATCCTGGCCGGCGATGCCGCGGGCGTGGTCGCACCTGCTTCCGGTGAGGGTATCTATTACGCCATGTATGGTGGCAGGCTTGCCGCTGACGCCGCTGAGGAATGCCTAAAAACCGGCGATGCGCGCGCCCTTGCCGGTGCGCGCAAGCGCTTCATGAAGGCGCATGGGCGGGTTTTCTGGGTGCTCGGCATTATGCAGTATTTCTGGTATTCATCCGACAAAAGGCGGGAGAAGTTTGTCTCCATCTGCGCCGATAAGGATGTGCAGCGCCTAACTTGGGAATCCTACATGAACAAGGAATTGGTCCGCCGCGATCCCCTTGCGCATGTGCGGATTTTCTTCAAGGATTTGGCGCATCTCTTTGGCCTCGCAAGGGCCTAGGGGCAAAACGAGAAACAAGGTTATTGAGGAATGGCGTCTCAGCCCATGCGCATTGGCACGCGCGGTTCTCCGCTGGCACTTTGGCAGGCGCGGCATTTTGCGAGCGTGGCCCGCGCGGCGGTTCCCGCACTCGCTGAAGAAGGCGCGCTGGAAGAACACATCATCGCGACATCGGGCGACAAGGTGCAGGATAAGCGCCTGGCTGATATCGGCGGCAAGGGACTTTTCGCCAAGGAAATCCATGAGGCACTGGCCGATCGGCGGATTGATGTCGCGGTGCATAGCCTCAAGGATCTGGAAACCGAATTGCCGCCGGGCATTGTGCTGGCCTGCGTGCTGGAACGGGAAGACCCGCGCGACGCACTAATCCTGGGTGCGGGATGCAGTGCGGCGCAGGCGCATGATCCGCTGGCTGCCTTGCCGCAGGGTGCCCTGGTCGGCACGGCTTCCGTGCGCCGGCAGGCGCAATTGCTGCATCGGCGGCCTGATCTTCGCGTGGATATTATTCGCGGCAATGTGCAAACGCGGCTTGGGCGAGTCGCAGCAGGGGATTTCACCTGTTCCCTATTGGCGCTTGCCGGTTTGAAGCGGCTTGGGATGGCGGATCGCGCGCAAGTGGTGCTGGAAGCCGATGCCATGCTGCCCGCCGCCTGTCAGGGCATTGTCGGCATCACGGCGCGCGCGGATGATGCGGCCACGCTGGCGCTACTCGCGCGCATTGAACACGCGCCTAGCCGTCTGGTCGCGGATGCCGAACGCGCCTTGCTCGGCGCGCTGGATGGTTCCTGCCGCACGCCGATTGGCGCGCACGCCACGCTGCTGCCGGATGGGCGGCTTCGCCTGCATGGGCTGGTCGCGCGCGCCGATGGTAGTTTCCTGAAGCGCAATATGGGGGAAGCCGCCGCGAAGGATGGCCCGCAGCTTGGGCGCGATCTGGCCGCTGCCCTGAAACGCGAAAGTCCTGCGGATATCTTTGGCTGAGGCCCGGGGGCGGCTTCAGCCCCGCGCGGCCATGGCCCCCGCACGGCGTGGCGCGGGGCCATCACCATCCCGCCGGCGCAATTCTTCCGCCATCACGCGATGCACCATGGCAATGGCGGTATCATCCAGGCTCGCCACCCAAAGCCGCGCAAAGCTCGGGTCAAAGCTGGGGTCGAGCACCTGGCGCGGCAGGGAAAGCTCGGCCGCACGCGCCTGAATTTCTGCGGCAGCCCCAGGACTATCCAGCGCAATGGCGCGCAGCCGACGCGGATCGGTCACCATATTCGCGATAAAGGCATCCAAGGCGGCGATGGCGCTGTCCAGCACCGCCGCATCCCCTTCTGCCTCAGCGGCTTCCAGCTTGGCCTTTAGCGCCTCATAAGCGATGCGATGCGAATTGCCATTCATGGCTGCCCCCTCCAGAGCTCACGGGAAGGCTGCGCCTTTTCGCGCCCATGTGTCAATCAAAATTGACAGTTATGGATGGCGCTCAATCGCGCCAGCGGCGCCATAAATCCCAGGCATGGGCGAAGAACGCCGCGATCAGGGCGAGTGACACAAAGCCCCACCAGGCGCCCGTCAGCGCCGCGCGCAAGGCCAGCGCGAAAAACACCCCCGGCAAGACCAAGGCAAGCACCGATGGCGGCCGCAAGCCGCGCCCTGTCAGCCACCAAAAGCCGAGCAATGCCAAAGCCTCGGCGAAGAGTACCGCCACCATCAGATCGGCGACTTGGCCAGAGGCGAAAAACGCGGCGAAATCCGGCATGCGTCGCGCCTAATCATCAGCCGGCACGGCAAAACCTTCCGGCGGCAGGCCGGCGGCATGGCGCTGCCACATCATGCGATAGGCGCTTTCCAAGTGGCGCGTGAAGCGCGGCGTATTGAACAAGGGCGCGGCTGGAATGGCGGCCGCCAGCTTCGCCTTCAGCGCTGCAATGCGCGCAGGATCACGGCCAAGCGCAATGCCGAGTGCCTCATACGCCGCCGCATCGCGCGTGATCAGCTCGGGCAGGCCAACCGCGCTCAGCAGGCTTGCCGCAACGCGCCCCGCAAAGGCCTGGCCCATTTGCGTCAGCACCGGCAGCCCGGCCCAAAGCGCATCGCTTGCGGTGGTATGCGCATTATAGGGCAGGGTATCGAGGAAAAGATCCGCAAGCCGATGCCGCGCCAGATGCTTCGCCGATGACAAATGGGGCGCAAAAACCAGCCGCGCCGGATCAACCCCCTGCCCGGCCGCGACCGCGCGCAGCCGATCCATGGCCTCCGCTTCATTCGCGAGCAGCCATAGCACAGAACCCGGCACGGCATTGAGAATGCGCCTCCAGCAAGCAAAAACCTCCGGCGTGATCTTATAGGCATTGTTGAAGCAGCAATAGACAAAGCCATCCGCCGGCAGCCCCGCTTCAGCGCGCGATGGTGTCTCCGGCGCGATCGCCCGGCGGTCATCATTGGCCTGATAACTATCCGGCAGATGCACGATCTTCTCATCATAGAAGCGCTGCTGATCCATGGGCAGCACGGTCGCATCGGCGACAATATAGTCCAGGAATGCTGCTCCCACCGTACCGGGATAGCCGAGATAGCTGACCTGCACCGGCGCCAGGCGCGCGGCGAAGGGCGCAAGCCGCGCATCCTGCGTATAGCCATTGAGATCAATGGCGATATCAATCCCGGCCCGCCGCGCCATGGCAGTCAAAGCGCCATCAGACAGCCGCGCACATTCATGGAAATGATCCATGGTGGCCCGAAGCCGCGCCCGCATGGCATCCTCAGCCTCCGGCCCGTAAGAAAAGGCATGGATTTCGAAAGCGTCGCGGTCATGACATTCCAGCGCGCCGACAAGCAATTGCATCACGGCATGATTGCGAAAATCAGCCGAAAAATACCCGATGCGCAGGCGCTGGCGCTGTTCAGCCGGCGGTGGCTGAACAGCGGGGGGGCTCGGCAGGGTTTCACGCGTATAGGCGCGGGCGGCGATCTGGTGCAGTTCCGGATCATCGCAAATGCCAAGCAGCGCAAAGGGGTTGGCCACATATTGCCGCGCGCGCACACGGTCCAGCAGAAACTGGCGCTGCTCCGGCAGCCCTGCCCAGTTCCAACGGCGCTGCCTGGTATAGACCAGGGATGAAAGCGCCTCAGTGACACCGGGGTCGAGCGCCACCGCCTTTTCAAATCGCGCCACGGCTTCCGATTGCCGGTTCAGCGCATTCAGTGAATTGCCTTCATAATTCAGTGCTTCTGCCGAATTGGGATCAAGCGCCAGCACGCGTTCATAGCAAACAAGCGCTTCCTCATGCCGGTTCAGCAACGCCAAGGCATTGCCAAGATTGAGATGCGCATTCGGATTACGGGGGGCCACTTCAATGGCGCGGCGATAGGTCTCAATCGCTTCCGGCACACGGCGCAAAGCCTTCAGCGCAACCCCCTTGCCGATCAGCGCTTCGGCATCGCGCGCATCAAGCGCGAGAGCCGCTTCGAGCGCCGCCAGCGCTTCCTCGTGCCGGTTCTCCCCGTTCAAGGCGATGCCCTTGCCGATCAGGGCCTTCACGGAGCGCGGGCTGGCCGCTGCAAGCCGTTCAAACAGCCCAAGCGCGCGCGGATAATCGCGCAGGCCCAGAAAGCCGGAGCCGAGCGAAATCAAGGTCTCCAGACTGGCGCGCTGCTTGTCCAAAAAGCCTGTCAGGAAGATCACCGCATCGCGATGCGCGCCTAGCTTCTGCATGGTGTCGGAAAGTGCCGCGGCGGCGCGGGAATGGCCGGGTTCCAACGCCAAGGCTGCGCGAAACGCCTCCATGGCACCGGCCGCATCACCAAGCTGCAGCCGACATAGCCCGCGATTGACGTGGAAATCGCCATCCACCCCGGCAAAGCCGCGCCGGAGGATGTCATCATAGGCATCGCTCGCCCGCTGAATATCGCCAGCTTCAAGCAGCGTATCGGCCAGGTTGAAATGGGCAAAGGCGAAGCCGGGCTCTGTCTTGATCGCGGCGGTGAAGGCCTTGATCGCGGCCGGTTTGTCGCCAGCTGCGCGGCAGGCATTGCCAAGGTCATTGAGCAGCGCGGGCGTCGTCGGGGCCAGGCTGGCGGCATGTTCCAAAGCCTCACGCGCTGGCGCCACCTGCCCGCGCGCAAATAGCGCAAGGCCAAGCAGCCGATGAGCCTCGGCATGGTTGGGCTGCTGCTGCAGAAAGGCGCGATAGCCCGCAATGGCCGCGTCCAGATTGCCGGCCTGATGCTGGGGGATAGAGGCTTGCAAATCGGGCGAGGCCAAGGCGATTCCTTCCGGGCTGAAGCGGCGCGCCTTCCTTGCCCGGAAAAACCCCCAGCCGTCCAGCAGGCCGAAGCGCCAAACTAAAACAGCGACATCTGCCCCCCAGGCACGGCAAAGCGCGAGCAATCCAGGGCGCCCGTCCCGCCGCCGCGCTTTTCCAGGCCAAGCCGGCGCATCGCCACAGCAAAACGCCGTGCCAGCAATTCCGCATAGGGCCCGCTGCCGGTCTGGCGTTGGCCAAAGCGGCTGTCATACAGCGCGCCGCCACGCGTTTGGCGGATCAGCGACAGCACCCGCGCCGCACGATCCGGCATATGCCGCGCCAGCCATTCCTCAAAAAGCTGTTTGATTTCCAGGGGCAGGCGGAGCAGCACATAGCCCGCACTGGTCGCGCCCGCCGCGGCACCCTGTTCCAGCAGCTTTTCCAGTTCCATGTCATTCACCGCCGGGATCATCGGCGCGGCCAGAATGGCGGTTGGTACGCCGGCAGCCGTCAATTCCCTGATCGCCTGCAAGCGCCGCGCCGGCGTCGCAGCGCGCGGTTCCATGATGCGCGCCAAGGCAGGGTCGAGCGTGGTGATGGAAAGACACACCCGCACCAGATTGCGCGCAGCCAGGCGCTGCAGGATATCCACATCACGCAAGACACCCGCCGATTTCGTCACAATGGTGACCGGGTGGCTGAAGCGGTCCAGCACGTCCAACACCGCCCGCGTCAGCCCCAATTGGCGCTCCACCGGCTGATAGGGGTCCGTATTGGCGCCAAGCGCGATGGGGCGGGGCTGATAGCCGGGCTTGCGGAGCTCCTTTTCCAGCAGCGCCGCGATATCGGGCTTGAACATCAGCCGCGTTTCGAAATCGAGCCCCGGCGAGAAACCCAGATAGGCATGGGATGGCCGCGCATAGCAGTAGATGCAGCCATGCTCACAGCCACGATAGGGGTTGATGGACCGATCAAAGCCCAGATCAGGGCTTTCATTGTAGCTAAGGGCGGATTTCGCACGATCCTCGGTCAGGCTGGTCGGCAGGGGCGGCAATTCGGCGAAGCTTTGCTCAAGCGTCGCCCAGCCGTCATCAAAAGCCTCCCGCCGCGCGGGTTCAAAGCGCACGGGCGGGTTGGAAACAGCGCCGCGCCCCTTGCGGGCCAGGGATGGCATGGCGAAGCAGGGGGTGCCGCTATCGCTGGGCGTCAGGTTGGGGATACCATCGGGCATGGAACACTTCCCTTTCCAATCGCCCCCACCCTGCCAAGAACGGCACCACAGGTCAAGAACAAAATAAGAACAAATGAGTGTTTTGCCCGTCTCCGCCATCATCCCCACGCTGAATGCCGCCGCCAGCCTGCCGGCGACGCTGGAGGCATTGCGCGGGCAGGTCGCGGAAATCATCATCGCCGATGGCGGCAGCAGCGATGGCACGGTGGAACTTGCGCAAGCTGCTGGCGCATGCGTGCTCATGGGGGGCCGCGGCCGCGGGCCGCAACTGCGCGCAGCGGGCGAAGCCGCCACCCAGCCCTGGCTGCTCGCGATGCATGCAGATACGCGCCCCGGCCCCGGCTGGCAGGAAGCAGTCGCTGGCTTCATCGCAGAGCCCAAGCACACGAACAAAGCCGCCCATTTTCGCTTCGCGCTTGATGATCCAGCGCCCGAGGCACGGCGGCTGGAAGCCATGGTCGCCTGGCGCTGCCGCTGGCTTGGCCTGCCCTATGGCGACCAGGGCCTGCTGATCGCGCGCGATTTCTATCAGGCGCTTGGCGGCTACGACCCCATACCGCTGATGGAAGATGTGGCGCTGATCCGCCGCATTGGCCGCAAACGCCTTGTGGCCTTGCCGGCAGATTTCATCACCTCGGCCGAGAAATGGCGGCGCGATGGCTGGTATGCGCGCTCGGCGCGGAACCTGTTCTGCCTCTCGCTCTGGTTCGCGGGCGTTTCGCCGGAGCGCATTGCGCGGGTCTATACGCGCCGTCATTGATCGGCTTTGGTGAGGCGATGCGCCGCCCCGTTGTGATCATCTTCGCCCGCGTGCCGCGCCTTGGCGCGGTGAAGCGGCGCCTGGCCGCGGGTATCGGCGCACGCGGCGCCTTGCGTTTTTACCGCGCCATGCTGTCCGCCACCGCCTGGCCCATTGCGCGGGATCGGCGTTGGCACACGGTGCTGGCTATCACACCCGTCGGCGCGCGCGCGGATTGGGCGCGCCTGGCGCCGCCGGGTACGCCGCGCATGCCGCAGATTGCGGGTGATCTGGGACAGCGGATGGAAAAGGCGCTTGCTCGCTACCCGCGCGCCATTCTGATCGGCAGCGATATTCCAGGGCTCCGCCCGGCTGATATCGCCGCCGGTTTTCGCGCTCTTGGGCGGGCGGATGCGGTGTTCGGCCCGGCGCTCGATGGCGGCTATTGGTTGGTCGGCTTCGGTCCCCGGCGCCCGCACAAACCTTTTGCAGATGTGCGCTGGTCCAGCCGCCATGCGCTGGCCGATACCCTCACCAATTTCCGCCGCCACCGCGTGGTGCTGCTGCCACACAAACGCGATGTGGACAGTGCCGAGGATCTGGCAGCGACTTGCCTGCGGATGTTTAGCCGCCGAAATCACCCTTATCCAGGACCATGAAACTTCCCTGCCGTAATTTGACAGAAATTTAAGCTCTCCAACCTATGCTTTCATTGGGAGGTCCCCAATGGAACCAACAAGCACCGGAGCCGATGATAGTGCCCGCGAATGCCGCCAGCGTGTTGCGGCGCATTTGCAGGATTTGCATCGCATCCACTTGGCACTTGCCGAAGACAGCCGCGCACTGAAGCGCTTCACCACCGAAGGCAATGCGCGGGTGGAACTGGAATTGGCCGCTGAAATGCTGGAGCTTTACATGGCCTCCAGCGCTGCCTTTCTGGAAAATATGCGCGGGCGTTTCGAAGCGCGCCTGCCGCTGCTCCGCCGTGGTGAGCCCGCCTTTGGCAATCACCCGGAACGCGCCCCAGAACATGGCGCCTTCTGGCTGAGCTTTTCGCGCCTTTGTGCAGTGCTCCGCCGCGCGACGAAGCAGGTTGAGGCATAAAACCGTTTAAGCGGCCACCAGCCGCTCGGCCAGGCTTTGGAACATGGGCAGGCCATCCTCGCCGCCCATGAGCGGGTCCACCAGGTCTTCCGGATGCGGCATCAGCCCGCAGACACGGAGATTGGGTGAAAGAATGCCCGCAATATTGCGCGCGCTGCCATTGCGATTGGCGGCTGCCGTTGCTTCGCCCGCATCATCCACATAACGGAAGGCCACCAAGCCTTCACCTTCCAACCGATCCAGCGTGGCATCATCGGCGAAGTAATTGCCATCACCATGCGCCATGGGCGCGCGGAAACAATCGCCCTTTTGCCAATACGCGGTAAAGGCCGTGCCGGCGCGTTCCACACGCAAGCGGCAATCCATGGACAGAAACCGGAGCGTGGCATTGCGGAGCAAACCACCAGGCAAAAGCCCAGCTTCGATCATGATCTGAAAACCGTTGCACACGCCAAGCACATGCCCACCAGCGGCGGCAAAATCCTTCACCGCGCGCATGATGGGCGATTGCGCCGCCATCGCCCCACAACGCAGATAATCGCCATAGGAAAAGCCGCCCGGCAGCACCACCAGATCAAGCCCCTTTGGCAGCGCCGCTTCGCGGTGAAACAGCATGGCCGGTTCGCGGCCCGAGGCGCGCTTCAGCGCAAGCCGCATATCGCGCTCTCGGTTCGTGCCTGGAAATACAATGATCGCCGCCTTCATGGCCTTCAGGTCCCGATAAGGCGAAGCCAATGCAGCCCGCCCATGAACAACATCGTCACTAGCGCGGCGAGCGCCGCCGCCGTCACCCAGCGATTGATCGTCCGTTTGCCACGCGCCACCATATTGCCGCGCGCCACCGCCGGCACACGCTGTTCGCGCCAACGCAAACCCATGGCGATCAGCACGGTCAATACCAGCATTGCGATCAGGCTGGCCTTGATCACGTCAGACGATCTCCACCCGGAAGCTTTCGATCACGGTATTGGCGAGCAGCTTCCGCGCCATGTCTTCGGCGATCTGTTTCGCCTGCGCCGGGTCAGCCTCAGCCAAATCGAGTTCAATCACCTTGCCGGCGCGCACATCATGCACGCCGGCAAAGCCAAGACCTTCCAGGGCATGGCCAATGGCCTTGCCCTGAGGGTCCAAAACGCCCGTCTTAGGCATTACATAGACGCGGGCTTTCATTGAATGGCCTCCGGCCCTTTCATGTCGCGCACGCCGGCTTCTGGCAGAATACCTAGGCGCCGCGCGACTTCTTGATAACCTTCTTCGACCTTGCCAAGGTCGCGGCGGAAGCGGTCCTTGTCCATTTTCTCGCCAGTCTTGGCATCCCAAAGCCGGCAATTATCCGGGCTGATCTCATCAGCCAGCACGATCCGCATTTCCTCATTTTCCCAAAGCCGGCCGAATTCCAGCTTGAAATCCACAAGCGTAATGCCGACCCCAAGCAAAAGCCCGGTCAGGAAATCATTGATGCGCAGCGTGAGCGCAATCATGTCATCCAGATCGTGCGTGGAGGCCCAGCCGAAGCAGGTGATGTGTTCTTCCGCCACCATCGGGTCATTCAGCGCATCATTCTTGAAGTAATATTCAATGATGGACCGCGGCAGGCGCTGGCCTTCCGGAATGCCCAGGCGCTGTGAAAGCGACCCGGCGGCGACATTGCGCACTACCACCTCAAGCGGGATGATCTCCACCTCCCGGATCAATTGCTCACGCATATTGAGCCGGCGGATGAAATGCGTCGGGATGCCGATCTCGGTCAGCCGCATCATCAGATATTCGCTGATGCGGTTGTTCAGCACCCCCTTGCCAGTGATGGTGCCCTTCTTCTTGGCATTGAAGGCAGTGGCGTCATCCTTGAAATACTGCACCAGGGTGCCGGGTTCCGGCCCCTCGAACAGGATTTTTGCTTTACCTTCATAAAGTTGGCGGCGACGAGCCATGGGTCAGTCATCCTCTGGCCCACCATCCAAGGGCGGAAGGCGGAGCATCTCATTAGCCTATAGCAGCCCTGGGCCGGGGTCGCCATGTCACGCCCCGAGTCGGAACCCTTCCCCAGGAAGTTCAAGCCGCTGAAACGCGCCATCCCCCGGCGGGGCGGGGCAAAACCGCCAGAGCCTTTCGCCAGCCGCCCCAAAACCCAAAAGACTGGCCGAAACGGTCCCATAGCCGCCATGCAGCGGCACTTTCAGTGTGGCGGCCAAATCACCTTCATGGCTGTCATCGGCAAGGCGCTCTTCCCAGGCGCGCCAATCGCCCCGCACAGGATCAGGCGCCGCAGCGGCGCGAAAGCGCGGCAAATGGCGCCGCGTGCGGGGGTGGCTTTCATCATTCGGTGGGTGGGATGTCACCATGGAAATCCCTGGCGCCAGGGCCATGGCCTGTGGTCGCCCCTCCCCAAGGGCTTCGATGTAAAAGGCGCTACGCTGATCAGCGATCACCAGGTTGAAGGGGCGCCAGGCGCTGGCATCAAGCCGGGTGATGGCATCCGCCGCCGCTTCGGCTGTTGGCGCATGGGCGGCCATCAGCGGCAATTCCCCACGGCTTCGCTTGCCCGGCGCCGGGCCAAGGCTGCCGGGGCGGTTGAGCGCCGCTGCCAGCACGCCCTTGGGGCCAAGCGCCATCCAGGTGCCGCCCGCGCTGCGGTCCCGCCCCCCGATGACGCCGGGATAGTCCGACCACCAGGCCGCCGGCGCATCCCAGGCGCGATCCGCCCTTTCATCCCGATTGGCGGCAATCAGCATCGGCCATTCATGATCAGGCCGGTTGAGCAAAATCAGCGTGCACATTGCGCCCGGAAACTGCGCCGCATGGCCGCGGCGCGCAAGCCGGTTTCAGAAACGGAAATTGAGTGAAACGCCAGGCCGCCCGTAATAGCCATAACGCGGATAGGGCGCCGGCACATGATAGGAAGGCGCAGGCGCGTAGTAATAGGGCGGTGGCGGCGCGTAATAGACCGGCGGCGGGGCGTAATAGATGGGCGGCGGCGCGTAGCGGATCGGGGGTTGAATAATCACCACCTCACCATGGCCGCGTGGCGGATGATGCGGCCTGGGGTGATAACCATAGCCGTAACCATATTGCGGATGCGCGCTTGCTGTGGCGCCCGACAGCACCAACCCAAGCAAGCCAAGGGACAGCAGTGCAAAATGACGGAGCTTTGATGTCATGGCGACAACTCCTTTGATTTCGGAAACATGCTCCAGTCACACGGCAGAAAAAAGGCACGCAGCCAGGCTTCCGTTGCATCGCCCATCATAGGCGCTGATGCACGCGCTTCAGCCCGCGCGGCGCACGCAGCGGACATGGTTATGGCCGCGAATGTCGTCGCCCTGCGGGCCGAAGCCTTGGGGCCAATCGCCGGGCCGAGCCGTCTTCGGGTCGCTTCGCTGCGCCCCAGCACCATGCGCATCCACCCAGCGCCAATTGCCCGAACCTGGCGGCACTTCCATCCGGCCAAGCGCCGGCCCAAACGCAAAATACACCGCCAATTCACCAACAGCCGTGAAGGGGCGCGGCCTGCCTGCCGGTGGTGGGCTTTCAAGATGCGTCGTGGAGGCCCAGACATAGGCAGCGGGATCGGCAAGCCGAAACACCGGATCAATCGCGGGGATGCGCCCGTAATCCACAATGCTGTGCAGTTCCTTCGCATCCGGCAGCCGCCAATCGGCATGACCGCCAAGCCGAAGCGCCGCGCAATGCGCCAGCGCAGCCTGCCAAGATCGGGCGATGCCATCATCAGTGCGCTGCCATTCAAGGCCCGTGGCAGCATCCAGCACGGTTTCTGCCGTTGCGCGGAAATCATTCGCGCCATAGGCCGGCCCGCGCACCAGCCGCACCGCCAGCCGGTTCGGCGTGCGCATCCGGTTTGCCGGGTCCATCAGCGGATAGCCCTTGATACGGCCATCCGCGAAATTCACGCCGAAAACGGTCTCGGACCCGCCGACAGTGCGGCCCAGGTAGCGCGTCGTTGTCCATTTCTGCACATCAATGGGTCGGCGCCCCGCTGATGCGTCCCCCAGCCCTGTCCCGCCGCCATAGGCGAAGCGGAATACCGATGTGTCGATATAGGGGCGAGAGGTCGCCGGGTCCCCCGTGAAGCCGCCACGGTAATCGATCAGCGAATAGAGCTCTCGGATGGATGGCATGCGCCAATCGCCATGGCCGCCCAGACGGCTTTCCGTGGCAAGCCGCGCGGCCTCCTCAAAGGTGACAGGCGCGCTTGGTGCCTCTGCCCAGGTCAGGCCTGTGACGAGATCGGTGACGGTGCCATCACCATGCGCACGATACGCCAAGGCCCGGCGTGGCGGAGTGCCATCCGCGCCGGCAAAGGGCGTGCCTGGCTCAGGGCAGGCGATCTGCCCGGCTGCGCCAAAGCACCGATCCTGCCCGGTGCCTGGGATGTTGTAGGAAAGCGTTTGCGCCGCGGCGGTGCCGATGGCTGCGACTGCCAGTGCAATCAGTGGGACGTAGCGCATGACACCCTTCCCCGAGTTAGCCCTGCCCGCTGAACCTGGCCGCACAGGCTGCGGAATAGGGGCGGCCATGCCCAGAACTTGACCCGTCACACGGTTGAAAAAAGGCGCCGTCACAAGTCCAGCATCATCGGTTCCAGCGCGTCACCCAGCGCGATATTTCCGCCGTCCAAAACCTCGGCATACACGCCCAAATCCGCATGGCCGAAATGCCGGCGGAGATCGCGCGGCGGGTTGGCGTCGCGCGCGGCGGTTTCGGGGTTCACCTCGGTCGCCGCGCAGCGCACGATGCGCTTCACCACCTTCAGCCGCACCTGGCCGATCTGGATTTCCTTGCCGATCCAATCGAACTCCACCCAGGGCCGGCCACCAGAGAAATAGAAATTCGCGCGAAAACGCAGCGGGTCCAGCACCATGCCGGCCTCGGCTTCCAGCGCATGCAGGCTGGAAAGGCCAATGATGGAAACCACCTTCATCGCCACATCGGAAAAGCGATGGCCGGGGGCTTCGATGAAGCGGGGTTCGCCGCGCGCCTCAGCGCCCAGGAAATCCGTGAGGTAGCGCGCGATGGCGGCCTTGCCTTCCTCGGTCCGCGTATCGCCCAGAAAGGGCGCAGCGCCGGGGGCGCGGATGGCGAGGCTCCCGTCATGCGGGTCAAAGGCGGTATGCAGCAGGGCCAAGCGTTCATTGGCCATCAGGCAGCCGAAATTACGCTTGGAAAGCCAGCGCGGGGCCGCCACATCAAAAGGCGCATCACCCTGTGCCAAGGCAAAGCGCCTATCATGCGCCAGCATCTCACCGGGCATCAGCGCCACGGCTTCCATGGCCTCGGCAGACAGGCCCTTCACCGGGTAGCGGTAGATCTTTTCGATACGCATCGGGCTCCCCCTTGAAGCAGATCAAGCCCAGATACCACATATCAAGCATTCTGGTGTCATTCGTTGCCCATTCGGGGGCGAGGGGCATCGTCCGCTCAGGAGAGGGACCACATGGATATCGAAAAGTTCACCGACCGCGCCCGCGGTTTTCTGCAAGCGGCGCAAACCATTGCCATCCGCGAATTCCACCAGCAGGTGACGCCGACGCATCTGTTGAAGGCGCTGCTGGATGACCCGGAAGGGGCGGCAAGCGGCCTGATCCGCGCTGCCGGCGGGGACCCGATTCGCGCCAAGAATGCGGTTGACAGCTATATCGCGCGCCTGCCGAAAGTGACCGGCGGCGGCGCTTCCGCACAACCAAGCTTCACCGCCGATATCGTGCGCATTCTTGGCAATGCCCAGGAACAGGCCAATCGCGCCGGCGATGCCTTTGTGGCGCAGGACCGCGTGCTGGTGGCACTCGCCGGCAGCGAAGGCGATGCCGGGCGCGCGCTCCGCGTGGCGGGCGCCGAGCCCGACAAGCTGGAAAAGGCCATTGCGCAAATCCGCAAGGGTCGCACGGTGAATAGCCAGAACGCTGAAGACAGCTTCGATGCTTTGAAGAAATACGCGCGCGACATCACGGAAGTGGCACGCCAGGGCAAGCTTGACCCGGTGATTGGCCGCGATGAAGAAATTCGCCGCGCCATTCAGGTGTTGGCGCGCCGTACCAAGAACAACCCGGTGCTGATCGGCGAACCCGGTGTCGGCAAGACCGCGATTGTGGAAGGGCTCGCGCTCCGCATCGTCAATGGCGATGTGCCGGAAGCCTTGAAGACCAAGCGCGTCATGGCGCTCGACCTTGGCGCCATGGTGGCTGGTGCCAAATATCGCGGCGAGTTTGAGGAACGCCTGAAGGCCGTACTGGCGGAAACCACGCAGGCGGAAGGTGAAATCATCCTGTTCATTGATGAAATGCACACGCTGGTCGGCGCTGGCAAGGCGGATGGGGCGATGGATGCATCGAATCTGCTGAAGCCAGCCCTGGCGCGCGGTGAATTGCATTGCATTGGGGCGACCACGCTGGATGAATACCGCAAGCACGTGGAAAAGGATGCGGCGCTGGCGCGGCGCTTCCAGCCTGTATTTGTCGGTGAGCCCAGCGTGGAGGACACCATCTCCATCCTGCGCGGCATCAAGGAAAAATACGAACTCCATCACGGGGTGCGCATTGCCGATGGCGCGCTGGTGGCCGCCGCCACCCTTTCCAACCGCTACATCACAGACCGCTTCCTGCCCGACAAGGCGATTGATTTGGTGGATGAGGCTTCATCGCGCCTTCGCATGCAGGTGGACAGCAAGCCTGAGGAGCTGGACGCGATTGACCGCGACCTCATGCGCCTCAAGATCGAACGCGAAGCGCTGAAGAAGGAAGATGACGCGGCATCGCGTGATCGCCTCGCCAAGCTTGAAAAGGAATTGGCGGAGCTTGAGGAAAGCTCAGCCGCCATGACCACGCGCTGGGAATCCGAAAAGGGCAAGGTGGTTGAAAGCCAGAAGCTCAAGGAAGAATTGGACAAGGCGCGGACCGAAGTTGAATTGGCCCAGCGCCGCGGCGATCTGACCAAGGCTTCCGAACTGCTCTATGGCGTCATTCCGGGCATTGAAAAGAAGCTCGCAGATGCCGGCAATGGCGATGCCAAGCTGGTCAATGAAGCCGTGACGGAAGAAGGCATTGCGGCGGTGGTGAGCCGCTGGACCGGTATTCCGGTTGAGAAAATGCTGGAAGGCGAACGCGCCAAGCTGCTGCGGATGGAAGACCAATTGCGCAAGCGCGTGGTCGGTCAGGAAGAGGCGCTTGAAGCGGTTTCCAAGGCCGTGCGCCGTGCGCGTGCCGGCTTGCAGGATCCCAATCGCCCGATCGGCAGCTTCCTGTTCCTCGGCCCGACTGGCGTCGGCAAGACGGAATTGGTGAAGTCGCTCGCTTCCTTCCTGTTCGATGATGAACGCGCCATGACGCGCATTGACATGTCTGAGTACATGGAAAAGCACGCGGTATCGCGGCTGATCGGCGCGCCCCCAGGCTATGTGGGCTATGAGGAAGGCGGCGCGCTGACAGAAGCCGTGCGCCGGCGGCCTTACCAGGTGATTTTGTTTGATGAGGTCGAAAAGGCCCATGATGATGTCTTCAATGTGCTGTTGCAGGTGCTGGATGATGGGCGGCTGACGGATGGCCAGGGGCGGACCGTTGATTTCCGCAACACCATCATTGTGCTGACCAGCAATCTGGGCGCGCATGCCATCGCGGAATTGCCGGAAAGTGCCGATATCGAAGCGGCGCGGCCTTCGGTGATGCGTTCGGTGCGTGAACGCTTCCGGCCGGAATTCCTCAACCGGTTGGATGAGATTGTGCTGTTCCGGCGCCTGGCACGTGGGGATATGGCGGCGATTGTGGATATTCAGCTGCGCGGCCTGCGCCGTTTGCTGGAGGATCGCAAAATCGCGCTCTCCTTGGATGAGGCAGCGCGGGAATGGCTCGCGGAAGCAGGCTATGATCCGGTTTATGGCGCGCGTCCGCTGAAGCGTGTCATTCAGCGGAACCTGCAGGACAAGCTGGCGGGGCTGCTGCTGGAAGGCAGCGTGAAGGATGGCGAAAGCCTGACCGTCACGGCCAGCCCCGATGGGCTGGAAGTGCGCCACGCCGCGCCGGAGGCAACCCAGGCCGAAGCTGCCTAGAGCTGTTTCTGTTCACATGCGTTCACCGAAACAGCTCTAAACTTTTGTTTGGCCGCGTTTTCCGAGCCGCCAAGTGATTTCACTTGGCTTGAAAACGCTTCGAACAGGGCTTGATCAGGCGCCGCATTCGCGCAAGCTTTCGGCCATCAAGGCAGGGGGCATAACGAATGCGGCGCAGGATTTTTCTGGGAACAGGTGCGGCGATGCTGGCAGGCGCAGCCCAGGCGCAGCATCACGGGCATCACGGCGCGAATATCCCGGCAGATCAAATGTCCGCGCTGCGCGGGCCCAATCCGCAGGCTCTAACCCCTGAGCAATTGGCGCAGCGTGTGGTGACCAGCCCCGCACCGGCCGGGCCGCCGGGGCGCTGGGTATCGCGCGCCCCTTTGCCCCTGCCGCGCAGTGAAATGGCCTGGGCCACCGCCTGGGCGGGCAAGCTGCATGTAATTGGCGGCTATGCCCAAGGCCAGGTGGATAAGCCCTATCACCATGTCTATGACCCGGCGGCGGATCGCTGGCAGGAAGCAGCGCCCTTGCCGCGCGGCGCCAATCATGTCGGCGTAGTTGCCGATGCGGGCCGGATTTACGCGTTGGGCGGTTTCACCGAACAGAACCGCGCTTCCGACAACAAGGCCTTTGTCTATGATGTCGCGGCAGATCGCTGGTCTGCCATCGCACCCATGCCGCGCCCGCGTGGCGCGGGTGCCGTCGCCGCCGTGGGTGGCAAGATTTATCATATCGGTGGCGCAACCGATCCCTCACCCGAACGGGCCAGCATTTCCTGGAATGAGGTCTACGACCCGCAGGCCGATAAATGGACGCTGCTCCGCCCGCTGCCGGCGGGGCGTGACCATGCGGGCGTGGTGGTTTGGGAAGGGCGGATTCACATTGCCGGCGGGCGTTTCAACACTTTTGAAAACAATACCGGTCTGCATCATGTTTATGATCCGGCAAGCGATACCTGGCGCCAGCGTGCGCCGATCCCGACGCCACGTTCGGGCCATGGCATGGCGGTACTGCGCGGGCGCTTCTGGTGCATGGGCGGCGAGGAACGGCTTTATGACGCGCAAAACCGTCCGATTGATCGCGTGATCGGCACGGTGGAATCCTATGATCCCGCCACCGATAGCTGGCAGCATCACGCCCCCATGCCGACACCGCGGCATGGCTTGGGCGCGGCGCTGATTGGCGATTGGATCTATGTCGCCGGTGGCGGCCCGATTGTCGGCGGCGGCATCCAGACCGCAGTGCATGAGGCTTTCACGCCGGGGTAACTGGTCCCTTCAAAACCCCGCGAATTTCAACACCAAACCCGCAATCGCGGTGAAGCCAAGGCTGCGCGTCAGGCCTTGCTTCATCGGGAATAGCAGCACGGCAGCGAAGACCGCCAGCGCCAGCGCCGCCGGGTCAAGGCTGGTCAGAACCGGCAGATCAAGCCGGATCGGCCCGAAGCTGCTGACCTGCACATCGCGGAAAATCACGCGCAACCCAAACCAGAGCGCGAGGTTGGCAATCACACCCACCACTGCCGCCGTCACTGCGCCCAAAGCGCCCTTCAGGCGTGGCGCGGCATGCAGCTTTTCAACAAAGGGCGCACCCAGAAAAATCCAGGCAAAGCAGGGCGCGAATGTCACCCAAAGCGTCAGCGCACTGCCCGCAACCCCACCCAACACACCATCAGCGCGATAGCCCGCCAGGAAGCCCACAAATTGCAGCACCAGGATCAGCGGCCCGGGCGTGGTTTCCGCCAGCCCCAACCCCGCCAGCATTTCGGGCGCGGAGAGCCATTGGTAATGCTCCACCGCTTCCTGCGCGGCATAGGCCAGCACCGCATAGGCGCCGCCAAAAGTCACCACTGCAAGCTTGGAGAAAAACCAGGCAATATCGCCATAAACGCCCGATCCCAGCAGCAGCACGACGGGCCAGAGCCAAAGCGCCAGCGCAATCAGCCCCGCGCGCCGCGCGGCGCCGGCCATGCGCGCCGGGCGTTCCGGATCGGCCGCGATGGCGGCATCCAATAGCGCGGGCGGGCCATCCTTTGCCGCACCATGGCCGGCGCCGCCGAAAGCCTGGGGCAAAGCAAAACCAATCGCGAGCGCACCCAGCACCACCAGCGGAAAGGGCACATTGAACAGCGCGAGTGCGGCAAAGGCTGCGATGGCAAGCGCGACAGGCACCGGCCCCTTCAGCGCACGCTTCGCCACCTTGATCAGCGCTTCCACCACCAGCACCAGCACCGCGCATTTCAAGCCAAAGAATAGCGCGGCCACAATCGGCACATCGCCCAAGGTGGCATAGATGATGGAGAGTGCCAGCATTACCGCCGCACCGGGCAGGATGAACAGCAACCCCGCTGCCAAGCCACCGCGCACGCCATGCATCAGCCAGCCGAGATAGGTTGCCAATTGCTGCGCCTCCGGCCCCGGCAGCAGCATGCAGAAATTCAGCGCGTGCAGAAAACGTGCATCGGATACCCAATGGCGCTGTTCCACCACTTCGCGATGCATCACCGCAATCTGCGCCGCGGGCCCGCCGAAGGACAGCAAACCGATGCGCAGCCACACGCGGAAAGCCTCGGCAAAACTTGGAAAGGCTGGAGTCATCGCGCTACTCCGCCGCGACCTGCGTGAGCAGGCTTTCGCCTGGCTTCAGGCGCGTGAAGGCAACCTTCTGCCATTCCTGAACCACGCGGCCATCATCCAGCCGCACGGATGTCGCCGCAAGCCCCGTCCGGTCGTCGCGCGTTTCCGGGAAATCCTCGCGCCAATGTGCGCCACGTGATTCCTCCCGCGCCTGGGACGCCACCACAATCGCGCGGCTCACCAACAGCAGCGATTTCAGATTGAGCCAATCATGCCAGGTCAGGTTGAAGGCGCGATTGGCGCCATCAACGCCGGAAGCATCAAGCTCTGCCTCCAACGCATCCAGCGCGCTGGTTGCCTCGGCCAGCCCCGCCGCATCGCGCAGAATGCCGGCCTTGTCCCACATCATTTCCTGCAAGGCGTCACGCAGCGGCGAAAGATTGCGCGCCGGTCGCGCGAAAGGCGCTTCAAGCGCGGCGATGGCGGCATCAAGCGCGGTTGCATCGGGTGCTACCAGCGCCCCTTCGCGCGGCACCCAGGCAGCCATGGTATCGCCTGCAATGCCGCCGAATACAGTGGAATTCGCAACCCCATTCCCGCCTAAGCGATTGGCGCCATGCACGCCGCCCGTATCCTCACCGGCGGCGAAAAGCCCCGGCAAGGCAGTGCTGCCATCCGGGCGGAACACCACGCCGCCCATCATGTAATGCGCGGTCGGCACCACCGGCACGCGGCCGCCGGCCAGGTCAAAGCCCATATCGGCGCAGCGTTCCACCATGCCCTTGAATTCGCGCCGCACGCGATCCGGGCCAAGATGCCCCATTTCAATCCAAAGCCCGCCGGCATCATTCACATTGCCGGCCAGGATTTCGCGCTGCATGGAACGGCTGACGATATCGCGCGTCGCACGCTCGGCGCGCTTGTCATATTTCGCCATGAAGCGCTTGCCATCTCCGCCGAGCAGATAGCCGCCCGCACCGCGCAAACCTTCTTCAATGATCGTGCCGGTCATGCGCGTGCCAGGCCCCGCCAGCACGCCGGTCGGGTGGAATTGCACCATTTCCATATCGCGCAAGGCCAAGCCCGCGCGCAGCGCCATCGCCATTCCATCGCAGGATTTATCGCCTGATGGCGTGTGACATTTATACATGGTGGGCCCGCCACCGGTGCCGAGCATCACGGCCTTGGCCTGCACAAACACCAAACCGCCCGAGCGCATATCAATCAGCAGCACACCCGAAAGCCGCGCACCATCCGCGCTTGGAATGAGCGCCACAGCGCGATGTTCTTCCAGCCGTTGAATGCCGCGCGCCCAAACCTGTTCCGCCAGGCGATTGACAATCTCAATGCCGGTCAGATCACCCTTATGCACGGTGCGATCAAAAGTCTGCCCGGCAAAAGCTTTTTGATGAATGGTGCCATCGGCATTGCGATCGAAAAAACAGCCCCAGCGATTTTCCAATTCACGAATGCGGCGCTGCGCGCCAACCACCAGCGTCCAGGCCAAATCCTGATCATTCAGCCATTTGCCGCCATCAAGCGTATCCATGAAATGGCGCTCAGCCGAATCACCCTCGGCAATCGCGACATTATAGCCGCCCTGGACCATGCGCGTGCAGCCGCATTTGCCAAGCAGGCCCTTGACCGCAATGGTGACTTCCAGCGCGGGATTGCCAGCCTTGGCGTGCAGTGCCGCGAGCAAACCAGCGCCGCCCGCACCCAGCACCAGAATATCCGTGTTGCGCCGTGTGATTTCAGTGGGCATCATGCCGCCCCCAGCTTTTCAAGCACGGCCTGGCGCCTGCGCGCCGCTTCATCATTCACTGCGGCATAAAGGCTGCCGCCATGGCTATCCATCGCGACCAGCAAAGGCCCAAAACCCTTGATACGAAACTTGTAGAGGCTTTCGGGATTGAGATCATCCATATCCACATCCTCCACCGCTTCGATCCAGGTGGTCTCCAGCGCCGCTGCACCACCGACCACGGCCAGATAGGCGCCGCCCAAATCGCGAAAGGCTGCAAGCGATCCATCGCGCAAGCCGCCCTTGCCGATGATGATGCGCACACCTTCGCGTTCCATCAGCGGGCGGGTGAAGCGTTCCATGCGGTCTGATGTCGTGGTGCCAACGCACACCGCCTCATAGCCCGAATGATTATTGCCCACGCGTTCCACCTTGCGCAGATTGGGCGCGGTATGGATCACGGCATGGCCTTGCAGATTGAACTTCGTGCGCCGGCCATGATCGAACATATGGATCTGCGTCGCATCCCTAATGCCATACAGCGTTTCTTCCAAGGTCACCGTATCGCCCACGCGCAGCGCGCGGACTTGGGCTTCGGTGATCGGCATGGGCAGGGTGTGATGCGTCATGTCTCTTCCTCCGGCACTGGCCACAGCCCATGGGCGGCTTCGGCCAAGGCCTCATCTTCCAGGCGGTAGAAAAGCCGCGCTGTGGGCGCCACGCCAAGATTGGCGAAAAAGGCGCGGGCGCGCAGATTTTCCTCACCCGCGCCCCATTCAACACAGCTATAGCCACCGGTTGCGGCAAAGCGCATCGCGCCGCGCATCAGGGCGCGGGCAGCGCGCGTGCCGCGATGCGCCTCCATCACGAAAACATCCTTGAGCAAAAGCCCCCAGGTAAAATCCCGCGCCGGGAAAAATCCCGAAAGCGAAACCAGCCCCGCGGGTTCATCCCCCGCACGCGCAATCAGGCAAAAGGGGCCGGCGCGATTGGCTGGCGCGGTCAATGCTTCGGCCGCCGCAACCAGGCGCTTTCGGCCCGAAAACTCATCATAATAGGCGCTCATTTCCGCCAGCACGCGCATCAGGGCCGGGCGATCCGCGGGCCCAGCCAATAACACGGTAATGCTGGCGGAAGACATGGTTCAGAATCCAATACTGATGCCGGCGGGTGTGAAGGTTGCACTCGCGCGGCGCGCGCTATGGCATTGGATATTCACCGCCACCGGGTTCATGGTGATATGCGTTGCCGCCGTTTCCACATGCACGGCGAAGGAAGTGCTGTCACCACCCAAGCCTTGCGGGCCAATGCCAAGCGCATTCACCGCTTCCGAAAGCTCCGCTTCCAGCTTCGCGCCTTCCGCATCGGCGCAGCGTGATCCAAGCGGGCGGGTTGCCGCAATCTTCGCCAAATGCATGCAAAGATCGGAAGTGCCACCCACACCAACACCCACAATCGTCGGCGGGCAGACCTTGCCGCCGGCCTGGATTACGCGGTCCACCACAAAGCGCTTCACGGCAGCAAGCCCATCGGCGGGGATCAGCATTTGCAGAAAGGACCCGTTTTCTGAGCCCGATCCTTTCGGAATCATCTCCAACCGCAATTCGCGATCCGCATCGGTGAAATCAATATTAATGACCGGTACGCGTTCGCCGCACGACGTATGCTCATTCTTGCGGGTGATGGGATGCACCACGGAAGACCGCAGCGGGTGTTCGCGCGTGGCGCGCGCCGTGCCGCGGGCAATGGCTTCCTTCAACGCAAAGCCATCCACCGCCACATTGCGCCCGATCAACAGGTTGAAGATAGGAATGCCAGTATCCTGACAGAGCAAATTATCCATCCGTTCCGCCACACCGATATTCTCAATCATGGTGGCCAGGATGGTCTTGGCGGTGGCATCGGTCTCAGTAGCATCCAGCCGTGTGAAGCCGGCCTTGATGTCATCGGGCAGGATTTTGCAGGCGCGGATATAAAGCAGCTTGGCCGCTTCCTCGATCGCCTCCGGCGTGACTACCAGCGGCGCGATTTCGGTCTTTGACATCAGGCTCATGCACTCATCCCCCCTGCTACCCGAGTTTCCCACAAGCAACGGCAGGATGAAAGCGTTTCAAAGCACCAGCGAAAGGCCCGATAAAAACAGCAGCCCCAACAGCACTAGCCGGAACCCCTCGGCCGGGATCACGCGATAGGCGCGCATGCCAAGCCAGGTGCCAAGACCCAAGGCGGGCAGGGCGATCAGCAGGGTTTTGGCGGTGTCCAGCGTGAAAAACCCGGCATAGGCCAAGCCAGCCGCGGCGATGATCTGCATCACCACAATGAAGGGCTGGAAAATCGCGCGGGCTTCATCCTTTCTGAGGCCCTTCACATCCGTCCACATGGAAGGCAGCGCGCCGGAAAACCCGCCAATGCCGCCCAAGGCGCCCGCGAAAAACCCCACCACCGCATCGGCGCGCGGCCCGGCGACGAGTTTGGGCGGCGCCAGGCGCAGCGCAATCCGCGCCAGCATGAAGCCGGCATAGCCCACCAATAAAATCCCGATGCCGGCCACAATCACGCGCGCTTCAACGACACTCAGCGCCCAAACCCCGAAAGGCGTGCCCAAGGCGCCGGCAAAAACATAGGGCTTCAGCACCGGCCATCGAATGGCGGGCCAAACCACGCGCAGGGTCACGCTTTGGATCAGCAGTGATCCCAGCACCAGCACCGGCGCAATCTCCTGCGGGGTGACCCAATGATAGAGGATTCCCGCCGCCACCAGGTTGAAGGCAAAGCCCGCCAGGCCCGAGCAAAAGGCCGCGATGAAGCAGCCACCGAGCAGCGCCAGAAGATCAAAAGACATTGAACAGGAAAACCAAACCCACCAGCAGGGCAAGCCCGAAGGAGGCCGCCACCAGATCCTTCTGCGCCCGCCCCCAGCCCAGAAACTCGAGCGCCATCACACGCAAACCACCTGCCAGATGCGCCGCCAGCAGGATCACCAGCGCGGTTTCCGCCGCCTTCACCAGCGGGTTGTCTGCCCAGCGCAAAAACCCCTCCAGCCGGGCTTCCCCCTGAATGGCGCTGCCGAGTGCCCAGAAATGCAGCGGCAAAAACAACGCCAGCAAAAGGCCAGAGACCCGATG
>JADCEV010000095.1 GCA_020249865.1 Roseomonas sp. | reverse complement strand
CGTTCCGTGCGCGGCTATCGGTCAGACCCGCTGCCGGAAGGCACGCTGGAATCCCTGATCGCGGCGGCGCAATCGGCGGCGACGTCTTCCAACCTGCAAACCTGGTCCGCGGTTTCGGTGAATGATCCGGAAAAGCGCAAGGCGCTGGCGGCGATTGCGGGCGGGCAGAAGCATATCGAACAATGCCCGATCTTCCTGGTTTTCATCGCGGATGTGTCGCGCAATGAACGGCTCGGTCAGCAGGAAGGTGTGGCGCTGGCCGGCATGCCCTTCCTGGAAACCTTCCTGGTGGCCGCGATTGATGCGGGGCTCGCCGCGCAAAACGCGGTGGTGGCGGCAGAAAGCCTGGGCCTGGCTACGGTTTATATCGGCGCGCTTCGCAATGATGTGCCGCGCGTCGCGGCCATGCTTGGTCTGCCGCCCGGCGCCGCCCCGGTCTTTGGCCTTTGCGTGGGTTATGCCGCGCCAGGCAAGGAAAGTGCCGTGAAGCCGCGCTTGTCGCAGGAAGCGGTACTGCATCACGAAACCTATTCCACCGCCAAGGAAAAATCGCTCCGCGCGGCCTATGATGAAAAGCTCGCGGATTATTCCAAGCGTTATGAAATGGCCGCCGATAATTGGTCGCAGCGGGTGATTTCGCGCATCGGCACCATTGGCGCGCTGCGTGGAAGGGATGGGCTGAAGGCCGCGCTGCGTTCCCTTGGCTTCCCGCTGAAATAAGGAAAAATCCGATGCGCCTTGGTCAAGCCAGCCCCGCCCGCGCCACCACACGCTTGCGGGCTTTGTTGAAGGAACCCGCGCCGCTGATCCTGCCCGGCTGCTTCAACGCCATGTCGGCCCGCATTCTGGAACATGCGGGTTTTCCGGCGCTTTACATGTCGGGCTATGGCACATCGCTCAATCTGCTTGGCCTGCCGGATGCGGGGCTGATTACGCTGACCGAAATGGCGCTGAATGCGAAGCTGATCGCCTCTGCCGTGCGCGCGCCACTGATTGCCGATGCCGATACGGGCTTTGGCAATGCCATCAATGTGGTGCGCACGGTGGAAGAATATATCCGTGCCGGCGTGGCGGGGCTGCATCTGGAAGATCAGGTGGCGCCCAAGCGCTGCGGCCATGTCGCGGGGCGGGAGGTGATTGCGCGCGATGAAGCCGTGCTGAAAATCCGCGCTGCCTGCAAAACGCGCGATGCGCTCGATCCGGATTTCGTCATCATCGCGCGCACCGATGCGCGCGGTGCGCATGGCGGTTCCATGGAAGAAGCCATCACCCGCGCCAACGCGTTTTTGGAAGCGGGCGCGGACCTCGCTTTCGTGGAAGGCCCGAAGGACAAGGAAGAAGTGGCGCATATTTGCCAGGCGGTGAAAGGCCCGGTCTTCTACAACATGACCGGCATTTCACCCCGCTTCACGGCGGAAGAAATGGCCGCAATTGGCATTCGCGCCTGCATCCTGCCGGGGGCAGCGATGCGCGCCACCATCATGGCGATCCATGATTTCGCGACCACACTGAAGGCTGAAGGCCCGATGGCGGAAGCCGCCTATGATGCGCGCTTCAAGCAGCACCCCATGGGCAATCTGCATGGCTTCGCGGGGTTTGACCGCATCCGCGAAATGGAAGCCGAATTCCTGCCTGCGGACGCGGCCGAGAAATACCAAGGCGGCCTGGGCTACGCGCCCAAGGCGGCGGAATAGGTGCAGTGAAGGATCAACGCGCCGCCCTGGGCTAAGGCCGCGCCATGTCCCCCGCCACGCTGGCTGGCTGCGGCGCGCTGATCCTCTGGGCGTTTCTTGCTTTGTTGTCGCGGTTGGCTGCCGGCATCCCGCCATTGCAACTCACCGCCATGGGTTTCGCCATCGGTGGTGGGGTCGGGCTGGCAGTGGTGCTGGCGCGGGGGCAGGCCGCGGCGCTGCGCCAGGGGCCGCTCGCCTGGGCGCATGGCGTGGGCGGGCTGTTTGGCTATCACGCGCTCTACTTCCTCGCCTTTGCGCTGGCGCCGGCGCTGGAAGTGAACCTTATCAACTATCTCTGGCCGCTGCTGATCGTGTTGCTGGCCGCGCCAATCCGCGGGCTGCCACTTGGCTCCGTGCGGCTTGCTGGGGTGGCGCTCGGCTTCGCCGGCTGCGCCTTGCTTGTCGGCCCCGGCGCCTCCTTCCCGCCAGAGGCATTGCCCGGCTTCATCGCCGCGGCGGGCTGCGCGGTGGTTTGGGCAGTCTATTCCGTCACCGCCGGCACGGCACGGCTTGCCCGCATCCCGACCGAGGCGGTGGCAGGCTTCTGCCTGGCGACGGCGGCGCTGGCCGCTGTGCTGCATCTGGGCCTTGAGACCACCGTGGCACCGGATGCCCGGCAATGGCTGGCGGTGGTGATGCTTGGCCTTGGGCCGGTCGGCGCGGCCTTCTTCCTCTGGGATATCGGGATGAAGCGCGGCGACCCGCGGCTGCTTGGCACGCTGGCCTATGCTGTGCCGGTCGCTTCAACCCTGCTGCTGATCGCCGCCGGGGAGGGAGAGGCATCCTGGCGCGCTGCGCTGGCGACATTGATGGTCGCCGGCGGCGGCTTCATCGCGGCGCGGGCGAAGTAGGCTGCTTGGCTTTGGCAGCGGCAGCACGCCGGGCCGATGCTTCGCGATGTTGCGCGACCAGGGCAGGTCCGGCATCCTCGGCCCACCGCCGCTTAGGCAAAGACAGCAAACAGCAACAAGTAAACGGAGCGAAACAATGGACGGCACCCCGAAACTCGCCTGCCCCTGGGATCGGACGGAAGAATCCCTCGGCAATGTTGTCGAATTGCAGCATGTCAATCTGCAAGTGCCGGATCAGTTGAAGGCGACCGCCTTCTACATCAGCGCGCTTGGCCTGACGCGTGATCCCTATCTGATGACCGGCATTGACAATATGTGGGCCAATGTCGGCATCAGCCAATTCCATTTGCCGACCGGCCCCGCGCAAGTGCTGCGCGGCACGGTGGGCCTGGTGCTGCCGGATCGCGCGCAGCTATTGCATCGGCTGGATCGTGCGCGGCGTTGGCTGGAAGGCACGCAATACAGCTTTGCGGAAGCCGCTGATCATGTGGATGTGACCTGCCCCTGGGGCAATCGCATGCGCTGCCATGCGCCGGATGCAGACAGGCTTGGCCGTATCACGCTTGGCATGCCCTATGTTGAATTTGATGTCGCACCCGGCACGCTGCCCGGCATGGCGCGGTTTTATGAGCAGATCATCGGCACCAGCACGGCAATGCGCGATGGCGCGCTTCATGTGCGCGTGGCGCGGGAGCAATTCCTGATCTTCCGTGAAACCGACAAGCCACAACCCGCCTTTGATGGCCATCACATTCAATTGGCCTTCGTGGATTTCGGCGGCATCTACAACCGGCTTAATGAACGCGGCCTGATTTCGCGTGAGGACAGCGCGCATCAATACCGCTTCATCAAGGTGGTGGACCCGAATGATGGGCGTGTGCTGTTTGAAGTGGAACATGAAATCCGCAGCATGACGCACCCGCTTTTCATGCGCCCGCTGGTCAATCGCAATGCGGCGATCACCAATAATTACTACGCCGCTGGGAATGAGGCCGCGATCTGGGCCATGCCGCCGGCCTAATCACCCCCAAGCGCCGCCCCTGCTGCCAGGGGCGCGAGCGGCGCTGCCAGCGAAACCCCCGCGCCCAGCAGCAGCAGGAAGGGGGCGGCGGAAAGCCCGGCGCTGGCGGCTTCAATCGCCGCCGCGCCGAAAATCACCGCCGGAATCGCGAGCGGCAACACCAGCAAGGGCAGCAGCACGCCGCCCCGCCTGGCGCCAAGTGTCAGCGCCGCGCCCAAAGTACCGAGCAGCGACAAAAGCGCGGTGGCCAAGGCAAGAGCCATCATCGCGACCCCCCAAGCTTCCACCGGCAGGTTGAGCATCGCCGCCGCAATCGGGGTCGCAGCGATCAGCGGCACGCCCGTGGTCAGCCAATGGCCGAGTGCCTTGGCCGCCGCCAGCACCCCGCGCGGCAGGCCAGAGAGCAGCAATTGATCAAGCGAGCCATCCTCAGCCTCCGCCCCGAAAAGCCGGTCGAGTGGCAAAAGCGCGGCCAGTAAGGCGGCGGCCAGCAGGGCGCCGGGGGCAAGGCGGGAAAGCGTCTCAGGCGCCGGCCCTACGCCAAAGGGGAAAAGCGCCGCCACCAGCACAAAGAACAAAACGGCGGCCAGGGTATCGGATGGGTGGCGCAGCGCGAGCTTCCATTCCCGCCCGAGCACCGCGAGGAACCCGCCAAAAACGCCCCCGCTCATAGCTTCAACTCCACCGCATCGGGCAGGGGCAAGGGCAGATGGGTCGCGGCCAGGATGGCGCCGCCGGCGGCGCGGTGGCGCGCCATCAAATCGCCAAGCCGCGTGACAGAGACCGCATCCAGCCCAAGGCTAGGTTCATCCAAAAGCCAAAGCCGTGCAGGCGCCAAGGCCAGCCGCGCCAAGGCCAGGCGCCGCCTTTGCCCGGTGGACAGCACCCGCCCCGGCAGGGAAGCGAGCGCGCCAAGGCCCAGCGCTTCCAAGGCCGGGCTGACTTCGCCACCCCAAAGTGCCGCATAAAAGGCCAGGTTTTCCGCCACCGTCAGCGCCGGCTTCAGCGCATCCTGGCTGGAGATATAGCGGAGCCTGAGCGCATGGCCGGCAGGATCGGTGCGGGCGGGCGTGCCTTCCAGCAACACCTCACCACCCGCCGCCGGCAGCAGACCGGCAATGACGCGAAGCAGGCTTGATTTCCCCGCGCCATTGGCGCCGGTCAGCAGCAGCGCGCCACCGGCGGGCACGGAGAAGCTGAGGCCAGCGAACACCGCCCGGTCACCGCGGATGCAGGCAAGGTCCAACACGTCCAAAATGGGTTGCCCCGCCGCCAAAATCCGCCCCCTCGCCAATGGACCGCATCCCGTCCTCATGCTTTAAAGCCGCCATTGGCGCGGCCGCGCAAGGCCAGCGCGCTTGAGGAAGGGTAACCAGCCATGCGGATGATCGGGCAAGACAGCCTGAAGACCCGTCGCACGCTCAGCGTGGACGGCAAGACCTATCACTATTTCAGCCTGCCCGAGGCGGCGAAGAGCATCGGCGACGTCGCCCGCCTGCCTTATAGCCTCAAGGTGCTGCTTGAGAATGTGCTGCGCTTCGAAGATGGCCGTTCCTACACGGTAGATGATGCGAAGAAGATCGCCGAATGGGTGAAGGATGGCCGTTCCGATAAGGAAGTGCCTTTCCGCCCCGCGCGCATCCTGCTCCAGGATTTCACGGGTGTTCCCGCCGTGGTGGACCTTGCCGCCATGCGCGATGCCTTGCTTGGCCTGGGTGGTGATCCGCGCAAGGTGAACCCGCTGGTGCCTGTGGACCTCGTGATTGACCATTCGGTGATGGTGGATGTCTCGGGCACCGGCAATGCGCTCAAGCAGAATGTGGATATCGAATTTGAACGCAATGGTGAGCGTTACGAATTCCTCCGCTGGGGTCAGGAAGCCTTCAATAATTTCCGAGTCGTGCCGCCGGGCACGGGCATCTGCCACCAGGTGAACCTGGAATATCTGGCGCAGGTTGTTTGGACCGCGACGGATACCGGCGATGTCTTTGCCTTCCCCGATTCTTGCTATGGCACGGATAGCCACACCACCATGGTGAATGGCCTTGGCGTGCTGGGCTGGGGTGTCGGCGGCATTGAAGCGGAAGCCGCCATGCTCGGCCAGCCGATCGCCATGCTCATCCCCGATGTGATCGGCTTCAAGCTGACCGGTTCCGTGAAGGAAGGTGTGACAGCGACCGATCTGGTGCTGACGGTCACGCAAATGCTCCGCAAGAAGGGCGTGGTCGGCAAGTTCGTTGAATTCTTCGGCCCTGGTTTGGCGCATTTGCCGCTCGCGGATCGTGCGACCATCGGCAATATGGCCCCCGAATATGGCGCGACCTGCGGCTTCTTCCCGGTGGATGACACGACGCTGGAATATCTGCGCCTGTCTGGCCGTGATGAGCATCGCATCAACCTGACGCGCGACTATCTGAAGGCGCAGGGCATGTTCCGTGAGGAAGGCATGCCCGATCCGGTCTTCACCGATACGCTGGAACTGGATCTCAGCACGGTTGAGCCTTCCATGGCTGGCCCGAAGCGGCCGCAGGATCGCGTGGCGCTCAGCAATGCCGCGCCGGCCTTCCTGAAGGACCTTGCTGCGGGCACCATGGGCGTGCCGGGGGATCAGGCAGATCTGCGCGTGCCGGTGGAAGGGGCGAATTATGACCTCGGCCATGGCGATGTGGTCATTGCCGCCATCACTTCCTGCACCAATACATCCAACCCCTATGTGCTGGTCGCAGCCGGCCTGGTTGCGAAGAAGGCAGTGGAAAAGGGCCTGACGGCGAAGCCTTGGGTGAAGACGTCGCTGGCGCCTGGCTCTCAGGTGGTGACGGAATATCTGAACAAGGCCGGGCTGACGCCGCATCTGGATGCGCTTGGCTTCCAGACCGTAGGCTATGGCTGCACCACCTGCATCGGCAATTCCGGCCCGCTGCCGGATGCCATTGTGGATGCGATTGAAAACAACAAGCTGGTCGGCGTTTCGGTGCTTTCGGGCAACCGCAACTTCGAAGGCCGCGTGCATGCCAATGTGCGCGCGAATTATCTGGCCTCGCCCCCGCTGGTGGTGGCCTATGCGCTGGCTGGCACCATCCGCAAGGACCTGACGAAGGAGCCGATTGGCACGGGCAAGGACGGCCAGCCGGTCTACCTGAAGGATATCTGGCCGACGCAGAAGGAAGTGAACGACACGGTTCACGCCGCCGTGACGCGTGAGATGTTCCAGGAGCGTTATGGCGATGTCTTCAAGGGCCCGACGCAATGGCAGGCCATTCGCGTAGAAGCGGGCAGCGATACCTATCGCTGGAATTCGGGCAGCACCTATGTGCAGAACCCGCCGTATTTCGAAGGCATGACCGCCGATCCGAAGCCTGTGGGTGACGTGAAAGGCGCGCGCATCCTCGCGCAGCTCGCGGACTCGATCACCACCGACCATATCTCCCCGGCGGGCAATATCCGTAAGGCGTCGCCGGCGGGTGAGTATCTGCTGGAACACCAGGTGCGTCAGGCGGATTTCAACAGCTATGGCGCGCGGCGCGGCAACCATCAGGTGATGATGCGCGGCACCTTCGCCAATCCGCGTATCCGCAATGAAATGGTGCCCGGTGTGGAAGGCGGCATTTCCAAGCATTACCCTTCGGGTGATGTGGCGCCGATCTACACCACGGCGATGCGCTACAAGAATGAAGGCGTGCCGCTGGTGGTGATTGGCGGCAAGGAATATGGCACCGGGTCTTCGCGCGATTGGGCGGCGAAGGGCACCTATCTGCTTGGCATCAAGGCCGTGATTGCCGAAAGCTTTGAACGTATCCATCGTTCAAACCTGGTCGGCATGGGCGTGCTGCCGCTGGTCTTCAAGGAAGGCGAAAGCCGCCAGAGCCTCGGCCTGAAGGGCGATGAGAAGATTGATATCCTGGGCGTGGAAAAGCTTTCCCCGCGCATGATGATGGATGTTGTCATCACCCGCGCCGATGGGTCTCAGGTAAAGACCCAGGTGCTGTGCCGCGTGGATACCGCCGATGAGGTGGAATACTACAAGAATGGCGGCATCCTGCATTACGTGCTGCGCGGGATGGCGAAGGCGGCCTGATTTCTGTCAGTGACCTAAAGAAGCGCGGTGCCGAAAGGGCCGCGCTTTTTTTATGTTCAATCCGCCAACCATTCGGCCATGGCGGCATTCACCGCTTCCGGCACTTCCATGCTCGGCAAATGGCCGGAACCGGCGAAGCGCACCAGATGCGCGCCGGGAATCGCGGCAGCCATTTCCTCGGCCAAATGGGGTGGTGTCAGCAGATCATCCTCCCCCACCGCCACGAGGGTCCTGGCGCGAATGGTGGGCAAATCGGGCCTGGAATCGATGCGCCCCATAATGGCGGTTTGCTGGCGGAGGAAGGCGTCGCGCCCGACCCGTTCCGCCATGGCCATCACCTCAGCGGCCAAGGGGCCATCCAGGCGGGAGGGATGCACCAGCATGGGCAGCAGGCGCGGCGTCACGCCGCGAAACTGCCCGCTTTGCGAAAGGGCAAGCAAGCCGCGCCGGCGTTCGGTCTGTTCCGGCGTATCCGGCCGGGCCGAGGTATCGAATAGCGCGAGGCGCTTGACCTGCCCCGGGGCGCGGCGGGCAATCTCCAGCGCCACATAGCCGCCCATGGAAAGCCCCGCCACGGCCAATGGCCCATCCAGCCCAGCAAGGGCGGCTTCCGCCATGGCGGCGATGCTGTCCTGCCCGGTCAGGCAGGCCACCACCACGCGGCGGGATGCGCCGAAAGCTTCGATCTGGTCGCGCCACAGCCGCACGTCACAGAGCAAGCCGGGCAGCAGCAGCAGGGTTTCGTTCTGATCCATGGGCGGGCTCTAACCCCTGGCTGGTGCGATGGTCCAGATCGCAGCGGCGAAGCGACGGAAATCCTTGATTCCCGCGCGGTATGGGCGCATAGGGGGCGGGCTCGCGGACAGGCGGGCCGGATCCGCCGGCCCCGGCATGCGCGCCCCGCCGGGGCTCGGCCTTTCCCGCACCCACCGCCGCCGCCCGCCAAGCGGGCCTAGAAAGCAATTGAAGTTGAACGAAAATACTGAAGTGACCGCCGCCGAGGCTGTCCAACACGAAGCAGAAACCGCTCCCCCGCCGCCGCCCGTCATGGCGGATACCGCGCCGGAGGAGACCGCCCCCACGGCGGAAGAAACGGCGACTGAAGCCCCGCCGGCGCCCGAGGAAGACCGTGCCACTTTCGATTCCATCGGCTTGTCCGAGGAAATCGTGAAGGCCGTGACGGAATCGGGCTATCGCCACCCGACCCCCATTCAGGAACAGGCCATCCCCCATGTGCTGATGGGCCGCGATGTGCTGGGCTGCGCGCAAACCGGCACCGGCAAGACCGCGTCCTTCGTGCTGCCCATGCTGGATATCCTGACCGGATCACGCGCCAAGGCACGCATGCCGCGCAGCCTGATCCTGGAACCGACCCGCGAGCTTGCGTTGCAGGTCGCCGAGAATTTCGAGAAATACGGCAAATACCTGAAGCTCAATCACGCGCTGCTGATCGGTGGTGAGAGCATGAATGACCAGCGCGATGTGCTGGAAAAGGGCGTGGATGTGCTGATCGCCACGCCGGGCCGCCTGCTTGATCTGTTTGATCGTGGCCGCGTCTTGCTCGCCGATTGCAAGGTGCTGGTGATTGATGAAGCGGACCGGATGCTCGATATGGGCTTCATTCCGGATGTGGAACGCATTGTTTCCATGCTGCCGCCCTTGCGCCAGACGCTATTCTTCAGCGCCACCATGGCGCCGGAAATCAGGCGGCTTGCGGATGCCTTCCTGTCCAACCCGAAGGAAATCACGGTCGCACCCCCGGCTTCGGTCGCGACCACGATCACGACGGGCCTGGCTTACGTGCAGCCCTTCGACAAGCGTGAGGCGTTGCGCCGGCTGATCCGGCGTGAGCAGGTCACCAATGCGCTGATCTTCTGCAATCGCAAGATTGACGTGGATATCCTGTACAAATCGCTGAAGAAGCATGGCTTCAGCGTGGGCGCCTTGCATGGCGATATGGATCAAAGCCAGCGCTTCGCGACACTCAATGCCTTCAAGGCGGATGAATTGCAGCTGCTGGTCTGTTCCGATGTCGCCGCACGCGGGCTGGATATCGGCGGCTTGTCGCATGTGTTCAATTTTGATGTGCCCTTCCATTCGGAAGATTACGTGCATCGCATTGGCCGCACCGGTCGCGCCGGGCGTGAAGGCCATGCCTATACGATCGCGACGGCCGATGACGCGAAGAATGTCGCCGCGATCGAAAAACTGACCGGCAAACCGATCCCGCTTCTGGATATCGAAGGGCTGGAGCCGGTGACGGAGGCGGAAATCCAGGAAGCGCTGACTTCCACCAAGCGTGGCCGTGGCCGTGGCGGCCCGGCGCGTCGGCCGGATCGTCGTGATGGCGGGCGTGGCCGGCCGGAACGTGGCCGCCGTGATGGTCAGGACCGCGCGCCACGCCCGGAAGCGCCGGAAGAAATTGCGGCCGAGCCTCCCGCCCGGCGTGACCGCGCAGAACGCCGCCCGCGCCCCGAAGCGCCGGAAGGCCGCGATGCAAACAGGCGGGATCGCACGCCGCGGCGGGACCGTGATGCGCAGCCAAGCGAATTCGCGCTGCGTGAAGCCGCCATGCGCGATTACGCCCCGCGTGAGCGTGAGGCACCGCGCCAGGATCGCGATTATCGCAACCGCGACCGCCGCGATGATCTTGGCCCGCCCGTGCAGGGGTTCGGTGATTTGGTGCCGGCCTTCATGCTGATCCCGATCCCCCGCCCACGCCGCGCTGCGGCACCGGCGGCGGTGGAGGCAGCACCCGAGGTTGACGCCGCCTGACGCGCCCGCAAACTTCATTTTATGGTTCAAAACAAAGCCTGAGTTGAGGATAGAAGCATGAATGTCGTGACCCCACCGAAGAAGACCGCCATCGCGCCCTTCACCTGGGAAGACCCGCTGCTGCTTGAAGAAGCGCTGACGGAAGAAGAACGCATGATCCGCGACAGCGCCCGGCAATTCTGCCAGGAACGCCTGATGCCGCGCGTGCTGGAAGCCAATCGGCATGAGCGTTTCGACCGCGACATCATGAATGAATTCGGCGAAATGGGTTTCCTGGGTGCCACGCTGGATGGCTATGGCTGCGCTGGTGTTTCCTATGTTGCCTATGGGCTGATGGCGCGCGAAGTCGAGCGCGTTGATTCCGGCTATCGCAGCGCGTTTAGCGTGCAATCCTCATTGGTCATGTTTCCGATCCATGCCTATGGGTCCGAAGAACAGAAGCAAAAATACCTGCCGAAGCTCCGCACCGGCGAATGGGTGGGCTGCTTTGGCCTGACGGAACCCGATGCGGGGTCTGATCCCAATTCCATGCGCACACGCGCGACCAAGGTGGATGGTGGCTGGAAGTTGTCAGGCTCCAAGACCTGGATTT
>JADCEV010000094.1 GCA_020249865.1 Roseomonas sp. | reverse complement strand
CGGTTCTGACACGCTATCCGGCGGTGGTGGGAATGATTGGCTAGATTTTGGCGGTGGAGTTGATAGGTACAGCTTCCTGACTACAGATATCCCTTTCCGCGGCAGTCAGACGCTGATTGGCGATGGGGACAATATCTTCGGCAATGGGATTGGCAATGACACCCTCGATCTGGGCGTGGGCTGGAGTTCAGGGGAAACCGCCAGCGGCTGGATCAACTATCAACATGTTGCCGGTGGCGTCACCACAAATCTCTGGACGCAGGGCTGGGAACAGGTGGTGTGCTTTGCCGAAGGCACGCGTATTGTGACCCCAAATGGCGAAGATGCGGTGGAGAACCTGCGCGCTGGGGACATGGTGCTGGCGATGCGCAATGGTCAGGCCGGGTTCGAGGCGCTGCGCTGGGTAGGCTTCATGGATATCGCCGTGCCGCGCAATGCCACCATGGCGGCGAAAACCGCACCCATCCTGATCAAGGCAGGCGCCATTGCCCCTGGCATGCCGGCGCGTGATCTGCGCGTCAGCCCGGATCACGCGATGGAAGTGGATGGGCATTTGATTCCGGCGAAGCTTCTCGTGAATGGCAGCAGCATCATGCAGGAAATCTGGTGCCGTCGCGTGCGCTACTTCCACCTGGAATTGGAAGCGCATGGGCTGTTGCTGTCAGAAGGCACATGGTCCGAAAGCTATCTGGATGATGGCAATCGCCATGCCTTCAACAATGCGGCACTGACCGGGTTGTTCCTGGATTTCGAAGCCGGGCGATCAAAAGGGCTGTATGACCATCTGGCCTGCCTGCCCGTGCTGCGGCAGGGCCTCAAGCTGGATGAAATCCATGGGCGGATTGCGCTTCGCGCTCAGGAATTGGCGCAGGCGGCGCAGGCTCGGCGTCAGGCGTGAGTCTGCCACGAATCTGCAAGCGGTGTGGGCGCCTACCCCCGCCCCACCGCTTGCGGATCACTCTCCCCCGTCAGCGTCAGCCCTTCGTGTAAAACGTATCTCAGGCCTTAACCAGCCGATCATAGACTTCCGGATCGGTCGCCCCTTCGGTGCCGAATAGCAACACACGACTCTCCGCCCCAAGACCCAAGGCTGCGCGCGCATAGGGTTCCTGCATCGCCAGAAGCAGCGCCGCTAAGCCAGCCACCGCACTTTCGCCCGCCACAATCGGCGGCGTCTGGTGTGCCAGCAGCTTCATGCACGCCACCGCGCTTTCATCCGATACTGACATGAAGGCGAAGGCACCGCGTTCCAATTCCTGCCAGGCGAGCAAGGAAGGCTCCCCACAGGCAAGCCCGGCCATCAGGGTATCAAGATCACCCGGCACCGTGACGGGCTCGCCAGCCTCTGCACTTGCCAGCAGGCAATCAGCCTTGTCGGGTTCAGCGACAATCAGCTTCACGCCCGCGCCAAACCGCGCGCGCATCTGCACCGAAACCGCTGCCGCGACACCACCGACACCACCCTGGATGAAAACATGCGTCGGCGCTTCGCTGATTTGGTCCGCGGCCTCATCCGCCATCAACCGATAGCCCTGCATCACATCGCGCGGCACTTCCGTATAGCCGGGATAGGAAGTGTCGGAGACGACGAACCAGGAATTCGCCTCGGCCTGCTTCTGCGCTTCACGCACGGCGTCATCATAATTGCCCGGCACCACGCGAATGGCCGCGCCATATTTGGCGATGGCATCGCGCCGGCCTTGGCTCACGGTTTCATGCACGAAAATCACGCAGGCCGCGCCAAAACGCTGCGCGCCCCAGGCGACCGAGCGGCCATGATTGCCATCGGTCGCGCAACAGACCGTGATCTTCGCTGTTTTATCCTTGTAGCGGCCTTCGATCAGATCGGCGCTGGACGCTTCCCGCGCGGCATCGCGCTTGGCGAGTTCCGCTTGCAGCACGCGCATCACGGCATAGGCGCCGCCGAGTGCCTTGAAGGAAGCCAGGCCAAAGCGCGCTGCCTCATCCTTGTAATGCAGGCGTGCAACGCCCGCGGCCTTGGCGATGGCATCCAGCGCCACCAAGGGCGTTGGCGCATAGCCGGGCCAGGTGGAGATCTCGGCCTTGGCGCGGGCATAGCCGGTCTCAGGCAGCACGGCGATGCCGGGGACGCCATGGTTGCGGTTCAGGAAATAACGGAAAGGGCGCTTTTCGATCATGCCCCCATATTGCGCCCATCCGCGCCGCGCGCCAAACCTTGCACTGTAACGGGGAGGGTAAGGCGATGCGGATCACCATTCTGGGCGGGGCAGGCTTTTTGGGGCGTAAATTGGCGGCGCGGCTCGCCAAGGATGGGGCGCTTGGTGGGCGGGCCATCACCGGCCTGACGCTATTCGACCTCAACGCACCTGCCAGCCTGCCGGCGCCCTTCCCGGTAACCTGCCTGGGCGGCGATGTCGCCGACCCTGCCGCGGTCGCCGCCGCCATCCCGGCAGGGACGGAAGTGGTGTTCCATCTGGCCGCCGTAGTCAGCGCGGCTGCGGAGGCGGATTTCGATCTCGGCATGAAGGTCAATCTGCATGGCACGCTGGCGGTGCTCGCCGCCTGCCGCGCGCTGGGCACCAGGCCGCGCGTGATTTTCACATCTTCCGTTGCGTCCTTTGGTGGCGGGCAGGATGCGGTGGTGCCGGATGATGGGCGGCAAATCCCGACCAATTCCTATGGCGCGCAAAAGGCGATTGGCGAATTGCTGCTGCATGACGCATCGCGCCGCGGCTTTATGGATGCGGTGAACCTGCGTTTGCCAACCGTGATGGTGCGCCCCGGCCGGCCCAATAAGGCAGCATCATCTTTCGTGTCCGCCATTGTGCGCGAACCCCTTCTAGGACTTGAGACGAATTGTCCGGTGCCGGATGATTTCGCGGTATGGATTTGCTCGCCGCGCGCCACGATTGAATGGTTTTTGCACGCGGCGGCGATGGATACCGCGCCGCTTGGCTTGGACCGCGGCATCAACCCGCCAGGCCGCAGCCTGACGGTCGCGAAAATCCTGAGCGCCCTGGAACAGGTTGCCGGCAAAGCCGCGCGGGAGAAGGTGGGCTTTGTCTTCGACAAGGAAGTATTTAACATTGTGAAGGGCTGGCCCGGCGCCTTTGCGGCCACCCGCGCGCGTCGCCTTGGCTTCAAGGAACAGGAACCGATGGAGGAGATCATCCAGGGTTTTATCGAGGATGATCTGGCCGCAACAAAAGCTGAGCGCGGGATATAGGGCGCTACATATTCCGCCAATTCGGCTTGCGCTTTTCGGCGAAGGCCTTCGGGCCTTCGATGTAATCCTGGCTGTCGCGATTGCGCGCTTGCGCGGGATACATGGTGCCGATGGCCTTCGCGAGGCTTTCCTCATCAAGCCCAGCATAAACCGCCTGCTTGGATGCGCGGATGGCAAGCGGTGAGCATTCCAGGATCAGCGCCGCCCAGCGCTGCGCGGCCTCCAGGACCTCACCTTGCGGCACAACCTCATTGACGAAACCAAGCTTCAGCCCTTCGGCGGCCGGCACGCGCCGCCCGGTCAGGATCATGCCAAGCGCCTGCTTCTGGCCAATCATGCGCGGCAGGCGATGCAGCCCGCCAGCGCCCGCGACAAGCCCAACGCGTGGTTCCGGTAGGGCGAATAAGGCGTTTTCGGATGCGATGATCAGATCGCAGGCAAGCGCGATTTCGAAGCCGCCACCCATGGCAATGCCATTCACGGCGGCGATCACCGGCTTTTCGAGGTCAAAGCGATTGGTGAGGCCGGCAAAGCCACTGGGCGGCATTGGCCGGCGCTTGCCGGCGGCCTGGATTTTCAGATCATTGCCGGCGGAAAAGGCGCGGTCTCCGGCGCCGGTAACGATACCAACCCAAAGGTCGGGGCTGGCGGCAAATTCATCCCAAACCTTCTCCAATTCCTCATGCGCATCGGCATGCAGTGCATTCATCACTTCAGGCCGGTTCAGCGTGACGATCCGCAAGCGGCCTTCATCCTGTACGTTGCAGAATTGATGCGGCATGGCGTTTTTCTCCTTCTTAGCTCTCAGCAATCGCCTGATCGCGCGTCAGCATCAATAGCCGGAGCGCATCCGAAATCGGCGCTTTGGCGCCGGTCGCATTGTTCACAATCACGCAAACCGCACGGCCGGAACACAATAGCCCATCGCGCCACAAACCATACTCATGGATAAAGGAGCTGCGCCGAAAACTCACCGCGCGCACGGTCAGCAGCACATCCTCATTGAAATGTCCGGGGCGGAGGTATTTCGCTTCGATCGAAGCCACCACAGGCCCTTCCGCATCCGGCCCAAAGCGCCCGCCAGAAGCGAGCCACCAATCAATCCGCATATCCTCAAACATCGTGAAATAGGCAGCGTGATTAATATGGGCGTAGATGTCGCACTGGATCCAGCGAATGCGATGCCGCCGCGCCATGGCCCAATGGCCTTCCACTTGAAATTCTGCCCGTGTTGCTGCGTCCATCACCGGAACACCCCCCATTTTTGCAAAGCCCGTTCTAGCCGGATCGGGCGCTGCTGACATCATGCGCGTAGCCGCGTACTGAATTTTCTTGCCGCCGGGGCGGGGGGCGCTAACATCGCTGGCAAGAAAACCATTGGGGGGACACCATGTTCACGCGGCGACAAGCATCGGTTCTGGCAGGCGGGCTGCTGGCTGCGCCTTGGGTCAAGCCCGCTTGGGCGGCCTGGCCGCAGGATCGCGCCATTGAAATGATTGTACCCTTCCCGCCTGGTGGCGGCGTGGATGCAACGGCGCGTTTCGCAACCCATCAGGTCACGCCACGCCTGCCCGGTGTGCGCTTTGTCATCAGCAATCGCCCCGGCGCTTCCGGCCAGCTTGGGATGGAGGCGATCTTCAACGCCGCGCCTGACGGCTATACGCTGGGCACCATTGGCAGCTTGAATGTCTCCACCCTGCCACTGGAACGGCCGGTGCGCTGGAAGGCCGAGGAATTTACCTATATCGCCAATATCGTTGATGACGCCTGCGGCCTGTGGGTGCTGACGAATTCACCTTTGCGCAATCTGGGCGACCTTGTGGCAAGGCTGCGCGAAAAGCCGGAAGCCCTTTCGGTTGGCAGCGCCGCCGGCGTTGGTTCTGATGATCACCTCGTGCTGCTGGGCCTGGAAGAGGCCGCCGATATCCGCGCCCTGCACGCACCCTTCAATGGCACGGCGCAGGTACAGCGGGATTTGCTCTCGGGCGCTGTTGATGTTGCTTCCTTCAACATGAGCGAGGGCATCGTTCTGATGCGTGAAGGGCGCATCCGCTGCCTGGCGCAGGCATCGCCCACGCGCTGGTCGGCTGCGGCGCAAGTGCCGACCTTTCGCGAATTGGGCTTTGATGTGGTGATTGGCAGTGCACGCGGCATTGTCGGCCCGCCTGGCCTGCCTGCTGCCACGGTGCGGATGCTGGAAGCCGCCTTCCGCGAAACCTTGGCCGATCCTCGCTTCGCGCAGGAGGCAGAGAAGGTTTCCCTGCCGCTGCGCCCTTTGGTGGGTGCGGAATATCGCGCCATGGTGCTGGCGGAAGGGGAGGCGGTGCGCGCGCTTTTCGCCCGCAGGCCCTGGCGGCGGTGAGCAGTTTTTGATCAGGTAAGTTGCACTCCGGCGTCCATCGCCTTTAGGCTTCGCCTTCAAGCACGGGAGGAAAAGCAATGATCAATCGCCGCAGCCTTTTGGCATCCGCAAGCCTGCTTGCCACCCCTTCCATTGGGCGGGCACAAACCGCCTGGCCGGGTGATAGGCCCATGGAGGTGACTGTGCCTTTCCCCGCCGGCGGCGGCGTGGATATCATGACGCGCTTGGTCATGCCGCTGGTGGCGGCGCAAATCCCGGGCCTGAGGCCCGTTATCATCAATCGCACCGGCGCTGCTGGGCAGATTGGCCTTGAAGCCACCTTCAATGCGGCGGCGGATGGCTATACGATTGGCGCCACCACTATCCCCGCGCATAACGCCATTCCGCTGGAACGCCAGGTGCGTTACCGTGCGATGGATTTCACCTTTCTCTGCAACATCGTTGAAGACGCCAATTGTTTTTATGTGCGCGCCGATAGCCCGCTGAAGACCTTGCAGGATCTGGTAGCGGCAGCCAAGGCGCGGCCGGAACAGATCACCTATGCCACCACCGGCATTGGCAGCGATGACCATCTTTTCGTGCTGCATTTTGAGGAGCTGGCGGGGCTGAGGCCCATGATCCAGGTGCCCTTTGCCGGCGCTGCGCCGCTTATTCCGCAATTGCTTGGCGGCAATATGGATGTCGCGGCGATCAATGTGAATGACGCTTTGCCATTGGCGCGTGAAGGCAAGGTGCGCATGCTGGCGCAAGCGGCGGCACAACGCCAACCGGAAGCCGCCGATGTGCCGACCTTCCGCGAATTGGGCTTTGATCTGGTGCATGGCGCCAGCCGCGGCATTATCGGCCCGCCCAATATGCCGCCCGCCATTGTGGTGCGTCTTGAAGCCGCCTTCCGCACCGCGCTGGCGGATGAGAATTTCAAGCGCGAAGCGGCACGCAATTTCATGCCGCTCAATACCATGGTCGGCGCCGAGTACCGCGCCTTTGCGCAAACCGTGGATGATCGGCTCAAGCGGCTTTGGCAGGTGCGCCCCTGGCGCGGGTAGCGGGACTTACAGCCCCGCCTTTTCCAAGCGCATGATGGCGCGCGCCATGGCCTGGGCGCGCGGCACCATGCTGTCAATCTCGAGATACTCTTCAGGGCTATGTGCCTTACCCCCCACGGGGCCGACCGCGCAAATCGTGGGTGCGCCAATCGCCGCCGTGAAACCGCTATCGGCGCAGCCACCGGAAAATTCGCCACCCACCTTCAGGCCGCTATCCGCTGCCGCGCCCTGATAAAGCGCGAAGACACGCTCACTGGCTGGCGTTGCGTTCAGCGGCAGGAATTCGCCCTTGATCACCAGCTTCGCCTTGGTGCCGGGCACGAAGGATTTCGCGACAATGTCATGCAGCTTGCCGACAATCTCATCACGATCCGCCAATTCAACGTAACGCAGATCAATCTGGAATTGGCAGGCGGGGGCGACGGTATTCACGCTCTGCCCGCCGCTCACCAAACCCACATTCAGCGTAATTCCGCGCTTCAAATCCGTCAGCGCATGAATGGCGACAATCTTTTGCGCGGCCTCCCCAATCGCGCTGATGCCGGCTTCGAAATTGCCGCCGGAATGCGCGGCCTTGCCTTCAATATCCACCACGGAGAACACGCCACCCTTGCGCCCGGTCACCACATTGCCGGAAGGCCGGCCCGGTTCGCTATTGAAAACCACGCGGGCACTGCGGGCTTCGTTTTCAATCACCGGGCGGCCCTCGGGGCTGCCGATTTCCTCATCGCCGGTGAAAAGCCCAACCAACGGGCCGGGCGCGCCGCCGAATTTATGAAAGGCGGCAAGGACAAACATGTTCATCACAATACCGGCCTTCATATCGGCCACACCTGGCCCATAGGCGATATTGCCCTGAATGGTGAATGGTCGGCGCTCGGGCTCACCCTTCGGGAAAACCGTGTCCCGATGCCCCATCAGCACGATATTCTTCTGCTGATTGCCGGACGCGATTTCATGCGCGCCAGGCACAATGCCGCGCAGGCAATCGCCGTGTTTTTCGCGCGGCACCACCTCCACCGCGATGCCCTGGCCTTCCAGAAAGCGCTTCACCTGGGCGCCAGTGCGATCCACGCCGGCCTTGTCATAGGAACCGCCATCGGTATTCACCATTTCCTTGAGCTCAGCGAGCATGGCGTCCTGTTGCGTGGCAAGCCAGGCGGTGATTTGCGCTTCGGTGGTCATGGAATCCTCGAATATGTCAAAACCAGACGAAAGCCTGCGCCAGCGATGCAGCGCAGGCAAGTGCGCTATTCAATCTTGCCGAGCGCACGGATCACGCGCAGCAACCTGCCCGCATCCTCATCATAAAAGCGCTTGAAGGCATCGCCATCGCGGAAATCGAGCGTATTGCCGCTGCCCGCCATGATGCGTTGGAATTCCGCATCCTGCGCCACCTGTCGCGCCGCGTCGCGAATGCGGTCAATGATGGCGGGCGGCGTGCCAGCAGGCGCGAAAAGCCCGACCCAGATGTAGAATTCCACATCCGCAAAGCCTTTCTCGACCAGCGTCGGCACATCCTCAAACCCCTTGAGGCGCTGGCGGCCCCAGGTGGCGAGTGCGCGCAACCGCCCGTCACGCACATGCTGCGCGACTGGCCCGGGGCCAGAGGAAAGCGCCTGCACCTGCCCACTCAAAATCGCGGTCAAGGCCGGCCCGCCACCTTGGAAGGGCACATGCAGCATCTGCAACCCGGCAGCCTGAGACAGCATCGCCACCGGCACATGCAGGGCCGAGTAATTCCCCGCTGAGGAATAGGCGATCTGCCCTGGCTTCGCGCGCACTTCGGCAATGAATTCTTCAATGGTGCGAATGGGGCTTGATGCCGGCACCACCAGCACGGTGGGATCGGCGGAGAACAACGCAATCGGCGTCAGCATCTCCGGCGTATAGGCCGGCGTGCGGCCATTGATGCGCGCTGCTTCCGGCAGGAAGGTCATGGAAGAAAGACCCATCAGCAGCGTATAGCCATCGGGTGCGCTGCGGGCGACGAAGCCATTGCCAATCTCACCCGCCGCACCGCCACGATTGGTGATTGGCACCGGCACGCGCCAAAGCCTTTCCAGCACCGCCGCGACCGGCCTGCCCACCACATCCGCCTGCCCGCCGGGCGGGAAGGCGACCACCATGGAAACCGCGCGCGATGGGAATGTGTCCTGCGCCAGCGCTGGTGCGGCGAAGGGGAGCGCAGAGGCTCCGGCCAGAAAAACGCGTCTTTGCATTTTTATCCTCCCGGTTTTGTTGTTTCAGGCGACAGGATTTTCGAGCACGCCAATCCCGCTGATTTCAATCCGCACGCTATCGCCCTTTTGCAGGAATTTCGGCGGGGTGAAGCCAATGCCAACGCCAACCGGCGTGCCGGTCGCGATCACATCGCCGGGTTCAAGCGTGATGGCGGCGCTGATCGCTTCAATCAGGGTTGGCACATCAAAGATCAAATCCGCCACCAGCGCATCCTGCCGCTTTTCGCCATTCACATGCGTGATCAGGCGCAGCTTGGTGGGGTCCGGCGCTTCATCCGTGGTCAGGATGGCGGGGCCCATGGGGCAGAAACTATCCAATCCCTTGCCGAGTACCCATTGGCTATGGCGCTTCTGCAAATGCCGCGCGGTCACGTCATTGATGATGGTATAGCCGAATACATGGGAAAGCGCGGCGGCTTTGGAAATGCCGCGCCCGCCCTGGCCGATCACAATCGCCAATTCGCCTTCGTAATCCAGCCCGCCGGTCGGGTCCAAATGGCTCAGGATCGGTTCGCCCGTGGCGATAATGGCGGTATGCGGCTTGGAGAAAACAACGGGAAAGGGTGGAACGACATCCTTGGCTCCGCCATCAAAGCCTGATCCCGCGAATTCCTTGGCGTGCTCGTGATAGTTCTTGCCCACACAGAACACATTCTTTGGTGGTCGCGGAATGGGGGCGAGGATTTTTGCACCCGCCACTACCGGCGCCTTGCTGAGCGCCTCCCGTGCCGCCGCCAGCGCCGCCGGCCCCGCTGCAATCAGCCCAAGCATATCCCGCGGCAGCGATGGCGCGGCAGCGGCGATATCACGCACGGCACCCGCCGCATCCAGCGCGCCAATGCGCGTGCCCGAAGCATCCGAAAAAGTGACCAAACGCATCAGCCTGTCCTTGTCCTATCCTGGGTTCAGTTAGCGCTTTCCGCAGGATTCGCCAGAGGCAGGCTGGCCGCGCGTTCCAGGGCGCGCGCGCCGCGCAGCGCCAAATCATCGCGGTAGAGCGCCGCGACCATCTGCACGGCGCGCGGCATGCCTTCAGCGTCTAAGGCCACCGGCACGGAAATCGCGGGTTGGCGCGTCAGGTTGAAGGCGAAGGTCCAGGGCGCCCAATCGCGCCAAAGCGATTCAGCCGGGCGGATGGTCGGTTGGTCCGCGGCGAAGGCAGCGGTCGGCGTACAGGCGGTCAGCATCAGATCATAGTGCTGATGAAACCGTGCCATGGCATGGGCGGCTTCAAGGCGCATGGCCTCGGCGGCCAAATAATCCACGGCGAGCATTTCGCCCTCACGCGCCGCAACCTCGGCAATGCCGGCATCGAGCAGATCGCGCTTGTCTTCCGGCGTCGTGGCGATGATGCGCGCAAGTGCCACGCCCCAGACACGGCCGAAAATGGCGCGGGTATCGGGCAGGCCGGGATCGGCTTCCTCCACAATCGCGCCTTGCTCGTCCAAAAGCCGCGCGGCGGCGGCCAGCACATCCTCGCCCTCCGCATCCAAGGGTGGCGCGAAGCCCATGCGCCGCACCACCGCCACACGCAGCCCCGCCACACCGTCTTCAATGCCAGAAAGCCAATCGCGCGGGTCATCCGGCAGCGCATAGGGGTCGCGCAGATCATGCCGCGCCATGGCACCAAACATCAGCGCGGCGTCGCGTACCGTGCGTGTCATCGGGCCGGCCACCGCGACATGGCCAAAGGCGCCCAGCGGCCATTGCGGAATGCGCCCGAAGGAAGGCTTCATCCCCACCAGCCCGCAAAACGCCGCCGGGATGCGAATGGACCCACCGGCATCGGTCCCGATATGGAGCGGCCCGAAACAGGCCGCGCCCGCGGCCCCCGCGCCGGAAGAAGAACCGCCCGGCGTGCGCTTCGGGTTCCAGGGATTGCGCGTAATGCCATGCAGCGGGCAATCGCCCGGCGATTTCCAGCCGAATTCCGTGGTGGTGGTCTTGCCGATGATCACCGCGCCTGCCTGCTTCAGACCGACCACGGCGGGGGCGTCCTCAACCGCCGGCGTCGTATCCGTGCTGCGGCTGCCGCGCCTGGTCGGGAAACCCGCCATGTTCAGCAAATCCTTTACCGTGGCGGGCACGCCATCCAGCATGCCTATGGGCCGGCCGGCCTGCCAGCGCGCCTCAGCCTCACCGGCGGCCTGCAGCGCGCGAGGGTTCATGGCCGCAAAGGCGTTGACCCACGGGTTATAGCGCGCGACGCGTTCCATCACCGCCTTCAGCGCCTCCACCGGCGAAAGGCGCCGACGCGCGTAAAGGCCCAGCAAGGTCTCGGCGGACATAAGGGCGGGATCGGTATCGCTCATGGGGGTTCCGATATGCTTTCGATGGGTGCAGCATGCCGCCTGATTGCAGGCAGGAGAACCCCCGATGAACGACAAAGCCGCCAACCCCTGGGAATGGCCCGAAGCGCAATGGCGGGAGATTGTGGGCCGCGCCCGTGCCGGGCGGTCCTTGGCGCCCACTTCCTGGCCCAATGGGGCGCGCTGCTGTGTCTCGCTCTCCTTCGATGCGGATCACGAAACCATTCCGCTGCGCGATGCCGATGAAAGCCCGATGCGCATCAGCCAGGGGCAATATGGCGCGCGCCAGGGCGTGCCGCGCATCCGCGCCTTGCTCGCGCGGCATGAGATCAAGGCAAGCTTCTTCTACCCCGCTGTCTCAGCCCTGCTGCACCCGGATGAGGTGCGCGGTGTGGCGGATGAGGGGCATGAGATCGGCATCCATTCCTGGATTCATGAAGCCAATACGCAATTGCCGCCGGGCGTGGAGCGAGACCTTACCTTCCGCGCTGCCGATACTTTGGAAAAACTGACAGGCCGGCGGCCGGTTGGCATCCGCACCGCGTCCTGGGATTTTTCGGTGGATACGCTTTCGATCATTCGCGAATTGGGCTTGCTTTATGACTCATCGCTGATGGCCGATGATGATGCCTATGAATTGCTCGATCAGGGGACGCCCACCGGCATTGTCGAATTGCCGCCGGAATGGATCCGCGATGATGCGGTTTATTTCAACATGCTGCGCTTTTCGGCACTCCGCCCCTATACGCCCCCTTCAAGTGTGGAGGAGGTTTTCACCGCCGAATTCGAAGGCGCCTATCGCGAAGGTGGCTTGTTCCTGCTGACCATGCACCCGCATGTGATCGGCCACCGCAGCCGGATCGCGCTGTTGGATCGGTTGGTGCAGCATATGAAGAGTTTCGGTGATGTCTGGTTCGCGACACATGAAGAAGTGGCGCGCTGGTGCAAGACCCAGGCTGGCATGAAGTGATGGGGCACCCCGCCCAAGCGCAGGCTCGGGCGGGGCTGTTCGCATCAGGTCACGACAATATCGAATTGCTTGGCGACCGCGGTCCATTCCGTGATCTGCTCCTGCATCATTTTCACGAAATCGCCATTCAGAGGCGAAGGACGGCGCGGCAGGGTCTGCAAATCCTCAAACCGCGTCATCAATTCCGGCCGCGCCAGAATGGGGTTGATCAGGCCGGCAAGCCGTTCCGTGATGGGCTGAGGCAGGCCCTTCGGCGCGGAAAGCCCAAGCCATTGCGCGGAGGTCAGCTTCGGGAAGCCAAGCTCAGCGAAGGTCGGGACATTGGGGAAAGCGGGCAGGCGCTGCGGTGAGGAAACCGCCAATGCGCGCAGCACACCATCCTTCATCAGCTGCACATTGGTGGTGATGGGATCAATCAGGCTTTCGATCTGATTGGCCATCAGATCCTGCATGGCGGGCGCGCTGCCGCGATAGGGCACGTGATCCAGATTGGTGAGCTTCGCTTCGCCCGACAGCATGGCCCCCAACAGATGCGGCGCCGAACCAATGCCCGAAGACCCGAAGCGCACCGGGCGCTTCTTCGCCGCGTCAATGTAATCCGCGAGTGTCTTGAAGGGGGATTCCGCCTTCACCAGCAGCACATTCGGCGCTTCCACCAAAAGCCCGATATGGGTGAAATCCGTGATCGGGTTGAACGGCAGCGTCGGCATGGTGGCCGCCGAAAACACATGCACCGAAGCGTGGGAGACGAGCAGCGTATAGCCATCCGCCGGCTGCTTGGCCACGAAATCCGTGCCGATCACGCCGCCGGCGCCGGCGCGGTTTTCCACCACCACGGTCTGACCAAGCGCCTGGGACAGGGCAGGGGCCATCAGGCGGCTCACGGTATCCACCAGGCCGCCCGGCGGGAATTGCGCAATCAGGCGGATAGACCCGCGGGTTGGCCAGGCGCCGCTTTGGGCGGAGAGAATGCCTGGGCTGGCCAGCGCGCCGGCAATGGCGCCCCCGGTGAGGCCAAGAAGACGACGACGGTTCATGCGAATGCTCCTTGCTGCTAAGCTGGCACCTATCGCCCAAAAAACGGGCAGAATGGCCCGAATTCCCGCGATATCGCCGCCTGTGCCTCAGGACTAGGCAATCGCCGTGCCAACAAAGTTGTTTGATCGCATTTTCCGAGCCGCCAAGTGTTCCACTTGGCTTGAAAAAGCTCAGTCCGCCTTGATCCCCGCATCCCGCACAATCTGCGCCCAGCGCTTCATGTCGGCCTCCACCAGGGCAGTGAAGGCCGCGCGGTCCAGCCGATTGGGGGCAGCACCCAATTCGATCAGGCGCTCAGTGATGGCGGGCGCGGCCAAGCTTTCCACCAGCGCGGCATTCAACCGATCCGCAACCGGCGCTGGAATGCCCGCCGGACCGCTGATGCCGAACCAATTGGCTGCGACCAATTGCCCCAAGCCAAGCTCCGCGACTGAGGGCACATCGGGCCAGCGCGGCAGGCGTTCCGGGGTGGTCATGGCAAGCAAGCGCAGCCGCTCATTCCGCCCAACATCGGGGATGGCCGCGATCAGCCCATCAATATTGCCGGCGATCACATCAGTCGCCGCCGGGGCTGCGCCACGATAGGGCACATGGGTGATATCCACCCCCGCGAGCCGCTTCAGGATTTCGAGCTTGGCGTGAGACGATGTGCCATTGCCATTGGACCCGAAGCGTATGCTGCCTGGCTTGTCGCGTGCGGCGGCGATCAGCGCGGGCAGGGACTGCCAGGGGCCGGTCGAGGAAACCGCAATCGCACTCGGCACCGCGGCGAGCAGCCCGATATGGGTGAAATCGCGCAGCACATCATAGGGCATGGTGGGCAGGATGGCCGGCGCAATGCCCTGGGATGCAATGTTGGAGAGCAAAATGGTCGTGCCATCGGGGGCGCTTTTGGCGACCGAATCACTGCCAACCACGCCGCCCGCGCCAGCGCGGTTTTCCACCACCACCGGCGCGCCGAGGCGGTTCTCCATCTCCCGCGCCACAAGGCGCGCCAGCAAATCGGCCGTGCCGCCAGGCGGGAAGGGGACAATGAAGCGAATGGGCCGCGCGGTTTGCGCGCCTGCCGCCAGCGCAGGGGTGGCCAGGATGGCGGCCAGGACGGCGCGGCGCTTGGTGGTGTTCATGTCGTGGTTCCCCGGAGCAAATGCGCGCGTTCCATAGACCGAAAGGTGCGGCCATGTCTTCATGGTGGCGGAGGATCGCATGTCTCTCGCCTATGCCAGAAATGGCCTGCTTGGGGTGCTGACGCCGCAGGCCAATACCACGGTGGAGCCGGAATTTTCGCTACTGCTGCCGCCAGCAACTGCGATCCTGACCGCGCGTCTGGTGAGCACGCGGCCCAGCCTGAATGACCGGTTGCGCGATTACGTCGCGGGGCTGGATCAAACCTGCGCGCAATTCGCCAATGCGCCGCTGGGTGCCATCGCCTTTGCCTGCACGGGGTCTTCCTATCTGGTGGGGCCGGAAGCTGAGGACGCAGCCGTGGCGCGGCTTTCCGCCCGCGCGCCCTTCATCACCGCCGGCCGCGCGGTGTGTGACGCCTTCGCTGCGCTTGGCGCGAAACGCATCGGGCTGGTTTCACCCTACCCGCCTGATCTGACGGAAGCCTCGGCCGCCTATTGGAAGGCGCGGGGGTTTGAGGTGGCGCGGGTGGTTGCCATCGCGACACCGGGTGCGGCCTTTCACCCGATCTATGCCCTGGCTGAGGGCGATGCCAGCGCCGCACTTGCCGCCATGCGGGGGGCGGGGGTTGAGGCGATTATTCTGCTCGGCACCGGCATGCCCTCCCTCGGCGCCATTCTGGCGCAGCCGGAAGTGGAGGGCGCGCCGGTGATTTCCTGCAATCTGGCGCTGATGTGGCGCGCCATGGCGGTGCTGCGCGGTGAGGCCGCGGTTGCGGCTTCTCTCAAGCGCTGGATCAGCGGGGCGGATTGGCGGGGGCGTTATGCTGAAAGGTTTGGTGCGTAATTATGGCTGTCGCGCTTCCGTCACCCCAATCATTGCATCGCGCGTGACAAGCTGTTCCAGCTTCGCCGCATCCCAGCCTTCCGTCCCTGCGGGCCGGCGCGGTACCACCAGGTAGCGCAGCTCCGCATTGCTATCATGCACGCGAATGCTGGTGCCTTCCGGCAAATGCGTGCCGAATTCGGCCAGCACCCCGCGCGGGTCGCGCACTGCGCGCGCGCGATAGGCGCGGCTTTTGTACCAGGCGGGCGGGCGGCCCAAGACGCTGCGCGGATAACAGGAACAGAGCGTGCAGACGACCAGATTATGCACATCCGGCGTATTGAACAGCGCGGTCAGCACTGTCTCCCCGCGCGACAGGCCCAATTCTTCCACAGCCGCGCCGGCATTGGCGGCAAGCCGCGCGGCAAAACCGGGATCGGTCCAGGCGCGTGCGACAACCCGCGCGCCGAGATGCTCACCGCGGCTATCCATCGCCTCAATCTGGGCACGGATTTCAGCCGCCGTCAGAATGCCGCGCGCGATCAGCAGATTGCGCACTGCCCGCCCGCGCAATTGCAGGGCGGAGAGCACGGCAACCCCCGCATCATCATCTTCCTGATAGGGGTGGTGTTCATGGTCGTGATCATGGTCGTGATCGTGATCATGATGGTGGTGGTGATGGCCGCCGGGCGGGTCTTCCACCTTGTCTTCGCCGGCGGCACGCAGCCGCGCTTCCTCGGTGAGCAAATCCGCTTCCTGAAGCACGCCCTTTTCCTTGAGCAAACTCGAAAAACCGTGAATCCAGCGCTCATAATAGGGCAGCTTCCAATAGGTCTCGGCGTCGAGCGCTTCCTGCACGCGCCGGCTTTCATCGGTGGTGAAGATCTGGCGCTTCTTATCCGCCAGCAGCAGGCGGATGGCGTCAGCCTCCTT
>JADCEV010000093.1 GCA_020249865.1 Roseomonas sp. | reverse complement strand
TCCGGCCGATGCATTGCGATATTGTCATCCGCAACCATCACGGCATAGTGGAAGCCATTGGCGGCAATATCCGCGATGCGGTGACCAAGGCCCGCTTCCCCACCGACCGGCGCGGCATTTTGCTGCCCGCCCCCCCTGGCGCGCCGCAATGGTTCGCCATATTCGAAAACCGCTTGGGGCGGCTGCCGCCCTGGACCACTTCGCCCAACCCGGAGGCTTCCCGCCCGTGACTGATCTGTTTTCACCGCTGACGCTGCGCGGCGTTACCTTTTCCAACCGCATCGGCGTCGCACCCATGTGCCAGTATTCCTGCCATGATGATGGCATCCCAACCGAATGGCATCTGGTGCATTTGGGGTCACGCGCGGCCGGGGGTGCCGGCATGGTGATGGTGGAAGCCACCGCCGTGGTGGCGGAAGGCCGCATCAGCCCCGGCGATGTCGGCATCTGGTCTGACGCGCATCTGGCAAGCCACACACAATTGGCATCGGCCCTTGCCGCGCTTGGCACTGTGCCGGCCATTCAATTGGCCCATGCCGGGCGCAAGGCATCGCGCAAGCAGGCTTGGCTGCCAGGCCCGGCCGAGCCTTCCTGGGAAACCCTTGGGCCCTCGGCCGAGGCCTTTGGCGATTTCATGCCGCCGCGCGCCATGTCGGAAGCCGATATCGCGGCCACGATCGAAGCCTTCGTCGCCGCCACCAAGCGTTCCATCAAGGCCGGCTATCGGCTGATCGAATTGCATGCCGCGCATGGTTATTTGCTGCATCAATTCCTGAGCCCGCTCACGAATAAGCGCAATGACCGTTGGGGCGGGGATTTTGAAGGCCGCGCGCGCCTGCCGCTTGAAATCGCTGCCGCCATGCGCGCTGCCATGCCCGCCGATGCCGTGTTGGGTGTGCGCGTTTCGCATACGGATTGGGTGGATGGCGGCTGGACCACGGAAGAAACCGTGGAGCTGTCGCGCCGCTTCAAGGCGATTGGCGTGGATTTCATGGATGTGTCGTCCGGCGGCAATGACCCGCGCCAGCAAATCCCGCTTGGGCCTGGCTATCAGGTGCCGGGCGCGGCGGCGGTGAAGAAGGGCGCTGGTATCGTCACTGCCGCGGTTGGCCTGATTACGGAAGCGAAGCAGGCGCAGGCCATTCTGGATGAAGGCCATGCGGATTGGATTTATCTGGCCCGCGTGCTGCTGCGCGATCCCTATTGGCCCTTGCATGCGGCAGCCGAGCTTGGCCGCACGGAAGCCGTGCCGACGCCGCCGCAATATGATCGTGGTTGGAATGCGCTCGGCAAGACGAAAATGGCCATGCCCATCGCCAACCCCATGCCGCGCTTGGGATGAGCACGCGCTTTTCCTTCGACAATAGCTATGCCCGCCTGCCGGAGCGCTTTTATATCCGGCAGGAACCCATTGCGGTCGCAGCACCCAGGCTGGTGTTTTTCAATGCGCCACTGGCTGAGGCACTGGGCCTTGATGCGGCCGCGCTTTCGGGTGCGGAGGGTGCGGCGATTTTTGCCGGCAATCTGGTGCCGGAGGGTGCCGAACCACTCGCCATGGCCTATGCGGGCCATCAATTCGGCGGTTTCAGTCCGCGCCTTGGTGATGGTCGCGCGCTGTTATTGGGTGAGGTGATTGGTCGCGATGGGCAGCGCCGCGATATCCACCTAAAGGGCAGCGGGCGTACGCCTTTTTCGCGCGGTGGAGATGGCCGCGCCGTGCTGGGGCCAATGCTGCGCGAAGCCATCATCAGCGAAGCCATGGCAGCGCTTGGCGTGCCGACAACACGCGCGCTGGCGGTGGCGATGACGGGTGAAGCGGTGCTGCGCGAAAAATTGCAACCAGGCGCCGTGCTGGCGCGCGTGGCGGCCAGCCATATCCGTGTCGGCAGCTTTCAGTATTTCGCCGCGCGGGATGATCAGGAAGCGCTGAAGCTGCTCGCGGATTTTGCCATTGCGCGGCATGACCCTGCGGCAGCCAAGGCGGAAAACCCCTATGCCGCGTTGCTCACTGGCGTGATTGCGCGGCAAGCGAAGCTGATTGCGACCTGGCTTCATATCGGCTTCATCCATGGCGTGATGAATACCGACAATATGACCATCAGCGGTGAGACGATTGATTACGGCCCCTGCGCCTTCATGGATGCCTATGATCCCGCGACGGTGTTGAGTTCCATTGATCATGGCGGGCGCTACGCCTATGCCAATCAGCCGCGCATGGCGCAGTGGAATCTGGCGCGGCTGGCGGAGACACTGCTGCCGCTTTTGGCTGAGCAGGAAGAAGCGGCGCTTGAGATCGCTCAGGCCGCGCTCGGCGCCTTCGCCCCGGCTTTTGAGGCCGCCTATTTCGATGGCTTTGCACGCAAGATCGGCATTGCGGTGCGCATGCCGGAAGATACCGCGCTGATCGAGGATTTGCTCCGCCGCATGGCCGAACAGGGCGCTGATTTCACGCTGACCTTCCGCGCCTTGGCCGCGGCGGCTGAGGGTGATGCGGGCGCGGCGCGGGCGCAATTCGCCGACCCGGCGGCATTTGATGGCTGGGCTGAGGGCTGGCGCGTGCGGATCACGCACGAAGCAGCCCCCGCGCGCCTGATGCGCGCCACCAACCCGGCCTTCATTCCGCGCAATCATTTGGTGGAGGCCGCGATCCGCGCCGCCGAGGACCGCGATGATTTCCGCCCCTTTGAGGCGCTGATGGCAGTCTTGGCGCGACCCTATGAGGATCAGCCAGAACACGCGGCATTCGCCAGCCCACCCAAGCCCGAAGAACGCGTGCTGGCCACCTTCTGCGGGACCTGAGCCTGTTGCCTTTCGGGGGAAAAAGGACCAGATAGGTCCGGAAACCCCCTCCCATTCAAAGGGCCAAGCCATGTTCATCGAAACCGAAGCCACCCCCAACCCCGCCACGCTGAAATTCCTGCCAGGCCGGGATGTTTTGGGTGATCGCGGCACGGCGGATTTCACCAGCGCCGAGGAAGCCGCAGGCCGCTCCCCGCTGGCCGAGCGTCTTTTTGGCCTTGGCGACGTCGCGCGGGTGTTCTTCGGCTCGGATTTCGTGACCGTGACCAAGACGCTAGATGCCGATTGGCAGATGCTCCGCCCGCAAGTGCTGGGCGCCATCATGGAACCTTATCTGGCCGGCAT
>JADCEV010000092.1 GCA_020249865.1 Roseomonas sp. | reverse complement strand
GGGCCGCCTGTCGTGCAAAGCCTGCTCCAGCGCATCAAGCACGAACCCCGTATGCGCCGTGCGGCTGACACGCCAGCCGACGATCCGGCGGGAAAAGGCATCGATGATGAAGGCGACATAGACAAAGCCAGTCCAGGTCGGGACATAAGTAAAGTCAGAGACCCAAAGCCGGTTCGGCGCCGCTGCCTGGAATTCCCGATTGACGTGATCCCTTGGACAAGGCGCTGCCTTGTCCGAAAAGGTGGTGCGCAGAGGCTTTCCGCGAACCGCCCCTTCAATCCCATTCGCACGCATTAGGCGCTCAACGGTACAGCGCGGGACACTGAAACCTTCTCGACCTAATTGGCGCCAGACCTTCTGCGCGCCATAGACCTCGAAATGCGCCTTATGCACTCGCCGGATTTCCGGCAGCAGCAGCACGTCCCGCTTGGCCCGATCCGACAGAAGATCAGGATCGGCGCGCTTCGCCTGGTGATCAAAATAGGTTGACGGTGCAATCGGCAATACCTTGCAGATCGGCTCGACACCGTGAACCGTGCGCTGATCATCGATGAAGGCGATCATGGCTTGAACCGGCGGTCGAGCTCCGCCTGCGCAAAATATGCCGATGCCTTACGCAAGATCTCATTGGCTTGGCGCAGCTCGCGGTTCTCGCGTTCCAGCGCTTTCAGCTTCTCAGCCATATCGCTCGGCACGCCAGCCCGTTTGCCGCTGTCCACCTCCGCCCGCTTGACCCAGTCCAGCAGCGTATGCGCCGAACAGCCAATCTTGGCCGAAATCGATAACGCCGCAGCCCAGCGAGAGGGGTATTCCCCCTCGTGATCCAGCACGATCCGCACCGCTCGGGCGCGGACTTCAGGAGCGAATTTGTTCGTCGTCTTGCTCATAAGGCCTCCATCCTATTTGGAAGTTGGAGCCTCCGACAAACCCGGGGCGGTTCATCACGCCTTCAGCCGTGTCTCAGCGCGTCCGCGCGTTGGAGGAGCGGCTGGGTGCTGTGCTGGTGGTGCGTGGCCAACCGCCAGTGCCGACCGAGGCAGGGGCAAAGCTATATGCCCATGCTGAGCAGGTACGGCTTCTGGAGGGTGAGCTTGCTGCCGCGCTGCCCGCCATCGCCAAGGGTTTATCCGGCCCGACCACGCTGCGCGTTGCGGTCAATGCCGACAGCCTAGGCACGTGGTTCTTGCCCGCCGCCGCCCGTTTCGCGGAGTGCAGTGGTGCCCTGCTTGACCTCGTGCTTGACGATGAGGGCCACACTGCCGAGCGTCTCCGTTCCGGAGCCGTATTGGCAGCGGTGACCGCCGACCCCAGGCCGGTCCAGGGCTGCCGCACCGTTCCACTGGGCGCTTTGCGCTACGCCGCGGTGGCGAGCCCCGTCTGGCTGCGCCGCCACTTCCCCGTTGGGTTTAAACCGGCCGCACTGGCCTCGGCGCCGATGCTGCGTTTCGACCGACGCGACGGGTTGCAGGCCCGCTGGGCGCGAGAGGCGTTAGGGATCGAGTCTTTGGATGCGCCCGTGCATTGGGTGCCCGCCACGCAGGGCTTTCTGGATGGTGCCCTGGCTGGCCTCGGCTGGGCGATGAACCCGCTACCGCTCATTGCCGACCATCTGGCGGCTGGCCGATTGGTGGAACTCGTACCTGGTCGGCGACTGGATGTCGCACTGCACTGGCAGCATGCGCGGCTCGGCGCGCGTCTGTTGGCGGCGCTGACGAAGGAGGTACTGGCGGCCGCACGGAGCGGCTTGGTGCAGACCGGCGCAACCGCCAGAAGCGCGCGGTGATGCATCCGTTCGGCCAGCGGATGGCGAGGATCACCACGACGCCTTACCGAAACTGCGCTTCCTCAGAGCTCATCTTGATGGCGCATCTCTCGGGAAAGCGAAGAACGAGGCGGTAGCTCTGGAAGGTGGCGGGCCAAAGCGCCGCTCTGCCTTGGCGTTGGCATCAGAATATCTTCAAGACAAGTGAAGTCACCTGGCTCTCCAGAAAATGCGATCAACCCATCAATCCGCCAGCACCCACATCACCCATAGCGCCAGGCTTGGGAACATCACCACCAGCGCCAGGCGCACCACATCCGCCACCACGAAGGGAGCCACGGCACGGTAGGTGGCGAACATTGGCACATCCCGCGCGATGGCATTCACGACAAAGACATTCAAACCAATCGGCGGCGCCGTCAGGCCAATACCGCAGACGATCAGCACCAGAATGCCAAACCACACTGCCACATCATCCGGCGCCATGCCGAAATCCAGCGCGGTGATGATGGGGAAGAATACTGGCAGGGTCAGCAGAATCATCGCCAATTCATCCATCACCGCGCCAAGCAGGATGTAGAAGGCCAGCAGCATGACCAGCACCGCATGGGGCGGCAGGCCAAGCCCTGCAATGGCTTGCGCGGCTTCCATCGGCAATTGCGAAAAGGCGAGGAAGGCGTTGAACACCTCGGCCCCCAGCAGGATCACGAAAATCATCGCCGTGGTTTCCGCGGTGCGGATCAGCGCCGTGCCGAATTCCTTGAAGCCAATGCTGCGCCGCGCCAGCCCCACCAGCAGCATAGCGGCGGCACCGGCGGCGGCGCCTTCGGTTGGCGTGAATATACCGCCGTAAATGCCGCCCAGCATGACAATGGTGACAAGCGCCGCCGGCCATGCCCCGGCCAAGGCGCGCCAGCGTTCGGCCATGGGGAGCTTCTCGCTTGGCGGCGCCAGGCCGGGATTGCGCCGCACCATGTAGGCGATGACGCAAAGATAAAAGGCAGTGGCAAGCACGCCCGGAATCAGCGCGGCCTGAAACAGCTTGACGATATTCTGTTCCGTGGAAATCGCATAAACCACCAGGATCACCGAAGGCGGTATCAGAATGCCAAGCGTACCGCCCACTGCAATGGTGCCGGTGGCGAAGCCAAGATCATAGCCATAGCGACGGAATTCCGGCAGCGCCGTACGCCCGAAAGTTGCCGTTGTGGCAACAGAAGAACCGCAAATGGCGCCGAAGGCCGTGCAGGCGCCGATCGTGCTCGAAGCAAGCCCGCCGCGGCGATGCCCGATCCAGGCGCGCGCGGCGCGAAACAGGTCGGTGGAAAGCCCGGAAACCTCGGCCAAGGCACCCATCAGGATAAAAAGCGGAATGACCGAAAGCGTGTAATTGGCGAAATTATGGTAGGGCGTGGTTTTGATGTAGGACAGAAAGGCCTGCAGGCTGGTCAGGTGAATATAGCCAAAAGCGCCCACCACCAGCATCGCCAGCCCCACCGGCATGCGGAGCGCGATCAGCCCCAGCATGGCGACGAAGCCTAGGATGGCAATTTCCAAGCCGCTCATGCACTGCCCCTGAGCCTTACGACAGCCATCGCAAGTGCCACCAGCGCGGTGAAGCCAGCAAGCGCGGCGCAAGCGGCGATGGCGGGCGCGATGGGCAGTAGCAGAACCATCGTGGTGGTAGCACTTTTGGCTGCATCCATCGCGCCCGCGCCAAGGCGCCAAGCAATCAGCGCCATCATGGCGGCAAAGACAACTTCCCATAGCGCATCAAGCACTGCCTGAAAGCGCTTTGGTAGTTTTGTGGTGAAGCTATCCACCATCACATTGCCGCGCCGCGCCTGGCACCAGGGCATGAAGGCAAACACAATCAGCGCCACACCCATTTGCACGAATTCGAAATCCCCGCGCACACCGCCAAGCCCAAAGGCGCGCAAGGTGATGGAGGTACTGACCAGCAGCGCCAAGCACACCGCCAAAGCCCCGCCCAGTAGAGCCAGCAGGCGCGCCAGACGGTCAAGCAGACGCACCCCGGTTTCAGATGTTGCCCGATCCAGGGTGCCGCGGGAGCTTTCGCTCACGCGTGTTTCTGTAGTGCTGCGCGGGCATCCGCGAGCAGGCGTTCTGCCGGCAGGCCGCGTTCTGTTGCCTGCCGCAGCCAGGTATCGGTCACGCCTTGGGTGGCGGTGCGGAAGCGCGCCACCTCCTCCTGCGGGAGGCTTGTGATGGTATTGCCCGGCCGGGCGCGCACGATGGTGAGCGTCGCTTCCGCGGCGGCATCCCAGGCCTCACCAGCCATGCTGGCGGCGACCATGCCGGAATTGGCATCCAATATCTGCCGAAGATCAGCGGGCAGCCCATCATAGCGCGCGCGGTTCATGGCCAGCACAAAGGTCGCGGTGTAAAGCGTGGGGGAGCCCGGTATTTCGGTATGATAGCGCACCAATTCATGCACGCGGATCGCGGGCACCACTTCCCAGGGCACCACCGTGCCATCCAGCACGCGCTGCGCGAGGGATTCTGGTACCTGCGGAATGGGCATGCCGATCGCTTGTGCCCCCAAGGCGCGCAGGGCTTCACCGCAAAGGCGCGTCGGGAAGCGCAGCCGCAAGCCGGACATATCCTCAAGCCGTGCAACGCGCTTATTGGCATGGATCACGCCATGATCATGCGCCCACCAGCAAAGCGGCTTCACTTCGCGGAATTCTTCGACCAGATGCTGTTCGCCATATTCCTGCAACGCACGGGAATTGGTGATGGCGCGGCGAGAGGCGACGAAGGGCAGTTCAAAGGCTTCAATGCGCGGGAAGCGACCAGGCGTATTGCCGGGCAGGGTCCAGACGATGTCAGCGACACCATCACGCGCCTGATCGAAAAGCTGTGGGGGCGTGCCACCAAGCTGCATGGCGGGGAAAATCTGAATGCGCAGCCGCCCGCCAGAGGCTTGTTCAATGCGCTGCGCCCAGGGGGCCAGGAAGCGCTGCTGCCCATTGGACGCAGGCGGCAGGAAGTGATGCAGACGCAGCGTAACTTGCGCCTGCGCCTTCAGGTCACGAACAACCAGCGGGCTGGCAAGGGCGCCGATGCCAAGGGCAAGGCTTGCGCGGCGGGACAGGTTCATGGACGTTCCTTTATCTTTGACGGATCATGTTGGGACCGGGCCGTTGCGGCGGTTTTTTCTGTTCTTTGGCTAGCATTACCCTCAGGTGCCAGCAAGCAAAAAGCAGTTTTAGGCGCTGCTGGTCAGGCCAAGCGTTCAAAACCCAAGACCGACATAGTTTTCCGCGAGCGCCGCCTGCGCCGCTTCTGATTGCATCAGATAGGCAAGCTCGGCCCCGCGCAGCCGCTCATCAAAGGCACTTTCGGCGCCATCAAAGCGATGCATGAGGCTGGTGAACCACCAGCTGAAACGCTCGGCCTTCCAGATGCGCGTGAGCGCGCGGGGCGAATAATGCGCCAGCGCCGCATCCTGGCCGGTGCGGAAAAACCCCTCCAGCGCCTCAACCAGATAATGCACATCTGATGCAGCCAGGTTGAGCCCCTTGGCGCCAGTCGGCGGCACGATATGCGCGGCATCTCCGGCCAGGAAAAGCCTGCCGAAGCGCAGCGGTTCGGCAACAAAACTGCGCAGCGGTGCAATGCTTTTTTCAAGCGATGGTCCGGTGGTGAGTGCTGCTGCCGCAGCCGGGTCAAGCCGCCGACGCAGCTCTGCCCAGAACGCGTCATCGGACCAATTGGCCACGCTGTCATGCAAATCGCATTGCAGATAATAACGGCTGCGGGTTTTGCTGCGCATGCTGCAAAGGGCGAAACCACGCGCGTGGCGGACATAGATCAATTCATCATCAACGGGCGGCACATCTGCCAAAAGCCCAAGCCATCCAAAGGGATAGATTTTTTCGTAAAGCGTGATGGCGGATTGCGATACACTCGCGCGGCAAATGCCGTGGTAGCCATCGCAGCCGGCGATGATGTCGCAGGCCAATTCATGTACAGCGCCATTGGTTTCAAAGCGCACCTTGGGCTGCGCAGTATCGAAATCCAAAGGGGTTACATTCTGAGCCTCATAGACCGTGACCAGCTCCGCCGCGGCCCTTGCCTGCATCAGATCACGGGTGATTTCCGTCTGGCCATAGACAGTGACGATCTTCCCGCCGGTATGGCGGCTGAGGTCAATGCGCTGCCGCACGCCGTCCACACAAAGCGAAAAACCGTGATGCACCAGGCCTTCCGCCTGCATGCGCGCGCCAACCCCGGCGCGTTCCAAAAGCTGTGCCGTGGTTTGTTCAATCACGCCGGCACGAATACGCCCCAACACATAATCAGCGCTGCGCTGTTCCAGAATGACCGCATCAATCCCCGCCTTATGCAGCAATTGCCCAAGCAGCAGCCCGGCGGGACCAGCACCAATAATCGCAACCTGGGTACGCGTTGGAAGACGCATGAGCTTTGTCCCCTAAGCCGACGCCGGCCTTGTGGTGAATTCGCTTGACGAGGCTTTCGGCTGGTCCTCTCATAATCGGCCAGGCGTCAGGACTCCATAGCAGGCCAGCGCCGGACAGGAAACTTTCAGGGAAGACACGACCCATGCCTTGCTGTGACCTTGGCGCCCTTGGCGCAACACCGCGATCACTGGACAGGAGGGGAGGCGCCTGATGGCCCAGGAGGATTTCATCCAGCGCGATCTGGCGGCGCACCCGCTACCAATCTCGCCGATCTACAAGACCAGCATGTTCCGCGGTCCGACCCGCCCGCCCCTTTCCTTGAAGACCGGCATGGCCGATCTGACAGGCCCGATTTTCGGCGCAAAGGAGCTTGGCCCGCGCGACAATGACCTGATCCTGAATTACGCCAAGGCAGGCTTTCCGGTTGGTGAGCGCATCATCATCCATGGTCGTGTGCTGGATGGCAATGCGCGACCCTTGCGCGGCGTTTTGGTGGAGCTTTGGCAGGCCAATGCTTCGGGCAAATATCGCCATCGCAATGATCATTATATTGGCGCGATTGATCCCAATTTCGGCGGCTGCGGGCGCTGCCTGACCGATGGCGATGGGCGCTACATTTTCCGCACCATCAAGCCCGGCCCCTATCCCTTCCGCAACAAGGTGAATGATTGGCGCCCCGCGCATATGCATTTTTCGGTATTCGGCACGGGATTTGCGCAAAGGCTGATTACGCAAATGTATTTTGAAGGCGATCCGTTGATCCGCCATGACAGTATCCTGAACACCATCCCTGATGCCGCAGCGCGAGATCGCCTTGTGGCGCGGCTTGATCTTGCCGCTTCGGTGCCACTCGATACGCTGGCCTATCGCTGGGATATCGTGCTGCGCGGCACGCGCGCGACCGTGTTTGAAAACAAGCTGCAAGGGAATTGAACCGCCATGATCACGCCCGATGCGCTTGGCTATTTGCCCGAAACGCCTTCCCAAACCGCGGGACCCTTTGTGCATATCGGCCTAATCCCGCGCCAGGCCGGCTTCGATATCTTCGAAAATAATCTGGGTGCCATCACGCTTGGGCCTGAAATCCAGGGTGAGCGCATCCGCATCGAAGGGCGGATTTATGATGGCACCGGCGCGGTGATTCGCGATGCGCTGGTGGAAATCTGGCAGGCCGATTCCTTCGGCCGCTTCAACCACCCGGTGGATCAGGTGCCAGGGCCGCGCGATGCGGGATTTCGCGGTTGGGGGCGCACGGGGACGGATTTCGAAACCGGCACATGGTCCTTCAACACCATCAAGCCGGGGCGCGTGGCGCGTCGGCATGGGGAGGGGTTCCTAGCGCCGCATATACAGGTTTGGATTGCAGCGCGCGGCATCAATCTTGGGCTGCTCACGCGGCTTTACTTTGAAGATGAAGCGGTGGCCAATGCAGAAGACCCGGTGCTGCGCCTGATCGAACAGCCGGAACGGCGCAAGACACTGATCGCACAGCGGGTGAACGGCGCCGAGAACACCTATGTTTTCGATATCCATTTGCAGGGCGAGATGGAGACGGTTTTCTTCGACGTCTGAAAACCAAAACGCGGGAGGGAGATCATGATCAATCGTCGGAGCTTCATGGGTGGCATGGCGGCCACGCCAATGATGATGCGTGGTGCCGCTGCGCAAGGCACGGAATGGGTGCCAAACCGGCCTATTCGGCTTGTGGTGGGCTTTGCCGCTGGCGGGTCCACAGATACCACGGGAAGGCTGATGGCGCAGGCTCTATCGGCGGCGCTGCCGCAGCCTGCCGTGGTGGAAAACCGCGTGGGCGCGGCCGGCAATATCGCGACCGAACATGTGGCGCGCAGCGCGCCGGATGGGCATACGCTGGTGGTCGCCTCCATGGGGTCTCAGGCGGTGAATGCGGCGCTTTATCGCAACCTGCCCTTTGATCCGGTGAAGGATTTCACCGCAGTTTCGCTGTTCGTGAAAAGTTCGAACATGCTGGTGGCGCATCCGGGCTTTCAGGCGCGCAGCCTTGCTGATCTGGTGGCTTTTGCGCGCGCCAATCCGGGGCGCGTTAATGTCGGCACGGCCGGGGCAGGGTCTTCGCAGCATTTCGCCGCCGCCCTGTTTGAGCATTTGGCGAAGGTGCAATTCACGCACATCAATTATCGCGGCGGGGCGCCGGCCATGACAGATCTTGTCGCCGGGCGCGTGGATATTGTGTTTTCGCCCATTGTGGAAACCGTGCAGCAAATCCGCGGCGACCAGGTGCGGGCACTGGCCATTACACGCGCCCGGCGCGCGCCGGAATTTCCGGATGTGCCGGCGGTCGCGGAAGTGGTGCCGGGCTATGAGTTCTCATCCTGGCTTGGTGCCTTTGCGCCGGCCGGCACACCACCAGCCGCGGTGCAGCGCATGTCACAAGCCTTGGCGGCCGGGCTGAGAGACCCGCAGATACGCGAACGCGTGCTGTCCCTTGGCTATGAACCAATCGGCAGTACGCCGGAGGAATTCACGGCTTTCTTCGCCGCCGAGATGCCGCGTGTCGCGGAACTGGTGCGCATTTCCGGCGCGAAAGTTGACTAAGCCGCGCCGGAGCCAAGCCATGCCGAAGACCAAACCACCCATCACTGCGCCGGTGTACATGTCCGGCTTCGGCAATTCCTTTGAGACGGAAGCGCTGCCCGATGCCCTGCCGATCGGGCGTAATTCGCCGCAGAAATGCAATTACGGGCTTTACGCGGAACAGCTTTCCGGATCGGCCTTCACGGCGCCACATGGCAAGAATGAACGCTCCTGGCTTTATCGCATTCGCCCGAGCGTGAAGCATTCCGGTTTCTACCGCGCTATTGATCCTGGCCTGATCCGAACCGCGCCCAATGCCGCTGAGCGCCAGCCCATGCTTGGGCAATATCGTTGGGATCCTCCGCCCATGCCGCGCAAGCGTGTCAGTTTTGTGGAGGGCCTTACCACCATCACGACCGCCGGCGATTCTGATACGCAAACCGGCATGGCCGCGCATATCGCCTTCATCACACGGTCCATGCAGCACGAGTATTTCTCCAATGCCGATGGCGAATTGCTGATTGTGGCGCAGCAAGGCAGGCTTCGCTTCTGCACTGAATTCGGCGTGATTGAAATTGAGCCCGGTGAGATTTGCGTGATCCCGCGCGGCGTCATCTTCCGCTGCGAAATCCCGGATTGGCCGGCACGCGCCTATGTCTGCGAAAATTACGCTGCGCCCTTCACCCTGCCCAATCGCGGCCCAATCGGCGCCAATTGTCTGGCGAATGCGCGAGATTTTCTGACCCCCATCGCAGCTTATGAGGATGAGAAAGCGCCATCAAAACTCTTCGTCAAATGGGGTGGCGATGTTTTTATGACCGAGATCGGCCAATCGCCCTTGGATGTCGTTGCCTGGCATGGGAATTACTATCCCTATAAATATGATCTCAGGCGTTATGCGGCAGTTGGCTCGATTTCCTTTGACCATCCGGACCCCTCGATTTTTACGGTGCTCACCTCCCCTTCTGGAGAGGAAGGTACCGCCAATATCGATTTCGTGATCTTTCCGGAACGCTGGATGGTGGCGGAAAATACCTTTCGCCCGCCCTGGTATCACCGCAATGTCATGAGTGAATTCATGGGCCTGATTTATGGCGTTTATGATGCGAAGCCTGAAGGCTTCGTGCCGGGCGGCTTTTCACTGCATAATCAAATGCTGCCGCATGGGCCGGATGCAGTAGCGTTTGAGCATGCCTCCAATACTGAACTGAAGCCTGTGAAGCTGACCGGCACCATGGCCTTCATGTTCGAAACCCGCTTCCCGCAGCGCGTGACCGCCCATGCGGCGAAGTTGCCGGGCTTGCAGAAGAATTACATCGGCTGTTGGGATGGTTTGCAAAAGCGCTTCAACCCCAAGAAGAAACAGGCCTGGTGAGATGAATATCACGCCACCCCATCAGGATCGGCTCGTGTTGCTCGGCACCAAGGGTGGGCCTGCGATTCGCAGGGGCGGGCCCTCACCCACCGCGCATTTACTTGAGATTGGCGGGCACCCTTATGTCATTGATTGCGGGCTTGGCGTGACGCGCGGTCTGGTGGAAGCCGGCATGCCCTTGCCCGAGTTACGCAACATCATCATCACCCATCTGCATTCCGATCACGTGCTTGAATTGGGGCCGCTGATCCACACGGCCTGGACCGCCGGTTTGAAGGAAAAAGTAGTGGTGCATGGGCCGGCTGGTACGCGCGCCGTCTGGCAGGGTTTTCTGGCATCACTTGCCTATGACATCGCGATCCGGATCGAAGATGAAGGCCGGCCTGATCTGGCCGCCATGGTGGAGGTGTTGGAATATGCCGAAGGCCATATCTTCACCGATGCTCGCGTGAAAGTTTCTGCCCTGCGCGTGAAACATCCCCCGGTGTCGGAGTGTTTTGCGCTGCGCTTTGATCACAGCGCGGGTTCGGTGGTTTTCTCGGCCGATACAACCTATTTCCCGCCACTCGCCGCCTTTGCACGCGGCGCAGATATTCTGGTGCATGAAGCGATTTATGAACCAGGCGTGGATCGGCTTGTGGCGCGGGTCGGCAATGGCGCACGCCTGAAGCAACATCTGCTTGATAGCCATACGCTTGCGGAAGATGTCGGGCGCATCGCGGCAGAGGCCGGCATCGGGCTGCTCGCGCTTAATCATCTGGTGCCGGCGGATGATCCGCTCGTGACGGAACAGCATTGGGTGGAAGCGGTACGTGTCCATTACCGCGGATCATTGGTTGTTGGGCGCGATGGTCTGGTGCTTCCACTATCAAGCCGCAGCGCATGAAGGCCGCCGAACCCTTTGCGCGTTTTGCCTATCAACGCCATGCAGACCAGGCGCGCGCTATACCAGCCGCCCATCCTGTGGTGATTATCGGTGCGGGACCGGTTGGCCTTACGCTTGCCATTGATCTCAAGCTGCGTGGCATTGATTGCGTATTGCTGGATGATCAGGACCGGATCGGGGAAGGTTCGCGCGCCATTTGCTTTGCCAAGCGCACGTTGGAGATTTGGGATCGGCTTGGCTGTGCCGCGCCCATGCTGGAAAAGGGTGTGCGCTGGAATATCGGCAAGGTCTTTCAGCATGACGAATTGCTATACGGTTTTGATCTGCTGCCAGAGGCCGGCCATAAAATGCCGGCCTTCATCAATTTGCAGCAATATTACGCTGAGAAATTCCTGGTGGATCGCGCGCTGGCACTTGGGGTTGATCTCCGCTGGCTTAACCGCGTGATGGGCCTGCATTCAGGTGAACAAGGCGCGCGCATCACTGTTGAAACGCCTGACGGTCCTTATTTGCTTGATGCGCGCTTTGTCATTGCTTGTGATGGCGCGCGTTCGCAAACGCGTGCGATGCTAGGCCTAGAATTCATGGGTGAGCAGTTTGAGGATCAGTTCCTGATTGCTGATGTACGCATGACAGCCGATTTCCCGGTGGAACGCTGGTTCTGGTTCGATCCACCCTTTCATGGTGGCCAATCCTGCCTTTTGCACAAGCAACCCGATGATATCTGGCGCATTGACCTGCAACTTTCACCCGATGCCGATGCGGAATGGGAAAGACAGCCAGAAGTGGTGCGGCCCCGCATTGAACGCATGCTGGGCCATCGTGATTTCGAATTGGAATGGATTTCCATCTATCGCTTTCAATGCCGGCGCCTGCAAAGCTTTGCCCATGGCCCTGTGATTTTTGCGGGTGATGCCGCGCATCAGGTCTCCCCCTTTGGGGCGCGCGGTGCCAATTCCGGTGTGCAGGATGCGGATAATCTTGGCTGGAAACTCGCCATGGCGTTGCGGGGTAAACTAGGACTGCTTGGGAGCTACGATCAGGAACGCTCGGCCGCGGCGGATGAGAATATCCTGAATTCAACGCGCGCTACTGATTTCATCGCGCCCCGCCGAAGGGCAGAATTGCGTTTTCGTAATGCGGCGCTGGGGCTGGCGCAGCAGACAGCATTCGGCAAGCGCTTCGTGAATTCGGGACGACTTTCAACGCCAACCACCTATCAGCAGAGCCCCTTGTCAACGCCAGATGAAGCACCTTGGGCGGGAGGCCCCCCACCTGGCGCGCCCATTCCTGATGCGCCTTTCGGCGAAGGATATCTCAGCGAAAGACTGGGCCATGGTTTCACGCTGCTACGCTTGCGCAACGGTAGCTACGCCGGTGGTGTGGACAGACTTCCGATCATCGACGCCCAGGATAGCGACAGCATGTTGATTGAGCGTTTTGCACTGGCCCCCGGCGCCGCTTACCTTATTCGCCCGGACCGCCATGTGGCGGCGCGCTTCCGTGACGTGACGCGAGCGGCGGTCGAAGCGGCGCTCAACAAGGCCAGCGCGGCATAAAAGGGCGTGATACGAAAAGGCTCTGGGCACCCGACCAAAAAATCAAAGTGAGGATTACGGAATTCGGATCTCACGCTAGACCGATCATTATCGCCTCAACGGTCAAGTACTCTTTGTGTTATGGGCGATCCAATCTGCCAGGGCGGGCGCCAAGCCGATCGAAGGCTTGGGATCTGGCCTTCTGAATGTGCCAGTGCGCGCCTTTTTGGGACCAAGGGCGACGAGCGCTTCCGCCTGCTTGACTGCCGCGCCCACACAATCAACGACGGGGACTGGAATGCGCTCAGCCACCTTTGGCCCAAGCCCTGCCAGAGGCGCACCCGCCAGAAGAATGACATCCGCCTGATCTTCTTCAATGGCGCGACCTGCCAATTTCACCAGAAGCTCCGCCTTCTCCTCCTGCACTTCCGTGATGGCGCGAAATGCACCATCCAGCGTACGAATGGAGGCGCAGCGCTTTTCAAGCCCATGCCATGCAACGCATTCGCGATACCATGGTTCAAGCGCCGCAGCAAAAGTCACAATCGAAAAGCGCGCACCCAACATGCATGCCGTCAGCATGCCTGCTTCGGCAAGGCCAATTACCGGAATAGGGAAAAGTTCCCGCGCCCCGCCCAAGCCTGGGTCTGCAAAGGCCGCGATGACAGCAGCGTCAACTTTTTCGTGCAGCTCGGCCAGCATCTCAAGCGCTATGGCCCCGCCAATGATGGCCTCTGCACGGGTCGCAATATAGGGCACGCCGCGCGATGCCGTAGCGGGCAGGATCTCGGTGCCAGGGGAGGCAACCGCTTGCGCTGCCGCAACAATCAGATCAGTGACACCCGCTGAGGTGTTTGGATTAAGCATCAAAAGGCGCACGATTTCCCTCTCCTGACTGTAGCCAATGCCGGCTGAGGCAAATCCCCGAATGGCCGGAGAACCGAGACCACAGCGTTGCTCGCGACCGGTCTCCCTTTTCGCGCTATGTGTCGAATGCCGATAATGGCGGAAGCGGCTGCCAAACAGGAAGCCCGATGGCGTTTCTCCAAGCCTCGGCAATCTGCCGACGGCTTGCAAACCAAACGCCATCCTTACTCGCCATATATTCCAGAAGTCGTTCCAATCCACCGATACGCGCCGGGCGTCCGATGATGCGCAGATGCAATCCGATTGAAAGCATCCGTGGGCCATCAGCGCCTTCAGCATATAAACGATCAAAGGCCGCCATGCAGTAACGCGCAAAATCATCCCCTTGCACGAAGCCTCCACCAGGCTGAAAGCGCATATCATTGGTGTCGAACGCGTAGGGAAGAACCACAATCTCCCGCCCCGCAATCGTCACCATATAGGGCGTGTCATCGTCATAGGCGTTAGAGTCATACAGAAAACCACCATGCTCAACCAACAGCCGGCGCGTATTTTCTGATGTTGCTGACCGGGTATGCCACCCAACCGGCGGCGTCCCAGCCGCAGCACTTATGTCAGCGACCGCCCGCGCAATCACGCGGCGTTCCTCTGCTTCCGGCATGTTTACCTGTCGTTCCCAGCGCCAGCCATGGCTGGAAACTTCATGCCCATCCAGAACCGCCTCTGATGCGATCCAGGATGAGTGATGTAAAGCGCGACCACAGGCGTTTAGGGTGGCGGTCACCCCATAACGGCGAAGCGCTTCACGTATACGGCCCCATCCGCGTCTCGTACCATATCCATAATGGCTTTCCATACAAAGATCGCGTGATCCTTCAACGCGTTCCACAGCCTCATAGATGAATTCATTGCTGGCATCGCCTGCAGCCAGGGATAACTCTGCGCCTTCTTCGATATTCACCACAATTGAAACAGCCAGCTGGGCCCCTTTTGGCCAGCGGATATCTGGTTCCTTGCCATGGTAGCCAAGAAAATCGCGATCAGTGGGGGCGGGTGGGTATATCATCAGAAATCCGCAAGCCGCCGGAGACCAACAAGCCGATCCCCAATGATCATGACAATGACCGCGAGAAGAATGAGGCCCGCAGAGATGGCTGCAATTGTCGGATCGGGGCGTTCTTCCACATATTGCAGCATCTGAATCGGCAGTGTCTTGGTCCAGGCATCGGTGAAGAAAATCGAGACGGGATAATTATCCATCGAAGCCAGGAATGCAAACATGCCGGAAGTGAGAAAGGCTGGTCCAAGCGCCGGCACCAGGACGCGCCTGACTGCCTGCACGGGTGAACAGCCAAGCATGCGCGCTGCATCAAGCAGGGTGAAGTCAAAGAGATTGAGCGCAGCCAACACAGTACGCACAACATAGGGCATGGTAATCACGACATGAGCAATCAGCAGGCTCGTCCATGCCTCTCTCAGGCCCACCAGGCGAAACCCTTGCAGCATGGCGATACCCACCACGAGACCAGGGAGCATCAGCGGGGAAACAAGAAAGGTCGTTATCGCCTCCCGTCCCGGGAATGTCCCACGCACAATGGCGATGGCGCAAAGCGTACCAAAGACTAACGAAATAAGGGTCGAAAGCCCCGCTATCTGGAGAGAGGTGAGAATGGAAGGCCAAAGGCCCCGCGTATTCGCCAGGCGTTCATACCAACGCAATGACCATTCCGGTGGCGGCAGGGAAAAAACCGCCGAATTGCCGAAGCTTACGGCGACCGTAACGACAAGTGGCGTGAGCAGAAAAATCACCGCGGCAGCAGCAATCACCCAAACGCCAATCTGAACCAGACGCTCAATGGTAGTCACGCGAAACGTCCTACACGTCGTGCCAGGAAACTCGACAGCAGCACAATGGTTACTGCCAGTACCAGCAACACGGTTGCGGTTACGGACCCAAGGGCCTCATTCCGCATCAGCAGGAAGGAGCGACCAGTGAGCGTCGCCAGGGTCTGGAAGCGATCACCGATCAGCAGGCTTGGTATGACAAACATTGAAACGGAAAGAGAGAAGACAAAAGCAATGCCACTGACGATGCCGGGTAGCGTGAGGGGAAACAGAATACGGAAAAACCGGGAGACAGGGCTGACGCCAAGCGTCGCACCGGCTTCCATCAGGCGTGGGTCAATCAGCTTCACCACCGAATAGATCGGGAGAATCATGAAAGGCAGAAATACGTTCGCGGCACCTATGACCAGGCCGGTTTCAGTAAATAAAAGCCGCTGGGGTTCGGACCAGACACCAATGCCCACCAGGAATTGGGAAACCACGCCATCACGTCGCAAAACAATCTGCCAGGCGAAAGCCTTGACCACGACGCCGATGGACAAGGGCAGGATGATGGCGGCCAAGAGAATCACCTGCACAACGCCGCGCGCACGGGCCAACGCAAAGGCGACCGGATATCCAACCACGAGGCAGAAGATTGTGACGAGCCCCGCAATGCGAAGGGTATTGCCAATCACTCGCCATGAAAAAGGATCCGCGAAAAATTCCTGGAAAAGAACAAGGCTGAACCCGTTCGGCCCCATCATGCTGCGTGCCAAAAGCCAGGTGAGCGGCAAGGCATAGACAATGGCCAGATAAAACACGGCAGGGGCCGCGAGCCAACCAACCAAGGACCGGTCTGATTTCATGCTGGCGTCTCGCGCGGAAACACAAGCGTATCTTCGGGCGCCCAGGAAATGGAGACAGCCTCACCGGGGGCAAGGCTTGCCGGCAAACGCGCGGAGCTTTCCAATATGATTGGTTCATCTTCCGTGGAGGCGAAATGCACCTGAACGCGCGCACCCTGGAAGACAATATCCGTGAGCTGCGGTGTGATGGAGTTGTGCCCATCATGCACACCAAGAGAAATCCGCTCAGGCCTGACGCCAATGATCACCTGGCTGCCATTGGCAAAACTTCCTGGGGCGCGAACCAGCCCATGGCGTGTTTCAATTTGGATGATGTTACCATCCTGATGCCCAATCACCTTGCCGTAAATCCGTGTCGAAAGGCCGACAAATTGCAAGGCAAAGGAAGTGGCGGGGCCGTGATACAGGGCTTGGGGTGTATCCAGTTGCTCGATCCTGCCTTGATTCATGACGGCAATGCGATCCGACATGACCAGCGCCTCATCCTGATCATGGGTTACAAAAATGGCAGTGGTACCAAGTTCCCGCAAAAGCCGCTTCAGCTCAATCTGCATGGTTTCGCGCAACTTCCGGTCCAATGCGGAAAACGGCTCATCCAAGAGCAAAAGCTTCGGCGCGACAGCCAGGGCGCGCGCTACGGCCACGCGTTGCTGTTGGCCGCCAGACAAGGCCCGGACGGATCTATCCGCGAAGTCGCGCATATGCACCAGGTCAAGGAAGCGGTTCGCGATACGGTTGGCTTCATCCTTCGCCACGCGCCCCTTAAGCCCAAAGGCAATGTTTTCCAGGACACTCAAATGCGGAAAGAGCGCGTAGTTCTGGAAGACCACACCAACATCACGCTTATGCGGCGGCAGCCTGGTGATATCTTGCTTGTCAAGGCGCACATCACCAACATCAGCCCCAGTCAGGCCTGCAATGATGCGCAGAAGGGTCGTCTTCCCACAGCCTGATGGACCAAGCAGAGAGACAAACTCACCCCTGGCCACACCAAGCGTCACGCCATCCAGAACCGTTGTGAAACCAAAGTTTTTGCGCGCGTTCCTGACCTCTAGGAACGGTTCAATCACAATGCCATCTCACGATCCCAGCGCTGCACCCAGGCAGCACGATTTTCAGCGACAAAAGCCCAGTCAATCGGGTGCACCGTCACACCACTCGGCATCCCGGGGGGCGTTTGCGCATCAAGATTCGTGGGCAAGGCAAAGGTTGGCGGTGCAATGCGGTTTTGCACCTCGGCGCCCAGCAATTCATTGACATAGGCAAAGGCCAAATCCTGATGGGGACCACCTTTCACAACCGCGATGCCGGAAGGCACCGGGAATATCCCCTCCCGCGGTGCAATCATGCCGACCGGCGCGCCATCAAGACGCCGCTGCATGCCAAAGGAAGAAAGCGCGCCAATGATCATATGCGCTTCACCCTGTTCCATGAGCGAAAAGGCCTGCGGCATCTGACTATAGGCGGTAAGCAGGTTCGGCCTCAGGCGGCGGAAACCGGTGAAGGCGGCATCAATATCCTTATAGGCTTCTGCCATGGGCTTACCGGTCACAAGATGCGCCATCATGAACAGATTGGGCAGGCCTTCAGTATTCTGAAGCGAAGGCACAATGATGCGGCTTCTGAAGCGCGCTTCAAACATCTCAGACCAGGATTGTGGCGCGGTGCGCAGAACATTGCTGTTGAAGGCAATCCCTTGCCAGGGCTGCAGGTAATTGGCCCACATGCCATCCATATGCACGGTGCCGGGCTTAAGGCGCGCAAGATTTGGCGCGCGCGCTGCTGTGATGGGTTCAAGCAACCCTTCGCGGACCGCGAGTATCATCACCGGATCATCCATCTGTACGACAGAAAGATAGGGCCGATCCTTGTTTTTCTGCATTTTTTCGAGATTGACCAGCGATCTGGTACCCTCGAAGGTCAAACGACAATTGAACTTACGCTCAAAGGCCGTTTGGATATGCGTCTCAAACCAGGGCCTATGGCTCGCCGCACCGCCGATCACGATTTCACGGGTTTGGGCGCGCGCGATCCTGGGTGAGGCCAAGGCAAGGCCGCCAAGGCCCAAGGTAGCAGTGAAGGAACGGCGCCCGAGCAAATGGGTATTTTTCGACATCCGGATGACTCCAAATTTTCTTAGCACAAGCCAGCAAGCGTCGTGCCGCTTGCTGCGGCCTGGAGAAAAGAGAGCGGCGAAGCAGAATCGCTCATGTTTTGAGCATTGTGCGCCTCATTTTTAAGCGAATCTATGCGATCGCTTGGCGCCATTGTCTTAGTCTCGCCGACTGGGCGCTTAGAAACCCGGCCCCGTGCTTGGAAGCGCTGTCCTGAATATGGTAATCACCGGATACGGTTATTCGCGCAGCCAGGGCGTCGCAGCTGGGCAAAGGCGGCATCGCTGGCGTCGTTACGCTGGCACCAGGGCGCGACTTTCGGCATACAGCCGAAACATAACCAACCCATTGAAATATAAGCCTGCCCACCAGTGGACTCGAACCCCCACACCCTTGCGGGC
>JADCEV010000091.1 GCA_020249865.1 Roseomonas sp. | reverse complement strand
GTCTCGATAGCGTGCCGCGTGATGACCCGAATTACAGCGGCGATGATCGCAACTGGATGGGGTTTCTCCGCAGCGTCACGGAATTGTTCGGCGGCGACTGGACCACGGGCCTGACGCTTTCAGCCACCGAAGATCGTCGGCGCTACACCAATTGGCGCGATAGCCTCAGCAGCAGCACCGCCGATGATCTCTATCGTGGCCGGCGCGAAAGGCTTGCCTGGGACAATACCGTCAGGCTGGCGGATTTCGGGATCCTCACCGCCAATAATCTTGTCTTTGGGGCAGGGTCCGAAAACGAAAGCGCTTTTACCAAATCCATCCAAAGCGGATTTCGGCAGGATGTGGATAGATCGCAGCGCAGCGCCTTCGGCTATATCGGCACGCAGCATCGGCTTTGGGATCGGCTGGATGTGACCACCGCACTCCGCCAGGACGCGCCGGATGGCTTTGATGGTGCGACCACCTGGCGGCTTGGCGGCGTGCTGAGCCTGCCGGAGATTGCCTCTCGGCTGACGGCATCAGGTGGCACTGCCTTCAAGGCGCCTTCGATTTATCAGCGCTACGGCATCAATAATTTCGGCTTCAAGGGCAATCCCGATCTCCGCCCGGAAAACGCTACCGCCTGGGAGGCCGGAATTGAAACTGACATCACGCAGAACCTGACCGTGAGCGCGCTTTATTTCGAAAGCCGCATCCGCAACCTGATCAATTTTACGTCAAGCTTCTCGAGCTATGAGAATATCGCCCGCGCGCATATCCAGGGCGGCGAATTTGGCGTGAATTGGCGGCATTCGGATAGTTTTTCGACACGCGCCGCCTGGACCGTGCAGGAAACCCGCGATGAAGCCAATGGCGCAGCCCTGGCGCGCCGACCGCGCAATAGTGCGAGCCTTTCGCCGCGCATCGCGCCGAAAGTGGATTGGGTAGATCTGCCCAATGCGCGGCTGATCATTGCCCCTGAATTCATTTATGTAGGGGAACATCGCGATTTTCTCTATCGCGATAACGGCACCACGGCAGGCAATGGGCAAAGCGACGGGGGCTTCGTCTTCAACATGACTGCGTCTCTGCCGGTCACGCAGCAAATCACCGCCTTCATCGAAGCGCGCAACCTTGGCAATCGGCGCTATGAACCGGCCAATGGTTTCGTCATTCCAGGCCGCAGCGCCATTCTTGGCCTGCGGGGTGTTTTCTGAAACCGTGCGGGCGGCGGCGAGGGTTCACCCCCGCGTCGCCCCCGGCACCCACAACACATCGCCAGCGCCATTGCCATTCAGCCGCCGCGCGAGCACGAAAAGATGATCCGATAGCCGGTTCAAATAGCGGATCACGGCGGGGTTCACTTCTTCCTCTGCCGCCAGCGCCACCACCAGGCGTTCCGCACGCCGCACCACGGTGCGCGCAACATGCGCCGCCGCGGCACCTGGCGTGCCGCCTGGCAGCACGAAGGATTTCAGCGCAGGCATTTGCCCATTCATCGCTGATAACTCCGCTTCCAGCCGGGCCGATTGCGTATCCGCCACGCGTAGCCGTGCGCCCGCTTCGCCCGGCACGCAAAGATCAGCGCCAATATCGAAAAGATCATTCTGGATGCGTGCCAGCATCCCATCGGCTTCCGTATCCTCACGCGCATGCAAGCGCAGCACGCCAATCGCGGCATTCGCCTCATCTACCGTGCCATAGGCTTCAACGCGCAGCGCATCCTTGCGCACCCGCGCCCCATCACCGAGCGAGGTTTCCCCCTGATCCCCTCCACGCGTGGTGATCACATCAAGCTTGACCATCTCTCATTCCTTACAGAGCGTTTCAGGTCGCCTCAGCGCCGCGCGTTTTCAAGGCGGAAATGCACCGCCGTGCTAAGGCTGCCCGCGACAGGCAACCCGGCACGCTGGGCCGGGCGAAAGCGCCATTCGCGTACCGCCTGCACTGCCGCCGCATCCAAGGCGCTGAAGCCCGAGCTTTCCAAGATGCGCACATCCGCAACGCGTCCCGTTGGGTCCACAAATAATTCAACACGCACCACGCCTTGTTCACCACGGCGGCGGCTGGCTTCGGGATAATTGGGGCGGCGGTTGCGCGCCGCATCCACCGCTTCCGGCGGAGAGGTCAGCCCTTCCAGGGTGAAGCTTTCCATCCCTTGCAAAGCGGCATTTAGCCGTACCGGCTGAGGCGCTGGCTGTGCCGCGCTGGCCCGCTGCGGCGGGCGGCGTTCCGGCGCCGGTGCTGGCGCCTCTGCCACTTGCCGGGGCTGTTCCGGTTCCGGCGTCGGCTGTGCTTCCGCGATTTGCGGCGGCGTTTCCTCAACCGGTGCCGGTGGCGGTGGCAGGATCGGCGCGGCCAGGGCCGCCGGGGGCGGTGGCGCAGGGGGCGGCGGGGGTGCTGCGGCCCTCACCGGCGGTGGCGGTGGTGGAGGTGCGGCAACCATCGGCGGTGGTGGCGGTACCTCCGGCGCGGGTGGCGCGGCTGTTACCTCCGGCGGGGCAGCGGGGGATTCCGGCATGCCGATTTCCGGCGCGCCCTCATAAATTAGCGCAATGCCTTGCGCCTCCGCCTGGTCTGCCGAAAACTCCTCAATCACCGGCCAAAGGATCAACAGCGCCGCGACCAACCCATGCAGCGTGACTGACGCGCCAAGCCCGAAGCCGCTCGGCGCTGCCTTCACAGCACCGGCACCCCTTGCTGCTTCGCCTTGCCTTCGGGTTCGACATGAATGGTGATGATCGCACCCTCAAGCTCGGCCTTCAGCGCGGCTTCGATCCGGTCACAAATCTCATGGCTTTCACGCACACGCATATCGCCCGGCACCACCAGATGAAATTCCAGAAAAGTATGCCGCCCGGCATGGCGCGAACGCAAATCATGCGCCTCAATCGCGCCGGATGCCTGTTCCGCCACAATGCGCCGGATGCGTTCCATGGTGGCAGGCGGCACGGCTTCATCCATGAGGCCACCGACACTTTCGCGCAGCAGCCGCCCGCCCGAGATCAGGATATTCACCGCCGTCAGCGCCGCCAGCAGGGGATCGAGCCATAATATGCCCGTGAGCACGACAAGCCCAACACCGATCAGCACACCAACCGATGTCACCACATCCGCCCATAAATGCCGCGCATCGGCGATCAGCGCGGGGGATCGCAGCGCCTTGCCGCGCCACCCAAGATAAAGCGCCCAGGCGGCATTCACCCCGCTCGCGACGGCGGAAACAGCAAGCCCGATACCCACCTGTTCAGGGGCGCGTGGTGCCAGAAAGGCAGCCCAGGCCTCATGCAGAATGAGCAAGGCCGCCACAATGATCAGCGCGCCTTCCAGAACGGCCGAGAAATACTCGGCCTTGGAATGACCGTAAGGATGGTTCGCATCCGCCGGCAGCGCGGAAAGCCGTACCGCGAGCAAGGCCGCGCAGGCCGCCGCGACATTCACAATGCTTTCCAGCGCATCGGCGTAAAGCGCGACGGAGCCCGTCACCCACCAGGCCACCGCCTTGAGTGCCAATACCGCCACCGCAATAGCCACGCTGAGCGCAGCCAATTGGGTGGCGTTGGAATGCCGGGCCTCAACCATGTCGGGGGTTTAGCCGGTTAGGGCTAGACCGAGAAGTACTTGGCCCGCGGGTGATGCAGCACAATGGCGCTCGTGGATTGTTCGGGATGGAGCTGCCATTCATCACTGAGCGAAACGCCAATCCGTTCCGCATCCAGCAATCGCAGCAGCCCTTCCTGGTCTTCAAGCTTCGGGCAGGCCGGGTAGCCAAAGGAATAGCGCCCGCCACGATAGCCCTGCTGCAGCATTTTTTCGATATCGCGATCATCCTCAGCGGCGAAACCCCATTCGGCGCGAATGCGCTTATGGACATATTCCGCAAGCGCTTCGGCCATTTCCACCGAAAGCCCATGCAGATAGAGGTAATCCTGATAGCGATTTTCCTCAAACCAAACCCGCGCAATATCGGATGCCTTTTGGCCGACAGTCACAACCTGAAGGCCGATCACATCGCGCGCATTGGGCCCATCATCCACATCGCGCACGAAATCGGCGATGCAATCGCCATCTTCCTTGGGCTGGCGCGGCATATTGAAGCGGCAGACCTCCGTCACGCCATCTTCGGCAAACAGGATCAGGTCATTGCCCTGGCCCGCGCATTTCCAATAGCCATAGATCGCCTGCGGTTTCAGGATATCCTGTTCTTCCGCAAGGGCCAGCATGCGCTTCAGGACCGGGCGCAATTCCTGCTTGGCCCAGCCGAGGAAATCTTCCAGCGAACGCCCCGCCTTCCGGAAACCCCATTGGAATTGATAGAGGCTCCGTTCATTGATGAAGGGCACCAACGCCTTCGGCGCGGCTTCCAAAACCCGCGCCCCCCAGAAGGGCGGGGTTGGCACGGCGCTTTGCGCGGCGACACGCCGGCGGCGGGTTTGCGCGTATTTCACATCAACAGGGGCAAAGCCGCGCGGGTCCGCCGTGCCAAGGGTGCGCTTTTCATTGCGCGCCTTGCCGGAACGCTTGGTTTGCAGCGCGGCCAGATAATCATCAAAGCCATTGCCCATGACCTTGTCCATCAAATGCAGGCCATCAAAGGCATCGCGCGCATAGGCAACGCGGCCGGAAGCATAGGCGCGCACGCAATCATCTTCCACGTAATTGCGCGTCAGCGCCGCACCGCCCAGCAGCACGGGAATATCCACGCCCTGGCGCGACATTTCTTCCAGATTTTCGCGCATCACCACAGTGGATTTCACGAGCAAGCCCGACATGCCAATGGCATGCGCCTTATGTTCGCGCGCTGCCGCGACAATTTCCGTGAGCGGCACCTTGATGCCCAGATTGACCACGCGATAGCCGTTATTGGTCAGGATGATATCCACCAGATTTTTGCCGATATCATGCACATCGCCCTTCACGGTACCGAGCACGATGGTGCCTTTTTCCTGGCCTTCCACCCTTTCCATATAGGGTTCCAGATAGGCCACGGCGGCCTTCATCGTCTCGGCTGATTGCAGCACGAAGGGAAGCTGCATCTTGCCCGCGCCGAACAGCTCGCCGACCACCTTCATGCCATCCAGCAGAATATCATTGATGATGGACAGCGGCGCGATGCCCTTGGCCAAAGCATCGGCCAATTCATCATCCAGCCCCTTGCGATCGCCATCAATGATGCGGTCCTTGAGGCGCCCTTCCACCGTCTCGGCGCGCTTCTTGGCCGTGGCATCAGCGGCCTTGCGGCCGGCGAAAAGCTCCAGCATTTTTTGCAGCGGGTCATAGCCTTCGGTGCGACGATCATAGATCAGATCTTCCGCAACCTTCACTTCCTCCGCAGGGATCTGATGCAAGGGCTTGATTTTGGAGACATGCACAATCGCCCCCGTCATGCCCGCCTTCACGGCGTGATCCAGGAACACGCTGTTCAGCACATGCCGCGCGGCAGGGTTGAGCCCGAAGGAGATATTGGACAGCCCAAGAATGATCTGAATATCGGGAAAAGCATCCCGGATCATACGAATGCCCTCAAGCGTCCAAAGGCCAAGCTTGCGGTCATCCTCATTGCCAGTCGCCACCGTGAAGGTCAGCGGGTCAATCATCAGGTCTGATTGCGGCAGGCCGTGCTTGTCGCAGGCAAATTCCACCAGGCGGCGGGCAATGCGCAACTTGTCTTCGGCGGTCTTTGCCATGCCCACTTCGTCAATGGTCAGCGCAATCACCGCGGCGCCGAATTTCCGCGCCAGGATCATGCGATCCTCAGCGGCCTTCTCACCTTCTTCGAAATTGATCGAATTGATGATGGGCTTGCCGCCATGCAGCTTGAGGGCGGCTTCAATCACCGGCGTTTCGGTGGAATCGATCACCAGCGGACCATTCACGCTGCTGGTGAAGCGGCGGATCACCTCACTCATTTCCGCCATTTCATCGCGCCCGACAAAGGCGGTGCAGATATCAAGGCTGTTTGAACCCTCGGCCATTTGCTCACGGCCCATGGCAACGCAGCCATCCCAATCGCCCGCCGCCTGACGTTCGCGCCAGGCTTTTGAGCCATTGGCATTGCAGCGCTCACCGATGGAGAAATAGGAATTCTCCTGACGCAAAGCCGTTGCAGTGTAGAGCGAGGCGACCGATGGCACCCAATGGAATTTGCGCTTGATCGGCGCCGGGCGATGCGCGGCACCGCCAAGCTTGCGCAGCATGGCATCAAGCGCGGCGATATGCGGGGTGGAGGTACCGCAGCAACCACCGATCAAATTCAAGCCATCTTCGACAACAAAGCGTTCCATCCAGGCGGCGAGTTCTTCCGCGCCCAGCGGATAATGGGTTTTGCCATCCACCAATTCGGGCAGGCCGGCATTGGGCTGGCAGGAAATCAGCCCTGGCCAGTTTTGTGACAGCCAGCGTACATGCTCAGCCATTTCCTGTGGGCCGGTTGCGCAATTCAGCCCCATCAGTGGCACATCAAGCGCATGCACAACGGTGGTGGCAGCAGCGATATCGGGGCCGACCAGCAGCGTGCCGGTGGTTTCCACCGTCACCTGCACAAAAATCGGGATAGTGGAACCCGCTGCCTTGCGCGCGATTTTCGCGGCATTCACGGCGGCCTTGATGAACAGCGTGTCCTGATTGGTTTCCGTCAGCAGCGCATCCGCGCCACCCGCAATCAGCCCGCGGCATTGTTCAACAAGGGCAGCTTCCAGGGCGTCATAGGTGATATTGCCAAGGCTTGGCAGCTTGGTGCCCGGACCGATATCGCCCACCACCCAACGATGCCGGCCATCGGCGAAGCTCTCCGCCGCTTCGCGCGCCAATTCCACGGAAAGCTTGTTGATCTCGAAAGCGCGGTCTTCCAGTTCAAATTCCGCCAAAGTCACCGGCGAACCGCCAAAGCTATTGGTCAGCACCATATCGGCGCCTGCTTCGTAATAGCCGCGATGGATATCGCGCACGATATCGGGGCGGGAGAGATTCAAAACTTCGGTGCAGTTTTCCTTGCCCCAGTAGTCACGATCCACCTCCAGCGCCATGGCCTGAACGCGGCTGCCCATGCCGCCATCACAGAGCAAAACGCGGTCACGAAGGGCGTCGAGAAGATGCGGGCGCGCCATGGGGAAACCTTCAGGAAACGGGGGTGGAAACAGAAAGCGGCAAGCGTTCGGCCGACCAAAGCTTGAGCGAAAGGCCAGCGGGAATGGCGCTGACACGCGGGGCGGTGCAGCCCGCGCCACCAAGCCAACCGGCTATGGCGGCATCATCAAAGCCAGGCCAGCGATGCGCATAGCGGGTCAGCAAATCGGCGCGGTCATGCGGCGCCAAGTCTAGGATCAGCAGCCGCCCACCGGGGCGCAAAACCCGCGCGGCCTCAGCCAAGGCAGCGGCCGGGTCTTCCGCGTAATGCAGCACCATATGCAAGGTGACGGCATCAAAGCCCGCATCGGGCAAGGGCAGCCGATACATATCCGCCTGACGCACGGCGATATGGGTCAGGCCGCGTTCCGTCAGGCGGCTGCGCGCCAGCGCCAGCATGTCGCGGGACGCATCAATACCAAGCCCTTCATCAATGCGCGGCGCGAGGCGTTCCAGCACGCCGCCCGTGCCGCAGCCGATATCAAGCAAGCGGCCAAGGCGCGGCCCGGCGAGCGCATCCAAAAGCGCGGTTTCAATCGCCTCGGTCGGCAGACCAAGCGCGCGGGTTTCATCCCAATCGGCGCCGTGGCTGCGGAAACTGTCTGATGCAATGCGCGCCCTTTCGGCGGCCAGCCGAGCGGCGGCGCGGCGGTCTGCGGCCAGTAGGGGGTCGGATTCGGGCAGGCGGGCCAGGATATGGCGGGCCAGATCGGCCTCCGGCGCCATTTGGAACCAGGCATTGGCGCCTTCGGGCGTGCGGGTCAGCAGGCCGGCTTCGACCAAAAGCTTCAAATGGCGGGAGAGCCGGGGCTGGGATTGGCCAAGAATCGCCACCAACTCCGTGACGCACCAGGCGCCACGGGCGCAAAGCGCCAAAAGGCGCAGCCGAGTAGGCTCCGCTGCGCCGCGCAATTGGGACAAAACATCCTGCATGGGCTTTACATAGACATAAACATATTCTTATGTCTAGTGCATGCCCCGCTGGTCCTTGGATGCACGCATACCTCTCCACCTGCTAAAGCCGGGTGAAACCCCCGCGCCGGGCATGGCCCTGCTTGCCGAAGCGCCAAGCGCGGCCTCAGCCCCCGCCATGGCCCTGTTTTCCCTGAATGGCGCGCATGTGCCCGCCTGCACCTGTTGCGGGGTACGCGGCCCGGTGGCGGAAGCGCTTGATAGACTGTTTCTCGGCCGGGTGCGCGGCACGCTGCCCTGGTTCACCGCCATCGCCGCCCTGCCGCAAAGTGCTGAGGCAGCCGAGGCGATTCGCAAGACGCTGCGCGATGATGCGGCCAGCATCGCGCGCTTTCGGCTGGCGAATTAGCGAGCGGGCACAGCAAAACTACCGAACCAGACCTTGATGCGGCCAATCTCCATCGCGCCCGATATGCGTTTGCGTGCCGATCAGCTTGGCGTCGAAGCGAAACGGCTGCCCTCAATCCACCGGCAGCGTCTTCTCACCCTCACCCAGGCTTCTTTGCATCGTCACCACATCCACCCAGCGGCCGAATTTCATGCCAACGGCGCGCATGGTGCCGATCTGCCGGAAGCCCAGTGACACATGCAGGCCGATTGAACCGACATTTTCCGAATCGCCAATAATCGCCAGCATTTGCCGAAAACCCGCCGCTTCGGCGCGCGCGATCAATTCGGCGACCAGCGCCTTGCCCACCCCCTGGCCGCGCACATCATCACGCACATAGATCGAATTCTCGACCGTGTAGCGATAGGCTGAACGCTCACGGAAGGCGCTGTAATAGGCATAGGCCAGGATTTCCCCCGCCTCCCCTTCTGCCACCAGCCAGACATTGCCGCGCCCGGCCAGCACTTTTTTCATGCGCGCGGCCATATCGGCCTCATCCGGGGGCACTTCCTCAAAGGTCCCGGCGCCATGCAGCACGTGATGGGCGTAGATTTCGGTGATGGCGGGCAAATCAGCCGGGGTTGCTTCGCGAATCCGCATGGCTCAGCCCCCAATCCCCAAGGAAGCCGCCAGCGCTTGCGCCGCCGCCAGCACCGCACGATCACGCCCCGGCGCCCCCACCAGCGAAAGCCCAACCGGCGCACCATCCACCTTGCCGGCGGGGATGCTCACCTCCGGTAGGCCGCAGAAGCCGGCAATGGCCGTCACACCCATGGTGCGTTCGCGCACCTTGTTCTGCTCCGCCAGCGAGGAAGCCAAAAGCGGCGCCGGCGCCGGAGAGGTCGGGTAGATCATCACCGCACCCCCGCTCAGCAGCGCATGGAAGCGCGCCTGCGCCACACGACGGAAGGCACGGCCGGCGGCGGCTTTCGCCGGGTCCATGGCGGCGGCAGCGTCAAAACGCTCCTTCACGCCGGGGCCGAATTTCGGATTGGTCGCGGCGATCCAGGGACCGAGCGCGGTCCAAGCCTGTTCGGCCTGGGCGCAACGGAAATGTTCATAAAAGGCATCAAGCCCCTCGGGCGCCACATGCGTAACCAAGGCCGGACCGAACAGCGCTTCCGCCGCCTTCAGCGCAGGTGTCAGCGCGGCGACGGTTGCGGGTTCCGCATTAGCCCAGGCTTCAGCGACCGAAATCAGCGGCCCAACCGCCCCCGAATCGCCCGGCGGCAGCAATACCTCGCCGACGCGCCGCAGCATCGCGGCACTTCGCGCAAACCAGCCCGCCGTGTCGTAATCCGGCCCCAGCGCGCAGGCGCCCGCCAGGCTGATCGCGCCCCAACTCGGCCGAATGCCGAATACGCCGCAATAGGAAGCGGGGATGCGCACGGAACCGCCGGTATCCGACCCCATCGCGAAATCCACCAGGCCCGCCGCCGCGGCCGCCGCAGAACCGCAGGAAGACCCACCCGGAAAGCGATCCGGCGCGGCAGGGTTTTTCGGCGTGCCCTGCCACACATTCTCACCGGTCAGCCCATAGGCCAATTCAACCGTCTTGGTCTTGCCGCTAAGCGAGGCACCCGCCTGCAAAAGCTGCGTTATCACCAGCGCATCGCGCGTCGCCGGCGCATGCGTCGCTGCCCAATCAGGATTGCCATAGCCGGTGACGGTGCCGGCCACATCGAACAAATCCTTGGCGGCGAAGCTCAGCCCCGCCAGCGGGCCTGCGGCCGCGCCAGCGCGCCTGGTGCGCTCACCCGGAATGAAGGCGCCAACGCTGTCTTCGGTCATGCCATGCTCCCGCTGCCAATGATGGCGCGGAAACTGCGCCAGCCGGGCGGGTCAGGCAAGGGCGAAAAAAAAGCGGGACACGGGGGCAGGCCGGTCCCGACATATCAGGCTTGAAAACGGCAACCTGGCCCTGATGAAACGGGTCCGGCGCCTTATTGATCAGGTAAGATCGAGCAAGGCCGCCTTTACGGTCAGTGCCGCGAGACCCGCCGCGACAAAAGCCGCAGGCTCACCAAAACGCTTCGCGACAAAATAGGCGACGCCGGCAAAAATCAACGCCCAGCAACCAATCTCGCCAAGGCTTGGGGAGATATTCATGGTCAGACCTCCGATACTCGCTACGGAGACTAACACCGAGGTCATGAAAGTCGAGTCATTTTTCGGCCAGCCCGAGCCGTTCAGATTTCATCCCCGCGAAAACTGGCGAGCGACTGGCGCGGGCGGCCATCCGGGCCGAAATTGGCCGCATCCAGCCAAGCGGCGATAGCATCGCGGCGTGTCGGCCATTCCTCGGCGATGATCGAAAACCACGCCGTATCGCGCCGCCTGCCCTTCACCACCAAATGGGCGCGATGCGTGCCCTCATAAGTAAAACCAAGCCGGGCTGCGGCGCGGCGGGATGGCAGGTTCAGCGCATTGCATTTCCACACCAGCCGCCGATAGCCCAGATCATCCATGGCGTGGCGCATCAGCAGGAACATCGCTTCCGTCGCCGCACGCGTGCGCTGCATGCGGGGTGAAAACCAGATATTGCCAATCTCGATATCCGCATGGGCGGGGGCGATTTGCATCAGCGTCAGCCAGCCATCCGCCGTGCCGGTGCGATGCGGGCGGATGGCCCAGGCGATCGGGTCATGCGTCACGGCGAAACCTGCGACATGGGCGCGCATGGCGGCCGCATCGCGAAACGGTCCATAGCCCATATAGGCCCAGCCCTCGCCGCCCGTGTCGCGTTCCGCCGCGCGCCATAAATCCTCGGCATGGCGGATATGGAGCGGTTCCAGATCAACCGATTGCCCCTTATGTGGGATGCGCGCCGGCAAGGGGCGCGGCGTGGCATCTACCAGCGGGCCAAGCGGGGGGTTGGTGGCGGGGTCCCAGCGGACGGCTTCGGGCAGGTTTTCCATCGCCCCAGAAGAAACGCCCGCCGCGCGGGATGCAAGCCATGATTGCCGGTTGCGCGCCACGCCGTGCCGCCGCAAAACAGCGTCATGAATACGGCCCCTTCCCCCGCCCCCGCCATCCCCGCCGCCTATTTCGGGGAGCGTGTGACGCATGTGCATCATTGGACGGACCGGCTGTTTTCCTTCCGCTGCACGCGCGACACGGCGTTTCGCTTCCGCGCCGGCGAATTCGCCATGATCGGGCTGATGGTGGATGGCAAGCCGCTGGTCCGCGCCTATTCCATGGCCAGCCCCACCTGGGATGAGGAATTGGAATTCCTGTCCATCAAGGTGCAGAACGGGCCGCTCACATCGCGCCTGCAACACATCAAGCCCGGCGATACGGTGCTGATTGGCCGCAAGCCGACCGGCACGCTGGTGACCGATAACCTGCTGCCAGGCCGCAGCCTTTGGATGCTGGCGACCGGCACCGGCCTTGCCCCTTTCCTGAGCCTGACGCGCGAGCCCGATGTCTATGAACGCTATGGCACGGTGGTGGTGGCCCATACTGTGCGGCAGGTGGCGGAATTGGCCTATCGGGAGATGTTCGAACGCGATCTGGCGCAGCATGAGTTCCTCGGCGAGATCATCGCCGGCAAGCTCCGCTACTACCCATCCGTGACGCGCGAGCCCTTCCCGAAGCAGGGGCGCATCACGGATTTGATCGAATCAGGGCGGATTTTCGCTGATCTGGCTCTGCCGGCGCTGGACCCGGCCCATGACCGGGTGATGCTCTGCGGGTCTGAGGCGATGAACCGGGACTGCAAGGCCATGCTGGAAGCGCGCGGCTTTGTGGAGGGGTCAAACAACGCGCCCGGCAGCTATGTGGTCGAAAAGGCCTTTGTGACGAAATAACCTGGCAGCCCTCTCGAAATGTAAAAAGATGTTGCGTCATCCGCCGGTCATCCATATGTCACGCCCGTGTCACGGTCCGCCCCAGCCTGCCGGGGGGCACCACCAAGGGAGAAGCAAATGACCGGTTCCAACACCTCTGCGCCCGCGCGGCGCGGCTTTTTGAAGGCGGCTGCCGCCACGGGCGCGGGCCTTGCCGTACTCGCCACCCCCAATGTCAGCCGCGCGCAGACCACCACGCTGCGCTTCCAGTCCACCTGGCCGCAGCGCGACATCTTCCATGAATTCGCGGGCGATTTCGTACGCCGCGTGAATGACATGGCGGGCGGGCGCTTGCGCCTTGAATTGCTCGCCGCCGGCGCCGTTGTTGGCGCCTTCCAGTTGCTGGATGCGGTCAGCGCCGGCACGCTTGATGGCGGGCATGGCGTTCCGGCCTATTGGTTCGGCAAGAACAAGGCGTTTTCGCTGTTCGGCACCTCGCCCCCCTGGTTCGGCGATGCCAACCAGCTGCTCGGCTGGTATCATTATGGCGGCGGCGAAGCGCTCTATAATGAGTTGCTGAATGACCTTGTCAGGGTCAATGTGGTTTCCTTCATGACCGGGCCAATGCCGACCCAGCCGCTTGGCTGGTTCAAGAATGCGATCGAGCGTCCGGAACAGATCCGCGGCCTGAAATACCGCACAGTGGGTCTGGCGGCTGACCTTTTCGCCGAACTTGGCGCGGCGGTGGTCTCACTGCCCGGTGGGGAAATCGTGCCCGCCTTGGAACGCGGCGTGATTGACGGGGCGGAATTCAACAACCCGTCCTCTGACCGCGTGCTCGGCTTCCCGGATGTGGCGAAGAACTACATGATCCAGTCCTTCCATCAGCGCACGGAAAGCTTCGAAGTGCTGTTCAACAAGGCGAAGTTCGCGGCACTTCCGGCCGAGCATCAGGCGATCATCAAATTCGCTTCTGAAAGCGCCTCTGCCGACATGTCCTGGAAGCTGCAGGATCGCTATTCGCGCGATCTGATTGCCATGGCGCAGCAGCAGGGCGTGCAGGTACGCCAGACGCCGCGCCCGGTGCTTGACGCGCAGCTCGCCGCCTGGAACCGCGTGGTTCAGAAGTATGAAGGCGATGCCTCCTCCCCCGCCGC
>JADCEV010000090.1 GCA_020249865.1 Roseomonas sp. | reverse complement strand
GTCGAGCGCTTCCTGCACGCGCCGGCTTTCATCGGTGGTGAAGATCTGGCACTTCTTATCCGCCAGCAGCAGGCGGATGGCGTCAGCCTCCTTCTCCCAATGCGCGGGTTCATGCGCGGACTGGTCAATCGGCGCGGCAAAGCGGCCAGCGACATCATGGGTCGGCAGGGTTTCGGGTTTTGGGGTCATGCGGGGTGCTCCATTTGGCCATCTTGCCAGGGGCGCCATTTCAGGCAAAGCGTCGGCGAAACCGGGAAGAAGGCTACACCATATGAACCGCATCACACGCCGCACCACCATCGCCGCCGCTGCCGGGCTGCTCGCTGCCCCCGCGCTGCGCGCCCAAACAGCCGCTTGGCCGAATAGGGATCTGCGCCTGGTCTGCCCCTTCCCGCCAGGGGGCACCACGGATGTGGTGGCGCGGCTGATCGCGGCCGCCATGCGTGACAGGCTTGGGCGCAATGTTGTGGTGGAAAACCAGCCGGGTGCCGGCAGTACCCTCGCCGCCGGGCGCTTCGCCCGCGAAGCGGATGATCACGCGCTGTTCCTGAGCCAGATCGCCTCCCACGCCATTGGCCCGGCGCTGTTCCGCAACCTTGCCTATGATCCTGAGACGGATTTCCGCGCCGTGACCCTGGTGGTGACCGTGCCCAATGTCTGGGTCGCCAATCCGCGCCGCGTGCCGGGCGGTGATCTCCGCGCCTTTTTGCGCGATGCCAAGGCGAAGCCCGGGGAGCGTAACTTCGCCTCTGCCGGCAATGGTACCTCCACCCATCTGACCGGGGAGCTGATCAACCAATTGGCCGGCGTGCGCGTGCAGCATGTGCCCTACCGCGGCGCCGGCCCGGCCATGACCGCGGTGATCGGGGGCGAGGTGGATAGCCTGATTGACAATCTGCCGACTGCGCTGCCGCAAATCCAGAATGGCAATGTGGTGGCGCTGGCGGTGACATCCCGCGAACGCCTGCCCGATCTGCCCAATGTGCCGGCGGTGTCTGAATTGGGTGCCGAGTTCAACCTGGCAGGGTTTGAGGCCGAGGCCTGGTTCGGCCTGCATGCGCATCGCTCAGCCTCGGACGCCGTGGTGGCGCGCATGGCCGAAGTGGCGCAGGCCGCGCTGAATGACCCGGCGGTGCGTCAGCAATTGGCCGCGCGCGGCACTACCCCGCGCGGTGGCCCGCCTGCCGATTACGCCGCCTTGGTCACGCGCGAACGCCAGCGCTGGTTTGAGGTAGTGCGCCAGGGGAATGTGCAGGCGGACTGAAGCCTGAAATCTAGCGCGTATCCTCAGGAAACAGGCCTGGCATCCAACGCGATGCCAGGCGCGCCGGGAAAATCAGGAGCAGCGGCGCGCGGTCATTATCGGCGCCAAGCACCTCTGCCTTCAGCAAGGCTGAGGTGATGCGCCTGGCGTGACGATCAGTGGCACCAACAATCGCAGGCGCATCGGCGCGGGGAAGTTCGCCTCGATAGAGCACGGCCTCCAGGATATTGCCTGCCTTGGCTGGCAGTGCGCCTATCCTGATCTCCTCCTCCGCCCAGAGCAGAATGCGGGCGCGCAACCTGTTCGGCTCCACCAATTGGCGCATGAAACGCACCTGATCGAGACAGGTTTCCAAAAAGAAGCGTGTGAATGCGGCAAGCTCCTCCTCGCTCAGTGCGCCGCGCCCATCAAGGTCATTGCGCCGGCCAAGATCGCAGGCCGCGAGACAGGCCTTGTAGCGCGTCTCGGCACGCGCAAAGCCGCGCGCCACTGACCATACCGCCCCGGTATCGAGCGCATCCAGGAGCATAGCGTGGGTCATCAGGCGTGCCACGCGGCCATTCCCATCCAAAAAGGGATGGATCCAGAGCAAGCGGTGATGCGCAGATGCGGCAGTCAGAATGGCATCTACCTTGCCGGGCTTGGCATAGGCAGTTTCGAAGCGCGCCAGAAATCGTGGGATGGCACCGGGGCTGATGGCCACATGCTGGCCCACACGCACATCCCTTTCGCGAAACGCACCGGGTGTGAGCGGATGCTTCTCGCCCGTGTCAGGATCAGTGACCCAGAGCATATCCGGCGGCAATAATGCGCAAAACCGGCGATAGATTTCCTTCAAGTTTTCCGCCGTGGTTGCGCGGCCGGTCAAACCACCCTCATCAATCCATTTCTGGACAGTGATATGGGCTTTCGCTTCAAGCTGCAGGTCCCGCTTTCGCGGGTCCGTGCTGAAATCATCCCTCAATGCGCGTTCAATATCGGTGGGGTGGGTATCATGCCCTTCAATGAGGTTGCTGTAGTAACAATTCATCGAACGCACCAGATCGGCCAGGGCCGCAAGCACGCCATGTGGCAGGCTACTCTTGAAAGCGGATGATTCTGCGGCCAGTTCAAGCGCCAAGTCGGCGAGTTTGGCGCGGTGCCGAGAAGTATCGTAAATCACCAGGGGTTCCATCATGCTGATGGCTTCACCGCGATCTGCCGGTGCTGTTTTGTCCGCTTTTTTGTCCGGATGGGTTCGCTTCATAGAAGTAAGACTAGCACGCATAATTCTTGAAATGATACCCTAAAACACAGCACCCTTTGTCCGCCTGATCGTCCGTATCAATTCCGGGGGTTTGACCGGAAGCCCTGTCCGCCCGATGCTGCGCCCATGGAGGAAACCCTGACATGAGCAAATACCCCTTTACCGCCGCCGATCTGGAAGCGCTGCGCAATTGGGACACGCCCACCATCTGCAATGCTTTGGAAGTGGTCGCACCCCATCGGCGCAATTACGGCTTCACCGTTCGCCCCTTTGTGGCGGTGGACCGCAAGCTGCCGCCGATTTGCGGCCTGGCACGCACCGGTACGCAGCGCGCGGCCTTCCCCTCGGGCCGCAGCAAGGATGCCGATAAGGCCATGCGGATCGGCTGGTATGAATATGTCGCCGATGCCTCCCTGCCGACGATTGTCTGCCTGCAAGACTTGGATGACACCCCCGGCGTTGGCGCCTTTTGGGGTGAGGTGAATAGCGCCGTGCATAAGGGCCTGGGCGCGCTTGGCGTGGTAACCAACGGCTCGGTGCGCGACCTTGAGATGTTCGCACCAGGCTTTCAGGGCATTGCCGGGGTGGTGAACCCCTCCCATTCCTATGTCCATATCGTCGCGCTGAAGAATGAGGTCACCATCCATGGCATGCAGGTGTCACATGATGATGTGATCCATGCCGATCATCACGGCGCGGTGGTGATCCCGCATGATGTGGTGACCAAGATTCCGGCCGCGATTGATCTTGGCGCGCGGAAGGAAGCGGTGATCCTTGAGATGGCCCGCGCCCCGGGCTTCAATATCGCCAAGCTGCGCGAAGCGCTGGCGCGGTCCGAAGACATCCACTGAACGGGACGGGGGCGGGCAACCGCCCCCATCTTCACCGCGCATGACCGAACGCCCGATCCTGACCGAGGTGAAGCCCGCATGGGTGGACCATTACGGCCATATGAATCTGGCCTATTACCTCGTGGTCTTTGATATGGCTTGCGATGTGCAGTGGCTCGATCTCGGCTTCGGGCCTGAGTACCGCGCGCGCGGCATGGGCACTTTCGCCGCTGAAAGCTGGCAGGCCTATATCCGCGAAGTCCGCGAAGGTGCGCCGCTCGCCTGTGAAAGCATCGTCCTGGATTTTGACGACAAGCGCCTGCTCTGTCGGCATTTGATGTTCCACGCCAAGGAAGGCTGGCAGGTCGCGGAAAATGAGGTTCTTTATCTCAGTATTGATCTGACCAAGCGGCGCGTGGCGCCCTGGCCGCAGGATATTCTGGCGCGGCTTAGCCTGCGCCGATCTGGCGAAGCTGCAAAGCGGCTTTCGCTCAAGCCCCAAACCCGTTGAATTTCAAGGAAAGGAAGCAAGCCATGGCACGTATCGGCTTTGTTGGTCTTGGCAATATGGGCGCGCATATGGTGCGCAACCTGCTGAAGGCGGGGCATGAGGTCTCGGTCTTTGACATCGTGCCCGCCGCCATCGCCTCCGTCACGCCGAATGGCGCCAAAGCGGCGGCCAATGCGGCGGAAGCAGCACGCGGGGCGGAGATTGTTATCACCATGCTGCCCGCAGGCCAGCATGTGCGCGATGCCTGGCTGGGCGCGGGCGGCATGGCGGCGGCCAGCGCCCCCGATGCGCTGCTGATTGATTGCTCGACGATTGATGTCGCGACCGCGCGCGAGGTTGCCGCGAAATCCGGCCGCGCCTTTGTGGATGCGCCGGTCTCCGGCGGAACCATGGGGGCGGAAGCCGGCACGCTGACTTTCATGGTGGGCGGCTCGCCAGAGCATTTCGCGCGCGCTGAGCCGATCCTGAAGCAGATGGGGCGCAATGTCATTCATTGCGGTGTCGCTGGCGCGGGCCAGGGGGTGAAGCTGTGTAACAACATGATGCTCGCGGCGACCATGATTGTCACCTCGGAAGCTTTTGTTCTTGCGGAAAAATTGGGGCTTTCGCATCAGGCGCTGTTTGATGTCTGCTCCACCTCCACCAGCAATTCCTGGGCGCTTTCCAGCTATTGCCCGGTGCCGGGGCCGGTGCCCGCCAGCCCCGCCAATCGGGATTACAAGCCCGGTTTTGCGGCGGCGCTTATGGCGAAAGATCTCGGCCTGGCGCAGGAAGCGGTGGAACAGGTCGGCACGGCTTCCCCCATCGGGGCGCATGCGCTGTCCCTGTTCCGGCAATATCTGGAACGTGGTGGGGGCGATAAGGATTTCTCCGGCATCATCAATATGATCCGCGAAGGGGGTGTTAAGTGATCACCTCCTTCGTCTCACCCCGCCTGCTTGTGATGGGCGGGGGGTCTATCGGCCAGGCGGCGGCGGTGCTGACGCAGCTGGGCCTGTCACGCCCGCTGGTCGTGACCGATCCCTGGATGATGTCTTCCGGCACGGTCGAAAAACTGCTCGCCCCCTTGAAGGCGGCTGGGATCAGCTACGGCGTTTTCAGCGATACCGTGCCGGACCCGACCGATACCGTCATCGCCACTGGCGTCGCTGCCATGCAGGGCCGCGATTATGATTGCCTGATCGGTTTTGGTGGCGGCAGCCCGATGGATACCGCCAAGGCCATCACCATCCTGGCCGCCGCACCCGCCGGCGCCAGGATGCGCGACTTCAAGGTGCCGGCCCAAGCCAATAAGGCTGCTTTGCCGGTGATCTGCATCCCAACCACGGCCGGCACGGGCAGTGAGGCAACGCGCTTCACCGTCATCACCGATACCGAAACCGATGAGAAGATGCTGATCGCGGGGCTCGGCGCGCTGCCCTTGGCCGCGATTGTGGATTACGAACTGACTTTCAGCGTGCCCCCGCGCACCACCGCCGATACCGGCATTGATAGCCTGACCCATGCGCTGGAAGCCCTGGTGTCTCGCCGTGCCAATCCGGAATCGGATGAATATGCTTTGCGCGCCATGCGCCTGATCGGGCCCAATCTGCGGACGGTTTATCACGACCCCACGAATGCCGCGGCGCGCGAAGCGATGATGAAGGGCGCCACATTGGCCGGGCTTGCCTTCAGCAATAGCTCGGTCGCGCTGGTGCATGGCATGTCGCGCCCGATCGGGGCGCATTTCCATGTGCCGCATGGGCTTTCCAACGCCATGCTGCTGCCCGCCGTCACGGCCTATTCGCTCAATGCTGCCTTGCCGCGCTACGCCGAAGCGGCGCGCGCCATTGGTGTCGCTGGGCGGGATGAGGGTGATCAAAACGCAGGCGCAAAACTGCTTGAGGAGCTTTCGGCGCTCAACCGCGAATTGGCGGTGCCGACCCCGGCGGCTTACGGGATTGATGCGGCGAAATGGAACGGGCTTTTGCCCACCATGGCCGCGCAGGCTTTGGCTTCCGGCAGCCCGGCCAATAACCCGGCCGTGCCGGATGCCGAAGCGATCATGGCGCTCTACCGCCGCGCCTGGCAGGGCTGAGGCGCGTCTGGCCGCCGCGGTTCTGCTGCGGCGGTTCCGGCTGGCCAAGCAAATAGCCCTGGGCGAAATCCACGCCCAGGCCGCGCGTTGTCCGTTGCAGCAGGCTGTTGGAAACGCCCTCGGCAATGACATAGCGGCCCTTGGCGTGGGAATCGCTCAGGATGCGGCGCAGGAAATGGCGCGCGCGCATTTGGCGGGGCAGGGCTTCGACCAGGCTGCGATCCAGCTTGACGCCGGCAAAGGGCAGGCCCGCAAGCCGCCAACGGTGATCGCCGAGCGTTACATCATCCAGCAGGACAGGAATGCCGAGACGCTTGAGGCGCAGCATTACCCGGCGCAGGCGGGTGGGGTCGCGGATTGCCTCGGTTTCCGTGAGTTCCAGCAAAAGCGGGCCGCGCCGCGCCCCATGCCGGCGGAGAGTGGCGGCAAGGAGTGCCGGCATTTCCGGCAGCAGGAGGACACTCAGCGGCATATTCACCGCAAGCCCGCCCTTGGGGGAGGGCATCTGCTGCCAATCATGCGCGACACGGTCCAGCACCGCATGGGCCAGATCAAGCGCGAGGCCAAGTTTTTCCGCCAGCGGCACAAAGGCGCCGGCTTGCAGCAGCGCTTCCTGCCGCGGCCAGCGCACCAGCCCCTCCAACGCCGCGGTATGGCCATTGCGGAGCCGGATGATGGGTTGATAGCGCAGCAGCAGCACGCGCCCAGTTAAGGCTGCGCGCAATTCGGCTTCATGGTCAGGCAGATTCGTCGCGCATGGCAGAGCGGACTGCCTGAGGCTTTGCCCTTCTCCCCCAAGCCCGTTTGTATCGCGCTGCGCCACGCGCCCTGATCCCCCGCCGTCAGCAAAGCTGCTGACAAAACTCTACCAGCATTCCGGCCGGAGGAAACCTGCCCTTTCCGGCCAGTCGGTTAGCGTGCCGCCGCACCCTCAGCCTTGCCCGGCGGGGCAGCATCCGGCATGCGCAGCCGATTGCGCCCGGTGAAGAGCACGATGGGGGCGGCGATGAACACCGAAGACCCGGCCGAAATCACAATGCCGACCACCATCACCCAGGCAAAGCCTGAAAGCGTATCGCCGCCGAACAAGGCCAAGGGCAGCGCCGAGAGCAGCAAGGTCATGGAGGTGCCGAGCGATCGGTTCATCGTTTCATTGATGGAAAGATCCACCAATTGTTCAAGCGGCATGGTTTTGAACTTGCGCAAATTCTCGCGCATGCGGTCGAACACCACGACCTTGTCATTCGCCGAAAAGCCAATGATGGTCAGGATGGCGGCGACCGTTGTCAGATTGAACTCAATGCCGAACAGCACCATGAAGCCAAGGGTTTTCGTGACATCCAGGATCAGCGTGGTGATGGCTGCAATGCCGAACTGCCATTCAAACCTGATCCAGATATAGATCAGCATGGCAAGGAAACTGAGGCCAAGCGCCATCAACCCGCCCAGGAAAAGCTCATCCGAAACACGATTGCCAACGGCTTCAACGCGGAGGATGCGTGTCCCGGGGACAGCCTTTTCGAAAGCTTCCCGCACCGCAGTCACCGCCCTTTGCACGCCGCCTTCATCACCTTGCGCCGGCAGGCGGAGCGCGAAGGTGGAAGGATCACCGAATTGCAGCAGCGTAGCATCGCCAAGCCTAAGCCCGCCGACTGCGCCGCGCAACACGCTGATATCGCCGGGGCCAGGGGTGCGGATTTCCATCTCCACCCCGCCCTTGAAATCAATGCCCTTTTCAAGGCCTGGATGGAAGGCAATGGCAACTGAAAGGCTGGACAGCAATGCCGAGACAATCAGCCCCATCTTGGCGCCGCGCATGAAGGGAATGCGCGTGCCATCGGGGAAGATACGAAATAAGGGCCGGCGCAGCCGATCCAGCAGCGAAAGCCCCGGACGCTGAAATACCGGCAATTCCTTTGGCCTGGTGCGGCGATACCACCAGGAAACGAAAAGCCGCGTCAGCACTGTCGCCGTCCACATCTGCACAATGGTGCCGATGGCGACCGTGACAGCAAAACCCTTCACCGGGCCCGAGCCAAAGCCATACAAGCAGGCCATGGCGATCAGATTGGTCAGGTTGGAGTCAAGAATGGTGCCCGACGCCTTGGTATAGCCCGCTTCCAAGGCATTGATCGGCGTTCGCCCGTTTTTCACTTCTTCCCGAATGCGTTCATTGATCAGGATATTCGCATCCAAGGCGGTGCCAAGCGTCAGCACAATCCCGGCAATGCCTGGCAAGGTGAGCGTCGCTCCCAGCACGGAAAGCCCAGCCATGAGCAGCACAATATTGAAGGCAAGCGCGATATTCGCGAACCAGCCTAATATGCCATAGGCAAAACCCATATAGAGAAAGACGAACAGCGTCCCGACCGCGAGTGATATCATCCCCGCGCGAATGGCATCCGCGCCCAATTCCGGGCCGACGGTGCGTTCTTCCACAATGGTCAGCGGCGCGGGCAGTGCACCAGCGCGCAGCAGCACGGCAAGGTCATTGGCGGTGCGCACGGTGAAGGACCCGCTGATCTGGCCCTGGCCGCCGGTAATGGGCTCACGGATCACGGGCGCGCTGATCACCTTGTCATCCAGCACAATGGCGAAGGGGCGCCCGACATTGGCGCGGGTGATATCGGCAAAGCGCCTGGTGCCGGTGCCATCAAAGGTGAAATTCACCACCCATTCGCCAGTGCGCGAATCCTGCCCCGCGCGGGCATTGGTCAGGTTCTTGCCATCCACCGCGACACTACGGCGCACCGCGACACGTTCGCCGGGGCGTTCACTCGGTAGGAACATCACACCTGGCGGCGGGCTGCCGGCCAGATTGGCGCTTTCATCCACAAGATGGAACGTCATGCGCGCGGTGCGGCCCAGCAAATCCTTGATGCGATTGGGGTCTTCCACACCGGGCAGGGTCACCAGAATGCGCGCTTGGCCCTGGCGCGCAATCAGCGCCTCAGCAACACCGGTTTCATCCACGCGGCGGCGGATGATTTCGATGGATTGCTCAACCGCCGCACTCGCCTTGGCGCGCAGCCCGGCTTCGCTGAGGGTGGCGGTGACGGTGCCATCCGGGGCGGTGGTGACCTCAATATCCGGGACATTCTGCCCGGTGGGCAGTGTCACGGGTTCGGCCAATTCGCGCAAAGCGGCCGCTGCCGCGCCAGCCTGGGCTGTGTCCAGCACGCGGAAACCCATGCGGCGGTTCGGGCCATCGGCGGCCAAATTCACATAGCGAATATTGGCGGTGCGCAGCTTGCCGCGCACACCATCCACCGCGGAATCCAGCCTTTCGCGCACAACAGTGTTCAAATCCACTTCCAAGAGCAGATAGGACCCGCCGCGCAAATCGAGCCCGAGGCTGATCTGGCGGGGTTCCATCCAGGATGGAAAGGCCGAACGCGGCATCAGGTTCGGCAGGCACAAAAGCACCCCGAGCAGACAAACGCCAAGAATGACAGCCTGTTTCCAGCGCGCGAAATGAAGCATGGGCGGGTGGAATCCCCTGGTTGAGCGGGCGGACAATGGCGAGGCACCCCAGGGGATGCAAGCCCGCCCCGGTTAGGTGTAGCTTCTACGCATGAATGTGAACCCCGCAAAGCTCCGCCTTGGCATTTTAGGGGTCGGTCATTTTGGCCGATTCCATGCGCTCAAGGCCGCCGCCAACCCCGCCATCCACCTGATAGGCCTGCATGATGCCTCGGCCGAGAGGGCCGCCCAGATCGCTGGGGAGGTCCGCGCCCCGGCCCTTGCGCCGGGGGACGTGATCGCAGCGGCGGAGGCGGTGATCATCGCCGCCCCCACGCGGTTTCATTACGCGCTGGCGGAACAGGCGCTTACGGCCGGGCGGCATGTCTTTATCGAAAAGCCCATCGCTGCGAGCCTTGATGAGGCGGATCGGCTGATTGCGCTGGCCGCCCGGCAGGGGCGGGTGCTTCAAGTTGGCCATATTGAACGGTTTTCGGCGGCGTTTCGCACCGTGATGGGGGCGCCCTCTGGCGGGCGGGCGCTGTCTTTTGAGGCGGTGCGCGCCGCGCCCTTCCGCCCGCGCAGCCTGGATGTCTCCGTCGTGCTGGACCTGATGATCCATGACCTTGACCTGGTGATGGAATTGGCCGGCGGGGAGCCTGATGCGGTGGAGGCGGTGGGGGCGGCCATTGCCTCTGACCACCCGGATTTCGCCGTGGCGCGGCTGCGATTCCCCGGCGGGCGGGCGGCTTCCATCACGGCGTCTCGTGTTTCGCTGGCGATGGAGAGGCGGCTGCGCGTGCTGGGGACGGAAGGCGAAATGGCGGTGGATTTCCTGACGCGGTCGCTCGCGGTGCTGCGCCGGGGCGGGGCGGAGGCCGTTCAGACCATGCCCGGGCATGGCGTGGATCGCGCCACCTGGACGGATCATGACAGCC
>JADCEV010000009.1 GCA_020249865.1 Roseomonas sp. | reverse complement strand
GACCGGGCCGAAGGCTTCCTGCCATATGAACACGGCTCAATTGACGGCAGGACGCGCGCTGGTGGATACCACCACCGCGCTTGATCACGCAGCACCTGATTGCGCCAGTCGGCAGACATGCAAGACCGTTTTGGCAGGCCAATCGCGCGGGGTTTTCCAGGGCAAGATCCTGGTGCGGCGTGAAGCGCAAAAGACCGATGGCTATCAGATGAACCAGGCTTTGCTGCTTTCAGAAGAAGCGGAAATGGACAGCAAGCCGCAGCTTGAAATCTATGCCGATGATGTGAAGTGCAGTCATGGTGCCACCATCGGCGCCTTGGATGCGGATAGTCTGTTTTATCTGCGCTCCCGCGGCGTGCCGGCGGATCAGGCGCGGTCCATGCTGGTGCAGGCCTTTCTGCATGAAGCCTTTGAAGGGCTGGAAGATGATCTGCTGCGCGAAGCGCTCACCGAAGCCGTGGATGGCTGGTGGGTTCGGCATGGGACGGCATCATGAGTTTTGATGTCCAGCGCATCAGGCAGGATTTCCCGATCCTGTCCCAGCCGCAGCATGGCAAGCCGCTCGTGTTTCTCGATTCAGGGGCCAGTGCGCAAAAGCCCCGCGTGGTGATTGAGGCGATGACGCGCTGCATGGAAACGGCTTACGCCAATGTCCATCGCGGCGCCTATCGGCTTTCCGAAGTCGCGACCGATGCTTTTGAGGCCGCGCGCGGTGCGGTGGCGCGCTTCATCAATGCGCCCGATACGCAGGAAGTGGTTTTCACGCGCAACAGCACGGAAGCGATCAATCTGGTCGCGCATAGCTGGGGCCGTGGCGTCATGGGCCCGGATCAGGCGGTACTGATCTCTGAGCTTGAACACCACGCCAATATCGTGCCTTGGCAAATGCTGCGCGATGAGCGCGGCAATCCCCTACGCGTTTGCCGCGTGACGGATTCTGGCGAATTGGACATGGAAGACCTGGCCGCCAAGCTTGCCGATGGCAAGGTGGGGCTGGTGGCGCTTGCGCATATGTCCAATGTGCTGGGGACGGTGACACCGGTTGAACGCGTGGTGGCGCTGGCACACGCGCATGGCGCCAAAGTGCTGCTGGATGGCTCCCAGGCCGTGGTGCATCGGCGCGTGGATGTTGCGGCGATTGGCTGCGATTTCTACTGCTTCACCGGCCATAAGCTCTACGGGCCAACGGGCATTGGCGTGCTGTGGGCCAAGCTTGAACATCTGGATCGCATGCCGCCCTTCCTGGGCGGTGGCGACATGATTGAAAGCGTCAGCTTCGAAAAATCCACCTGGGCCAAGCCGCCCGCGCGGTTTGAAGCCGGCACGCCCGCCATCATTGAAGCGGTTGGGCTGCATGCCGCGATTGATTATGTGAACGCCATCGGCATGCCCGCCATTGAAGCGCATGAACGCGCCTTGGTGGATCATGCCATGCGGAAACTCTCGGATGTGCCGGGGCTGACGCTGCTTGGCCGAGCGCAGGATCGCGGCGGGGTTTTTGCTTTCTCGCTCGATAACGCCCATCCTCATGATCTTTCAACGCTGCTTGATCGCGCCGGTATTTGCATCCGCGCCGGGCGGCATTGCGCGGAGCCTTTGCATGCGCGCTTTGCCGTGGAACAGGGCACCGCACGCGCCTCCTTCGGGCTTTATACCACGCCGGAGGAGGTGGATTACCTCGCCGGCGCACTGGTAAAGGCGCGGGAGTTCTTCGCATGAGCGGCGGTGATTTCTTCGGCGATTTGCGTGACCTGTATCAGGAAGTGATCCTGGATCATGGCCGCAAGCCGCGCAATTTCCGCCGGCTGGAAGATGCGGACCGCACCGCGCGCGGGGATAACCCAATGTGCGGTGACCGCATGGAGCTTTTCCTGAAAATGACGCCGGATGGGCATATTGCCGACGCCGCGTTTCAGGGCCGCGGCTGCGCGGTTTCCATGGCAAGCGCCTCGCTCATGACCGAAACGGTGAAGGGTAAAACCCCGGATGAGGCTCAGGCGCTTGGTACCGCCTTTCGCGATTTGGCGATGACTGGCCAATGCCCCGCCTGCGCGGCTTCCTTGGAAGATGCGATGGAAAGGCTGACGCCGCTTTCTGGCGTGCATGAATTTCCAAGCCGGGTGAAATGCGCAACGCTTGCCTGGCATACGCTGAACGCGGCCCTTGCCGGCGCGACGGAGGCGAGCAGTGAGTGACGACACCACCAAGACCGAAGCCCCGGTCCATGCCGCCTGGACGCCCGAAGGGGAAGTGAAGCCGCCCGCACAGCCGGTTTCTGAAGACGCGGTGATCAACGCCATTTCCACCGTGTTTGACCCGGAAATTCCAGTTGATATTTATCAACTTGGCCTGATCTACGCGATTGAGATCGCTGATGACGGCAAGGTGAAGGTGGAAATGACGCTCACCACGCCATCCTGCCCTTCCGCGCAGGAATTGCCGAACCAAGTGGAAGAAGCCGTGCGCGGGGTGGAAGGCGTTTCCGATGTGCTCGTGGAAGTGGTCTGGGATCCGCCCTGGGATCATTCCCGCATGAGCGAAGATGCGCGGCTCGCGCTCAATATGTTTTGAGGTGATGGCATGAATGTGAGCATCGAAGCCAAACCCGCACGGCGCGCCCTGCCGCCCCTGATGTCGCTGACCGATGGCGCGGCGGAGCGTTTGAAGGGGCTTTACGCCAAGGGCGAACAGGGCAAGTTCCTGCGCATCGCAGTAAAGACCAAGGGCTGTTCCGGCCTTGCCTATGACCTTTCCTGGGTGGATGCGCCAAGCGCGGGTGATGAAAGCGTCACCGATAAGGGCGTGACCGTGCTCGTGGACCGCAAGGCCACGCTGTTCCTGATTGGCACCGTGATGGATTATGAGGTGAAGACCATGTCAGCCGGCTTCACCTTCACCAACCCGAATGAAAAGGGCCGCTGCGGCTGCGGTGAAAGCTTTCACGTCTAACCGTGTGTCAGACGGCGCCCAACCAATCCGCCGCGACAAAGCGGTAGCCATTACCTTCCTTCGCCAAGTAACCATTGGCGGGGAAGGGGAAGTGGTAGCCGGTGATGCGGATGCGATCCGTCGCAACACGGTCAAAAATGCGCCGGCGCGTCGCTTCCGCGGCGACCGCATCGAAATCGAAGACAATATGGAAATCGGGGCGACGCGCCAGCAGCTCAGGGCGGTTCGTGGTATCGGCCACAAACATCATCTGATCCGCGCCATCGGCGACATGATAGCAGGTATGGCCCGGGGTATGGCCATGGGCCGCGACCGAGCGCACGCCTGGAATGACCTCAGCATCCGGGCCAATGCGGCGTAGGCGTGCGGCATAGGGGCCTAGGCGCCGCGCACTATTGGCGAAGGTGGCGCGTTGGCCTTCGGGGCTGCGCGTTTCATTGCTGGTATCGCCCCACCAGGCAATCTCCGCCTCCGGCACGATCACCTCTGCATTGGGGAAGGCTGCAGCACCTTCGGCATTCAGCAGGCCATTTACGTGATCGCCATGGAAATGGCTCATCACCACGCGGGTTACCCGTGCCGGATCAATGCCGGCGGCGCGCATATTGGCAATCATCCGGCCATTGGTCGCCCCTGGGGCCGTGACGCCATTGCCACTGTCAAAAACCACCAAATCGCGGCCGGTATCAAGGAAGGTGACAGTGAAGGGAATGACCAGCCGGTCCTGCGGCAGGAAGGCATCGCGCAGCACCGCCTGGACATCAGACAAGGGGGCGTTGCGCACAAAACCCTCCAAGGGGCGTGCGAAAAACCCATCATGCACCGTAGTGACGGTAAAGGAGCCGACCTTGAAACGGTAAAAACCGGGTGTCGGCAATGGTTGTGGGCTTGGCGCCTGGGCGTGCAGCCCTCTCGTCACAAAAGGGGAAGCCAAAAGGGAAGCAGTCACAAAAAGACTGCGACGACGAAAACTGCTCATCCGCGGCTTCCTTTCTGGGGTGGAGGCTCATTCCTGCCTTGATCATGCTACCCTCGGGACGCTACTAAATACAACGCTATTTGTCGCAACGGATATTTCACCATCGTGCAGGATCCTGCCTCCCCTCATTCGCCTGGTTTTCTGCGCAGGATCATCAATCGCATGACAGGTAGCGGGTCTTCTCTCGGGGGCAGGCAGGATATATTTCATCTCCGTTCCGAAGTCGCGCGCCTGCAAGCCGCTGTGAAAGGGTTTGCCTCGGTCTCCGGCAGGCGCGACATCGCTTCGGTCAAGGCCTTGATCGAAACTGCCTATCGCCGCGATTTTGAAGCAGCCGTGCGCGACAGGATACACACTGTGCCGCTACCCGATGGAACAGTGCTTTGCCGCATCCTTGGACGCTACAAGCTATATGTGGATGCCGAAGATACCTCTCTCGCGCCGCATCTGATGCTGGACGGGCTTTGGCAATATTGGATCACGGCATTTTTGTGCAGAAATCTTGATCGTGGTGAAACGGCCTATGACCTTGAAGCAGGTTATGGCTATTATGCGTTGCTGATGAGTGAATTGGTGGGTACGCAGGGGCGTGTGATCGCCTTGGAATACAATCCCTGGCTTTTCCAACTCTTGCGACGTAACCTTTACGTGAATGGCCGGGACAGCATTGTTGTTCCGCATCGGGTCATCGCCGCCGGCCAGGCCGCGGCCGCCAAGGAATTGCCGGTTTCCTTGACGGGCCCTCCTGCCGTTGCAAATCAAGCGGTTCAGTTTCGTCGTGATCAGGCGGCCAGCTGCATCGCCCCTGCCATGACGCTTGATGGGCTTGAGCCTGGCTCGGCTGATCTGGTGCTTGTATCCGCAGGCGCCCTTGAACAGAATGCGCTACAGGGCATGCGGGGCCTGATGGATCGCAGCCCTTCCCTGAAAATCATCCTCGATTTCAGGGCGGATCGCTGCGCCAATCCGCGAGAAACGCTGGATGGCTTGGCGGCGCGTTACCCGCTTCGCGTCATAGACAGTGACGGTCGAGCAAAGCCGACAACCGTGGAAAAGATCCTGGACCAAGGCAGTCTGAGCCTTTTTCTCTCCGTGGTTGAGCCGCGCTGAGGTTTGCCACAGCCGGGCGCCTGAATTATGTTGCGAGATCGCAAGAAATTTTCTCAAGCGTAACCGATTGGGTCTCGGGCACACCAACGGCTCACTGGGACATTCTGGAAGTGACAAGATCTCACGCGCGCAGCACCGCCCCTGCCGCCTTGCCGACTGCCGCGACGATCTTCTCCGCCACGGCTTCTATTTGCGCATCGGTCAGCGTGGCCTCACGCGGCTGGATGGTCACTTGCAGGGCAAGGCTGACCTTGCCTGCCGGCAGCTTATCCCCCGCATAACGGTCAAACAGCGCGACATCGGTGATCAGGGTGCGTTCCGCCCCGCGCGCGGCGCGCACCAGCGCCTCGGCGGCCACGCCCTCATCCACCAGGAAGGCGAAATCGCGCCGCAGCGGCTGGAAGGCCGGCAAATCAGGCGCGCCTTTCTTGCGGCGCTTGGGTTCCGGGATGGCATCCAAAAACACCTCAAACGCTACTGCTGGGCCGGGCAGATCGAGCGCGGTCAGAATCCGCGGATGGATTTCGCCAAAGCGTGCCAGCACGGTCTTCGGCCCCTGGCGCACCTGACCGGAACGGCCGGGATGATAGAACCCCGGCGCATCGGCGGTGACGGAAAGGGCCGCCATGGGCAGGCCGAGTGCGGCCAGCACCGCCATGGCATCGCCCTTGGCATCCAGCGCATCCACGCTGCGTGAGGCTTCCGCCCAATGGCGCGGTGTGGCGCCATGGCGCACCCCTGCAGCCACCGCCGCCTGACCTTGCGGCGTTACATCCTGATAGGCTGCGCCGATTTCACAGAGCGCGACATCAGCAAAACCGCGCGCCGCATTGCGCCCGGCTGCCAGCAGCAAGGATGCGACCGGCGTTGGGCGCATCTGGTCCAAATCCTCCGCAATCGGGTTTTCCAAGCGGAGTGCCGCGGGCGTTTCACCAAACAGCGCGGCGGTCTTGGATTCCATGAAGGCGAAGGTCACCGCTTCCTGCATGCCGCGCGCCGCCAGCACGCGCCGCGCCAGCGATGCGCGCGCCTGCTTCGGCGTGAAGGCTGGCGCGGGGATAATCCCGCTGGTCGGCAGTGATACCGGCGCGATGGTATTCAGGCCACGAATGCGCAGCACTTCTTCAAGCAAATCGCATTCGGGTTCTATTTCGGCACAGCCTTCGGCTGCCGCCTGGGCGCGTTCTGGCGACAATTCAGCCGCCTGAGCCAAGGCACCCTTGCCCGCCACATCATTGCGCCAGCTTGGCACGTTGACGGTGACGCGCGCCGCATCCCGCGCTGCCACGGTGAAGCCCAGGCTTTGCAGGATTTCCACCGCGCGGTCTGGCGCCACATCATCGCCGCCATAGCTTGCAAGCCGTTCAAAGCGCAGGCTCGCTTGGCGTTGCCAGGCGGGTTCGGGGCCGGCCCCGACCACTTCACTGGCTTCGCCACCGCAAATCTCGATCATCGCCTGTGTGGCGAGATCAAGTGCGAGGCGCGGCAAAGCCTGATCCACGCCGCGTTCGAAGCGCGCGCGGGCATCGGTGCGCACATCATGGCGCCGACCTGACAACGCGATACGCACGGGGTCGAAAATCGCGCATTCGATGAAGCATTCGGTGGTGGCTTCATCGCAGCCGGTAGCCTCGCCACCGATAATGCCGCCAAGCGCCTCCGGCCCGGCCGCATCGGCGATGATGCCATCTTCCGGCGTCAATTCATAAGTCTTGCCATTCAGCGCCAGCAGGCTTTCGCCTTCACGCGCCATGCGCATCGTCAGTGTCTTGCCATGCACCTTCGCCACATCAAACACATGCAAGGGCCGGCCAAGGCCGAAGGTGAACAGATTGGTCACATCCACCAGCGCATTGATCGGGCGCTGGCCAATCGCAGTCAGCCAATCCTGCAACCATTTCGGCGAAGGGCCGTTCTTCACGCCACGAATGGCGCGGCCCAGCACGTAATTACAGGCGCGCGGATCAGCGATTTCCCACGACAAGGGCGAAACATAGGCAGGCTTGATCGCCGGTGTGGGCAGCGGCTTCAAACGCCCAAGCCCGGCCGCGGCCAAATCCCGCGCGACACCATGCACGGAAAGCGCATCACCACGATTGGGCGTGACGCTGATTTCAATGATCGGGTCATCCAGCCCCGCCCAGCGCACATAGGCTTCGCCAAGCGGCGCCTCTGCCGGCAAATCCACAATGCCGGTGTGATCATCACCAAGGCCCATTTCGCGCGCGGAGAGCATCATCGCTTCCGATTTCACGCCGCGAATTTCGCCCGCCTTCAACGTAATCCCGGTGCCGGGAATGAAGGCGCCAGGCAAAGCCGCCACACCCTTCATGCCGGCACGCGCATTGGGCGCACCGCACACGACGGACAGCAGCTTGCCATCGCCCGTATCAACCTTCAGCGCGCGCAGCCGATCTGCATTGGGGTGCTGTTCGGCTTCCACCACATGGGTGATGCGGAAATTCGCGAGTGCTGCGCCGCGATCTTCCACACCTTCAACTTCAAGCCCGATGGTGTTCAGCGCCGTCAGGATCTCATCCAGCGTCGCTGCGGTATCAAGATGCGCCTTCAGCCAGGAAAGGGTGAATTTCATCGCCTTACACTCCTTCCACCAGGGATGGCGGGGAAAGCGGATCGGCGCCGTAATGCCTCAGCCAGCGGATATCGGCTTCATAGAAGGGGCGGAGATCAGGGATGCCGTGCTTCAACATGGTAATGCGTTCAATCCCCATGCCGAAGGCAAAGCCCTGCCATTCGCGCGGATCAATGCCGCAATTCGCCAGCACCTTCGGGTGCACCATGCCAGAGCCCAAAATCTCCAGCCAATCACCGCCCTTGCCCAATTCGCCGGTTTTGCGGCTCCAGCCGATATCCACTTCCATGGAAGGTTCCGTAAAGGGGAAATAGGAAGCGCGGAAACGCACCGGCAAATCGGCAATGCCGAAAAAGGCGCGCAGGAAATCAATCAGGCAGCCCTTCAAATGGCCAAGATGAATGTTGCGATCAATCACCAGACCTTCCACCTGATGGAACATCGGCGAATGCGTCGCGTCATGATCGGCGCGATAGGTGCGGCCAGGCACGATCACGCGAATGGGCGGCGCTTCGGTCAGCATGGTGCGGATTTGCACCGGTGAGGTATGCGTGCGCAGCACCGGCCGACGCCCATCAACTGCGGGCACATAGAAAGTATCGTGATCCTGCCGCGCCGGGTGGTGATCCGGGATATTGAGCGCGCCGAAATTATGCCAATCGCTTTCAATATCGGGGCCTTCCGCCACCTTGAAGCCCATGGCGCCGAAAAGTGTGGTCAGTTCTTCCATGGTGCGTGCGATGGGGTGAATGCCGCCTTCTGCCGCCGTACCCGGCGCGAAGGGGCGCGGCGGCAGGGACACGTCCATGCGTTCCGCAGCCAAGCGCGCATCCAGCGCGCGGGCTTCCACCACGGCGCGTTGCGCTTCCAAAGCGGCCTCGATCGCGGTCTTCACCTGGTTCAGCGCCGCACCGCGTTCCTTACGCGCTTCGGGCGCAACCGTGCCAAGCCCCTTCAACAGTGCGGTCAGGCTGCCGGATTTGCCCAAAACGGCGACACGCACCGCATCCAGCGCACGCGGATCGGCAGCGGCGGCAATCGCGGCTTCGGTTTCGGCCCTAAGGGCAGCAAGATCATCGGTCATGATGGCAGGTCCACATGAACAAAGGGCCGCATCCCCGGTTCAACCAGGAAGCGGCCCTTGCGTGATGCTGGGTCTCCGCCCCGGATCACCGGGGCGGCGGTAATCAGGCGGCGCCGGCCGCCTTCGCCTTTTCCACCAGCGCCGCGAAGGCCGCCGGTTCGTCAAAAGCGAGTGCCGCCATCACCTTGCGGTCCATCTCAATCCCCGCCGCCTTGATGCCGGCGATGAAGCGGGAATAGGTCAGGCCATGTTCACGGACGGCCGCATTGATGCGCTGGATCCAAAGGCCGCGGAAATCGCGCTTCTTGTTGCGACGGTCGCGATAGGCATATTGCAGCGCCTTTTCCACCCGCTCCAAGGCGGGGCGATAGGCGGTGCCGGACCGGCCGACATAACCTTCAGAAAGCTTGAGGATTTTCTTGTGGCGGGCGTGCTTGGTAACGCCGCGTTTGACACGAGCCATTCTGCGATCCTCCCTTTACCGGTCCAGCCCATAGGGCAGCCATTGCTTCACGGTATCGCCATCCTGCTTGTCCAGCACGAAGGTCCCGCGGTTCTGGCGCTTCATCTTGGAAGCCTTGGAAGATAGCATGTGGCGCTTGAAGCCACCGCCTGCCTTGACCTTGCCGGTCGCGGTTAGACGGAAGCGCTTCTTCACGCTTGATTTCGTCTTCATCTTGGACATTTGGCCCTCCTATGGGGTCAGCCCTTCCGCCTTGCACCCGTTGCCGGGGCCGCACCATGCGGCGGGAAGGGGGTTCCGGCCGGGCATGTCCATGGGGCCACGGCGCGGGAGGCGGGGCTATAGCGCCCGGAAGTTTTCCACACAAGACCCGCGCCACAGAAACGGAGATTTCACCTTTGTGGGTGTTTAATGTCCCCGTGATCACCTGGCGGTTTGGCCGCCCATTGGATTCAGGACGAAGTCTCATGTCGCAATCGCGCGCGGATACGCTGCCGGACCCGGAAGTGCTCAGGGCCGCCATGGAGCCCCTTTTCGGCGACTTGCGCGCCTTTATGGATCGCCGCATCGCGGAAGTGAGCGCCGAGGTCTCCGCCAGCGTGCAGCTTCTGGGCATGAGCGAGGAAAACCTGGCCAGCCAGATCTCCTCCGTTCATGAACGAATCGCCGGCATGATTTCCGCCCCGCAACCGGGCAATCGGACCTCCGGGCAGGAGCTTGAGGCCGTGGTGCAGGCGACCGAAGCCGCCGCCAATACCATCCTGGAAGCCGCTGAGGCCATTCAGGAATGGCTGGAAAAGGGCTCCGGCAGCCCGGATGCGCTGCCTGCCATCACCGAAAGGGTGAATGCGATCTTTGAGGCCTGTTCCTTCCAGGATTTGACCGGCCAGCGCATCCGCCGCGCCATCCGTGACTTGCAGCAGGTGGAATCCATCCTGGAAGATATCCTGCCTGAAAACGCCCAGCCCGGCCCGAATGCAGCCCGCCCCAAGGTGGAGCTGAAGGGGGTGGTGCAAACCGTGGCAGACCCGAAAGCGGCGGGCCCCGATCTGGCGCAGGATGAGATTGACCGGCTGCTGAACGGGTAAATCTTTCACCTGACCCATAAGCGGGTTCCGGTTCGGCGCGCGGCGGCCTATATCCCCGCCCATGCTTTCCTTCCGCAAGATGCATGGGCTCGGCAATGATTTCGTGGTGCTGGATGGCCGCGCCGCACCGCTGGGGCTGACGCGTGCCCAGATGGTGGCGCTGGCGGATCGTCGGCGCGGCATTGGCTGCGACCAGCTGATCATCATGGAGCCACCGCCAGCGGGTGCTGATGTCTTTATGCGCATTCAGAATCCGGATGGGTCGGAAGCTGGCGCCTGCGGAAATGCCACGCGCTGCATCGCTTCCCTGATCGCTGCTGAAACCGGCAAGGCGCGGGTGGTGGTGCGCACCATTGCCGGCGATTTGCCGAGTGAAGCCCGGCCCGATGGGCTCTGGCAGGTTGATATGGGGCCGTCGCGGCTCGGCTGGCGGGATGTGCCGCTGGCGCAGGAGGTGGATACGCTGCATGTGCCGCTTTCTTGTGGCCCGGTGGCGGACCCGGCGGCCTGTTCCATGGGCAACCCCCATGCGACGTTTTTTGTGCCTGATCTGGATGCCTTGCCGATCAGCGATATCGGCCCGCGCCTGGAACATGACCCGATCTTCCCTGACCGCGCCAATATCGGCTTTGTGCAGGTGATGGCGCCGGATCATTTGCGCCTTGTCGTCTGGGAACGCGGCGCGGGGCTGACTCTTGCCTGTGGGTCCGGCGCCTGTGCCGCCATGGTCAATGCGCATCGGCGTGGGCTGACCGGGCGCTCGGCGCGGATTTCCATGCCCGGCGGTGATCTTTTCATGGAATGGCGCCAGGATGGGCATGTGCTGATGACCGGCCCCGTCGCCACGGCCTTTACCGGGCAGGTTGACCCCAAGGCTTTGACCGCATGAGTGCTTCGGAAGCCCCTCGGCTGCTGAGTTTCGGCTGCCGGCTCAATACCTATGAGAGTGAGGCGATGCGCGACCTGGCCAGCAAGGCCGGCCAGGGCAATGCCATTATCGTCAATACCTGCGCCGTCACGGCGGAGGCGGAACGCCAGGCGCGGCAGGCGATCCGGAAGGCGCATCGCGACAATCCCGGCGCGCGCATCATCGTGACCGGCTGCGCAGCGCAAATCGCGCCCGATAAATGGGCCGGCCTGCCAGGGGTGGAACGCGTGATCGGCAATGCCGATAAGCTAAAGCCCGAAACCTGGGCCGCCTTGGATGCGCCGCCTGCGCTGGTGACAGACATCATGGCCGCGCGCGAAACGGCAGCGCATCTGGTGACGGAATTCGCCGGCCGCGCGCGGGCTTTCGTGCAGGTGCAGCAGGGCTGCGATCATCGCTGCACCTTTTGTGTCATTCCCTTTGGGCGCGGGCCTTCGCGGTCCGTGCCGATTGGCGTGATTGTGGAGCAGCTGCGCGCCCTGGTGGCGGCAGGATATCGCGAAGCGGTGCTGACCGGGGTTGATGTGACCTCCTACGGGCCAGATTTGCCCGGCAGCCCGACCCTTGGGCAAATGATCCGCCGCGTGCTGGCGCTGGTGCCGGAATTGCCGCGGCTGCGGCTTTCCTCGCTTGATCCGGTGGAGGTTGATGAAGACCTCTGGCGCCTGATTGCCGAAGAACCCCGCCTGATGCCGCATTTGCACCTTTCGCTGCAGCACGGGTCTGATTTGATCCTGAAGCGCATGAAGCGGCGGCATTTGCGCGCGGATGCGATTGCGCTGGCGGCGAAGGCGCGGCGGCTGCGGCCCGATATCGTCTTTGGCGCTGATTTGATCGCAGGTTTCCCGACGGAGACCGAAGCGCAATTCCAGGAAAGTCTTGATCTTGTGACGGAGTGCGACCTCTCTTTCCTGCATGTTTTCCCCTATTCGGAACGTCCAGGCACGCCGGCGGCGCGCATGCCGCAAAGCCCGTTGCCAGAGCGTCGGGCCCGCGCGGCGCGGCTGCGCGAAGCCGGGGCGGCGGCGGCGGCGCGTTACTACGCGGCGCGCTTGGGGCAGGAGGAACAGGTTTTGTTGGAACATCCCGATCGCGGCCATACGGCATATTTCGCACCGCTCCGCTTGCTGGGCGCTGCGGGCCGCCCGGGGGAAATCCGCCGGCTGCGTGTGATCGGTGCTGATGCCGATGGGCTTTTGGCGGAGGCAGCCTAATGGCGCTGCGCGATTTCTTTGGCCGTTTGCGTGGCGGTAGCGCGCCGCAGCCAGCGCCTGAACAGCCACAGGCGGATGCGCCAGCGCCGATGCAGGACGCGCCACTGCCTGAAGCCCTAGCGCCACCTGCCGAAACCCTGCCGCCTGAGGCAGAAGCGCCTGCCAAAACCGGCTGGTTCGCGCGGCTGAAGGCAGGGCTATCGCGTTCCACCGCCAAGCTTACGGATAGCGTCGTCTCTCTGTTGCACAAAAGGCGGCTGGATGATGAGGCGTTGGAGGAGTTGGAGGAAACCCTGATCACCGCTGATCTGGGTGTCGCGGCGTCGCGCCGGATTGTGGAAGGCTTTCGCCGCACGCGCTTCGGCAAGGAAGTGACCGATGAGGAAGTGAAGGCCGCGCTGGCGGATGAAATCGCCGCCATTCTGGAACCGGTGGCGCAACCGCTTGAAGTGATCCCCGCCCGTGCGCCGCATGTGGTGCTGGTGGTGGGCGTGAATGGTACCGGCAAGACCACGACCATTGCGAAGCTTGGCCGCCATTACGCTGAACAGGGGCTGAAAATTGGCTTTGTCGCCGGCGATACCTTCCGCGCCGCTGCGGTAGAGCAATTGCAGGTCTGGGCTGGGCGGACCTCCGCGCGGTTTTTCGCACCATCCAAGCCAGGCGCCGATGCTGCGGGGCTTGCCTTTGATGCGCTGACGGCAGCGCGGGCTGATGGGCTTGATCTGCTGCTGGTGGATACCGCCGGGCGGCTGCACAATAAATCCGCGCTGATGGAAGAACTCCGCAAGATCATCCGCGTGATCAGGCGCGTGGATGAGGCAGCGCCCCATTCCGTGCTGCTGGTGCTGGATGCCACCACCGGGCAGAACGCCGTGCAGCAGGTGAAGGTGTTCAAGGAAATGGTGGATGTCACCGGGCTTGCCGTGACCAAGCTGGATGGTTCGGCCAAGGGGGGCGTGGTGGTGGCCTTGGCGCAGGAATTCGGCTTGCCCGTGCATGTGGTGGGCGTTGGTGAAAAGGCCGAGGATTTGCGCCCCTTCGCGGCGCGGGATTTCGCGCGCGGCCTGATGGGGCTTGATTAGTCCATTTGTTGCGGCCCACCCGATCAAACAGGGAATGACAGGGAAATCTCCGATGCGTGATTTTGATGAAAACTCCATCACCGATGCCGTATTGCAACGGCTCGCTGGCGCTGAGGATCCGCGGCTGCGGCAGGTCGCGCAAAGCCTAGTGAAGCATCTTCATGCCTTTGTCCGCGATGTGGAGCCAAGCTTTGAAGAATGGCAAACCGCGATCAATTTCCTGACACGCATCGGGCATATGTGTGATGGCAAGCGCCAGGAATTCATCCTGCTGTCGGATACGCTTGGCGTTTCCATGCTGGTTGATGCGATCAATCACCGGATGCCGGAAGGCGCCACGCCCACCACTGTGCTCGGCCCGTTCTATGTTGAAAGCGCGCCGGAATTGCCGCTGGGCGCAGAGGTTGCGCGCGCCATGAAGGGCGAAGCGCTGCATGTGTCTGGCTGCGTTTCAACCGCTGGCGGCAGCCCCATTGCCGGCGCCATCGTGGATATCTGGCATTCGGATGAGGATGGCTATTACGATGTGCAGCGCACCGATCAGCCAGATGCCAATCTGCGCGCGCGCTTTCGCACCGATAGCGAAGGGCGCTTTCATTTCTGGACGCTGACGCCCACTTCCTATCCCGTGCCGGATGATGGCCCGGTTGGGGAGCTGCTGCGTGCGACAGGCCGCCACCCGATGCGCCCGGCGCATGTGCATTTCATGATTGCGGCACCGGGGCATGAAACCCTGGTGACGCATGTTTTTGTCGCGGGCGACCCCTATTTGGATAGTGATGCCGTCTTTGGCGTCAAGCAGGAATTGATCGCCGAATTCACGCAACACCCGCCGGGAAAGGGCCCCGACGGCAAGGAGATGCCATCAATCTGGCGCAAGCTTACCTATGATTTTGCGCTCAAGCGGCTTGGGTAAAGGCGCGGCAGATCCCGCGCCCCCCTATTGCGTGGTGCTGCCCGAAACCCCCGCGGGCGAAGCCGTACGCCCACCATCCACGGTATATTCACCGCCTGTCATATTGCTGGCGAGGTCCGACAGCAGAAACAGCACCAGATTGGCAACTTCCTCCGCTGTCCCGTAGCGGCGCAGCGGTATGCCCGCCGCATAGCGTTCCTCGACACTCTTCGGATTATTGGGCGAAACCTGACGGGAGACTTCTTCGATCATCCGTGTTGCGATCGGGCCGGGGCAGACGGCATTGACGCGAATGCCATGCGGCCCGACTTCTCCCGCGACACTCTTCGTCAGCCCATTCACCGCATGCTTGGAAGCGGAATAGGCGGCCATGCCGGGTGAGCCGACCAGCCCCGCGATGGAGGCTGTATTCACCACCGCACCGCGCCCGGCGGCAATCATCACCGGCAATACATGGCGCAGGCCCAAAAACACGCCTTTCACATTGACAGCCATGATCTGATCAAACACCGCTTCCTCATATTCCGCGAGGCGCGCGACACGGCCTTCAATGCCGGCATTATTGTGGAAGCAATCAATCGCGCCGAAGCGGTCCTGCGCGGCCTTCACATAGGCTGCGACATCGGCAGCTTTGGTAACATCAGCGGCGCGAAACAGCGCGGCTGCGCCAAGGGATGCCGCCAAAGCCTCACCGGCGGCAGTGTCACGATCCACAATCACGATCTTGCCGCCGCGCGCCACAAAACCACGCGCCATTGCCGCGCCAATGCCATTGGCGCCGCCTGTCACAATGCCGACCTTGCCTGAAAAATCCATGATGCGTTCCTCCTGCCCAGGCGCAGAACCGCGCCCGCTTCGCATCATGCTTGCGCCGCTTGCCCGGAAAGACAAGCGGCGCGCAGAAATTACCCCGCCGCCTTGGCTTCCCGCCGCCGCGCCGTCAGCACAAATTCCGTATAGCCATTGGGCTGTTCGCGGCCCTTCAACACCAGATCGCAAGCGCCCTTGAAGGCCGGCCCATCGAAGCCCGGCGCCATGGGGCGATAGGCCGCATCGCCGGCATTCTGCCGATCCACCACCGCCGCCATGCGCTTCATGGTTTCCATGACTTGCGCTTCGCTCACCACGCCATGGCGGAGCCAATTGGCGATATGCTGACTGCTGATGCGCAAAGTCGCGCGGTCTTCCATGAGGCCGACATCATTGATGTCCGGCACCTTGGAACAACCAACCCCCTGATCCACCCAGCGCACCACATAGCCGAGAATACCTTGCGCGTTATTGTCCAATTCCGCCTGCACATCGGCGGGGGACCAGTTCGTATCACGCGCCAGCGGCACGGTCAGGATATCATCCAGCTTGGCACGGCGGCCGCCCTTGGTGATTTCATCCTGTCGATCGGCAACACTCACCTGATGATAATGCAGCGCATGCAAGGTGGCGGCTGTGGGTGATGGCACCCAGGCGGTGGAAGCGCCCGCCTTGGGGTGGCCAATTTTCTGATCCAGCATCGCCGCCATGGCGTCCGGCATGGCCCACATGCCCTTGCCGATCTGCGCGCGCCCGCGCAGCCCGCAGGCAAGGCCCGTGTCCACATTCCAATCCTCATAGGCCTTGATCCAGGCGGCACCCTTCATGTCATTCTTGCGAATGACAGCACCCGCTTCCATAGCCGTGTGGATTTCATCGCCGGTGCGATCCAGGAAGCCCGTATTGATGAACACCACGCGATCCTTGGCCGCTGCGATACAAGCTTTCAGGTTCACTGTGGTGCGGCGTTCCTCATCCATGATGCCCATCTTGAGTGTGGCGCGCTTCAAGCCCAGCGCATCTTCCACGCGGGCGAAAAGCGTATCCGCCCAGGCCACTTCTTCCGGACCATGCATTTTCGGCTTCACGATATAAACGCTACCGGCGCGCGAATTCAGCCGCTTGCCGCGAATATCATGCATGGCAATTACCGATGTGCAGAAGGCATCCAGAATGGTTTCCGGCACTTCCGCCCCATCCAGCTTCACCGCATCAATCATCATATGGTGGCCGACATTGCGCACCAGCATGACCGAACGGCCATGCAGTGTAATGGCGCCACCCGCCGGGCGCTGAAACACGCGGTCCGGATTGAGGCGGCGGATCATGGTCTTGCCGCCCTTCTCAAAACTCGCTTCCAGATCGCCGCGCATCAGGCCAAGCCAATTGCGATAGACCGCGACCTTGTCTTCCGCATCCACGGCAGCGACGGAATCCTCGCAATCCTGAATGGTGGTCAGCGCGCTTTCCAGCACCACATCGGCAATGCCCGCCGCATCGGTCTTGCCGATGGGATGCGCGCGATCAAGGCGCACTTCGATGTGCAGGCCGTTATTGACGAAAAGCAGCGAAGACACTGCATGCACTTCGCCCAGATAGCCCACGCATTGGCCAGGCCGCGCGAGGCCCGTTTTGCTGCCATCCTTCAACGTCACTTCCAAGGCACCGCCTTCAATCCGGTAGCCCGTGGCATCGCTATGGGACCCCTTGGCGAGCGGCACGGCGCTATCCAACACACCGCGCGCATAGGCAATCACCTTGGCACCACGTTCCGGGTCATAGCCCTTGCCAGATGGGCTGCCCGGAATCGCATCCGTGCCATAAAGCGCATCATACAGGCTGCCCCAACGCGCATTGGCGGCATTCAGCGCATAGCGCGCATTTGAAACCGGCACGACAAGCTGCGGCCCGGCCATGGAGGCGATCTCCGCATCCACATCCGTGGTGCCGACCGTCACCTGCGCAGGTTCCGGCAGCAGATAGCCGATTTCCTTGAGGAAGGCGGTATAGGCCGCCTGGTCAATCGGCTTGGCGGGGTTGGCGCGGTGCCAGGCATCAATCTTCGCTTGCAGCGCATCGCGCTTGGCGAGCAGCGCGGCATTGCTCGGCGCCATCTCCCGCAGGGTGCGTTCCATCGCGTCCCAAAAGCGCGCGGGCTCCACGCCCGTGCCGGGCAGGGCTTCGGTTTCAATGAAATTCTTCAGAATGGGGGCAACAAAAAGCCCCTTTGATGCAGACATTCCAACGCTCCCCGCGGATGGGGGCGGACACCACAGCCCGCCCCTGGATCAAGGTTGGCTCCCATAAAAGGAAAGGGGCGCCGGGGCAAACCGGCAGGGGCTTGCCGGAACGCCCTGCCGGCGCAAGGCTAGGGGCGCAAAAACTCGAGGAAACCCGATCATGGCCTGGACCCCGCCGCGTCACACCTCTCAGCATTGGCACGTCACGAAGCCCGCAGCCTCTGGCCGCAAGGGCATGGTGGCATCCCAGGCGCGCGGCGCCGCGGAAGCGGGAGTCGCCATTCTGGAAGCCGGCGGCACGGCAGCGGATGCGGCGGTGGCGACAGCCTTTGCGTTGGCGACGCTGGAACCCTGGAATAGCGGCCTGGGTGGCATTGGCTTCGCGCAAGTCATGTCCCCTGGCAGTGCGGCCGAGACCTTTGATTTCGGCCCGGTTTCCCCGCGCGGCTTGAAGCCTTCCGCCTTCCCCATGACCGGCAAGATGAAGGCGGATTTGTTTACCTGGCCGGAGGTATTGGAAGACCGCAATGTGCATGGCCCGCTTTCCTTCGCCATCCCCTCAGCGGTTGCGGGCTATATGGAATTGCATGCGCGCCATGGCCGCATGCCCATCAAGGACGTGCTGGCGCCGGCAGTGGCGCTGGCCAAGCGCGGCCTGGCGCAGGATTGGTTCACCACGCTGAAAGTGGCCAATTCGGCGTCCGTGCTGAAGCTATACCCGGAATCCGCGCGCATTTATCTGCCGGGCGGGCTGCCGCCTGTGGCGCCGTATCAGGGCTCACCGGGCTTCTTCCAGCAGGGCAATCTGGCCGCCACGCTGGAGCGCTTGGCCCATGCCGGCCTCGCTGATTTCTACACCGGCGATATTGCCGCTGCCATTGCCGCCGATTGCAAGGACATGGGCGCCTTTGTCAGCGCCGAGGATCTGGCGCATTGCAAGGCGCGCGTGCTGCCGGCGCTTGAAGCCGCCTGGCGCGGCAAGCGGTTGTTCCTGGCCAATGGGCTGACGGCGGCACCGACGCTGATGCGCGTACTGGAAGGCATGAGGGGGGCGGATTTCTCGGGCAAGGCGCCCTCTGCCGCCTGGTATGCGCAATTGGCCCGTGTGATGCGCGCAGCCTATGCCGAGCGCTTGGCGGGGTTGGGGGATGCGGAACCGAAAGCAGCCGAATCCTGCACCACTCATCTCACGGTGGCGGATAAGAACGGCATGATGGTCGCCATGACCACCACGCTGCTATCCAGCATGGGCAGCCGCGTGGTGCTGCCGAAATCGGGCGTGCTGATGAACAATGGCGTCATGTGGTTCGACCCGCGCCCCGAAGTCGCCAATGCGCTGGCACCGGGCAAAAGGCCGCTGACCAATATGTGCCCCGTCATTGCCGCCGAGGGTGACAAGCCCGTGCTTGCCACGGGTGCTTCCGGCGGGCGGCGCATCATGGCTTCCGTCTTCCAGATGCTGTCCTTCGTGTCCGATTTCGGCATGGAACCGGAACAGGCGGCGCATCATCCGCGCCTTGATGTCTCGGCACCCGAAGGCGTCACCGCCGATATCAGGCTGGGCGCGGAAACGCTTGCGGCGCTGGCCGCGGAAGATACGGTGACGGAGGTGGAACACGCCGTGCTGCCGGTGAATTTCGCCTGCCCCAATCTGATCCGCATCGGCGCGGATGGGCTGCGCACTGGCATCACCGATGTGATGAGTCCCTGGAGTGCGGCGATCGCCGAAGCGTAAACCATAACAAAGGAAACGCCCATGAAACGTCGTCATTTGCTGCAAGGGGCCGCGGCGCTTGCCGGGGCCTCGGGCTTTGCCGCGCCGGTGTTGGCGCAACCCACGCGCAGCGCCACGCTGCGCTTCGTGCCGCAGGCCAATCTGACCGCGCTTGATCCGATTTGGACCAGCGCCATTGTCACGCAAATGCACGGCTATCATGTCTATGACACGCTTTACGCCGTGGATGGCCAGCAGCGCGCCCGCCCGCAGATGGCCGCAGGGCATGAGGTTTCCGCCGATGGCCGGGTGTGGCGCATCCGCCTGCGTGAAGGGCTGTTCTTCCATGATGGGGAGCCTGTGCGCGCAGCCGATTGCGCCGCATCTCTCGCGCGTTGGTCGCGGCGTGATCCTTTCGGGCAAATCCTGGCCGCGCAGGTGGATGAATGGCGCGCCGCGGATGATCGCACGCTGGAGATTCGCCTGAAGCGCCCGTTCCCGCTTTTGTTGGATGCGCTGGCAAAACCGGACGCCAATGTGCCCTTCATCCTGCCGGAGCGTCTGGCGCGGACCGATGCCGGCACGCAAATCAGCGAAGTTATCGGCAGCGGCCCTTATCGCTTCATGCGCGATGAATTCGTCTCTGGCAGTCGCGTGGTTTATATGCGGAATGACCGCTATCGCCCGCGTGATGAACCATCCGATTGGGCGTCCGGTGGCAAGGTTGCGCATTTCCCGCGCATTGAATGGCATATCCTGCCCGACCCCGCGACCGCGGCGGCCGCGCTGCAATCAGGTGAGATTGATTGGCTGGAACAGCCCTTGGCCGATCTTGTGCCGACATTGCAGCGCAACCGCAATATCGAAGTGGGCATCCTGAACCCCACGGGCTTGATGAGCATCATGCGCCTTAACCATTTGCAAGCGCCCTTCAATAATCTGCGCGTGCGACAGGCGGTGGCGCTGGCCGTGGATCAGGCGGATTACATGCGTTCCACGCTCGGTGATGATCGCAGCATCTGGCAGGAATGCCGCAGCCTGTTTCCGTGCGGCACGCCTTATGGCGTTGAGAACCTCTCGGAGCTTAACGCCCCGCCGCGCAGCCTGGATCGCGCCCGCGCGGCGCTGCAAGCGAGCGGCTACAACGGGGAGAAGGTGGTCATCATCAACCCGACCGATTTCCCGCTGATCGGCCCGCATGGGCAAGTCACGGCGGATCGGCTGCGCCGCATTGGCATGAATGTGGAATTGGCGGAAACCGATTGGGGCACGGTGGTGCAGCGGCGCGTGCGCACCGAACCCACCGATCGCGGCGGCTGGAGCATTTTCCACACCTATGGATCGTCACTGGCCTATTTGAACCCGGCGGTGAGTTCATTGGTGAAGGGGCCGGGCGCGACCGGCTGGTTCGGCTGGTATGACAGCCCAGCGATGCAGGAACGCATCCAGGCCTGGTTTGATGCGCCGGATGCCGCGCGGCAAAAGGCGCTGGCGGATGAGATCAACAAGCTGGCGCAGGATGATGTTGCCACCATCCCGCTTGGCCAATTCCGCATCCGCAGCGCCTGGCGGCGCAGCATCACCGGGCTTGCGCAGGGCAGCATGCCCTATCCCTGGGGCGTGCGGCCTGTTGGCTAAGCATTTTCAAGCCAAGTGGACTCACTTGGCTGCCCGGAAAATGCGATCAAACAAGTTTTTAGTGGGCTGCCCATGAACTAAGGTGAATGGGCAGCACACTCAATCAGGCTGCCCGCTGCGCCCGCAAGGCACGCCAGACCGCTTCCGGCGTGATCGGCATATCAATATGCGCAACCCCCAGCGCATCACAAACCGCTGAGATAATCGCCGGCGGCGCACCACAAGCGCCGCCCTCACCAGCGCCCTTCACGCCGAGATCATTGGACGGGCAAGGCACCACATTCAGATCGAGGTTGAAGGAAGGCGCATCGCCCGCGCGCGGCATGCAGTAATCCTGGAAAGTTGCGGTGAGGAATTGGCCGCTTTCCGGATCATATTGCGCATGTTCCAGCATGGCCTGACCAATGCCGGCCATGATGCCGCCATGGCATTGGCCATGCACCAGCATGGGATTGATCGGCACGCCAACATCATCCACCGCTGCGTAATTGGCGATGGTGACTTCGCCAGTGGTGGGGTCAATCTCCACCTCCGCAACATGGCAGCCATTGGGGAAGTTGCATTCCGTATCGCGCGTATAGGTCAGTTGTTCGTCAAGGCCCGGCGTTTCACCCGGCGGCAGGCGCGCAGGGTCATGCGCGGCGGCGATCACCGCGGGCCAGCTTGCGGCGATATCCGTCCCCGCAACGCTGAAGCGGCCATTGAGGAATTCAATATCCGCCACACCGGCTTCCAGCAGATGCGCGGCGATGCGCTTGGCCTTTTCAATGACCAGCGCGGCTGCGCGGCTGGTGGCAACCCCGCCCATTTGCGAAGATCTCGACCCGCCCGTACCACCACCCTTCAGCACCACATCCGAATCTCCCTGGATCAGATCAATGGCATCAAAGGGCAGGCCGAGTTTTTCCGAGAGGATTTGCGCAAAGGCCGTTTCATGCCCCTGGCCATGGCTGAAAGTACCAACGGTGAGCTTGGCGCGGCCTTCAGGCGTGAGCGCCACACGCGCCCATTCAAAAGGCTGTCCGCCTGAGGCTTCAATGAAATAGCCAAGCCCGATGCCGCGCAGCTTGCCGTGCTTGGCGGCTACCGCACGGCGCGCGGCAAAACCCTGCCAATCGGCCAAATTCAGCGCCATATCCTGGGTTTCCGCGAAACGCCCGGAATCGATCACATTGCCGGCGACATTGCGATAGGGGATTTGATCCGGGCGGATGTAATTGCGGCGGCGAATTTCTTCCCGCCCAATGCCGAAAGCCGCAGCGCCCTGATCAAATAATCTTTCCAGCACATAGGCAGTTTCAGGCCGGCCGGCGCCGCGATAGGCATCGGTCGGCACCGTATTGGTAAAGACGCAGCGCACCTGCACATTCAGCGCCTGAAGGTCATAGACCGTGCCATTGATGCGCCCACCCGCCATGGTTGGCACGCGGGGGCCGAAATCGAGCAAATAGGCACCCATGGCGGCGAGTGTGCGGATACGCACGCCAATCGCCTTGGCGTTTGCATCAAAGGCCATTTCGGCATGCGTCACATGGTCACGCCCATGCGGGTCTGACAGAAAGGTCTCCGTCCGGCCCGCGCGCCATTTCACCGGCCGGCCTAGCTTCCGCGCCGCCCACAGCACCATGGCGCTTTCCGGAAACAGCTTGCCGCGCAAGCCAAAGCCACCACCCACATCGGGCGAAATGACACGAATTTTCTCGAGCGGCACATTGAAGACCAGCTTCGCGAGATTATCGCGTACCTTGACCGCGCCCTGGGATGGCGAGACCAGAGTCCAACGTTCCCCATCCCAATCACCGAGGGCAACACGCGGTTCCATCGGATTGCCGACAATGCGGTTCTGCACCAGATCAACTGAGACGATGCGCGCGGCCTTAGTAAAAGCCTCATCCGCTTCCGCGGCGCGGCCGCTATCCCAATGAACGCACAGATTGCTGCCCTGGTCTTCCCAAATCACCGGCGCGTCAGCCTCAAGCGCCTTGCCGGTTTCCGTGATGCTCGGCAGGGTTTCATAATCAATCTGGATCAGCTCAGCGGCATCCATTGCCTGATCACGGGTTTCGGCGACTACCAGCGCCACCGGGTCGCCCACATAGCGCACGCGTTCGGTTTGCAGGATATGGCGCGTGGGGGCGAAAAGCGGCTTGTCCTTGCCGGGCACTTCTACCTGCACCGGCAGCGCGCCAATACCATCGGCAATCGCGTCATGGCCAGTCAGTACCGCCACCACGCCAGGGGCAACGCGCGCTTCGCTGACATCCATGGAAAGGATGCGCGCATGGGCATGGGGTGAACGCAGCACCACCGCATGCGCCTGGCCGGGGCGGTTCATGTCATCCGTATAGGTGCCGCGCCCTGTTAGCAACCGCACATCTTCCTTACGCCGTACCGGTTGACCAATGCCGAACTTATCCATGACCTACTTCCCCGTTATTTCCTGCAAAGCCTGTTCGATAGAGATGATGCGCGCCACTGGGCGCAGCCCTTCAATAGCCGCCTGATGCACCGCAGCGGAAAACGCCGCGCAGCCATCTTCCAACACCGTCACGTCGAATTCGCGCACATGCGCGCCACGCACAGTGGAAGCAACGCCTCCATTGGTGACAATGCCCGCCACCAATAGCTTGCGAATACCGGCCTTGCGCAAGGCCCATTCCAGGCGTGAATTCCAGAAAGCGTCATAGCCGATTTTCTCGACCATCAGATCGGATGGCGCCAATTCATCCACCAAAGCCTGGCCCCAGGATGCTGGCGCAAAATCCCCCTTGCGCAAAAAGGGCCGCATTTGCTTGAGATGTTCAGCGATAAAGGGCTCACCGCCCTTGCCCGGCACCAGGGTGAAATGGGTGGAGGCGATCCAGCCATCTTTTGCGCGCATGGTCTGACACAGCGGCGCAAGCCGTGCGGGCAGTGCTGCGATGGTCTCATCACCTTGCCCGCCACGCGCATAAGCGCCCTCGGGATGAATAAAATCATTCTGCAAATCGCAGAGCAGCAAAGCGGTTTCGCTGATGGGAATGGCGCCTGCCATGATCACGCCCTTTCGATAATCAGATTGCCAAAGCGATCCACCCGCGCCACCAGGCCAGGATCCACCACCACGGTTGCATCGGGTTGTTCCAGAATGGCGGGGCCGGGGATTTCAGCGCCCACCGGCAAATCGAGCCGCGCATAAATGCGTGCCTCATGCCAGGCGCTATCAAACCACACCTGCCGCGCGCCACGCGCTGCTGTTTCAAGGCTTGCGTCAGGCCCAGGGGCGAGTGCCGCCAGATCAAATGCCGGGCGCCGGCCAATCGCGGCGCTACGGAGCGACACGATCCTGACCGGCAATCCCGGCAGCAAGCGGCTGAAGGCGCGTTGATAGGCGGCTTCAAAGGCCTGGCGCACAATCCCCTGCGTCACGCCGGTGCTATTGCCTGCCACGGTCACGGGCAAGGGTACGGCAACGGTATGCGTCTGCCCGGCGTAATGCATATCCAGCGTGAAGATGGTTTCAATCGCCTCCACCGGCAGGCCGGCATCACGCACCACTGCAACTGCGGCACTTGCTTCGCGCACCAGATGCGCATCCAGCGCGGCGGGGTCGAGGCTATCCAAATCCAGATTGAGCGTGCGCACCTGATCATGCCGCACATCGGCGATGATGCAGCCAAGCGCGGAAGTGACGCCCGGAAAGCGCGGCACCAAAGCGGCCTTCAAGCCGACCTCGGTAAGCAAGGCACCAACATGCAAGGCGCCACCCCCACCGAAGGGAAGTGCGACAAACCGCGCAGGATCAAGCCCGCGTTCGATGGAAACAAGCCTGATGGCGCCGGCCATTTTCGCATTCGCCACACGCAGAATGGCTTCCGCTGCCGCCATGGCATCCAACCCCAATGGCGCGCCAACATGCTGTGCAACCGCGGCCCTTGCGGCATCCACATCAAGGCTGGCAAGCGCACCGCCAATCGGCCGCGCGGCATTGATGCGGCCCAGTACCAAATTCGCATCCGTCAGCGTCGGGCGATCATTGCCCTGGCCATAACAGACCGGGCCGGGGCGACTGCCCGCGCTTTCCGGCCCCACTTGCAGCAAGCCACCGCGATCCACTGCCGCGATGGAACCGCCACCCGCGCCAATGGTCGTGATTTCAATCATCGGGGAGCGGATGACCAGGCCGAAATCAATCGTCGCCTGCGCGGCCAGGGCCATCTGCCCATCAGCAATCAGCGATACATCAAAGGAAGTGCCACCCAGATCGCAAGTGATCACATGGCTGAAGCCAGCTGCCTTGGCGATGGCACCCGCCGCAATCACCCCCGCTGCCGGGCCAGACAGCGCCGTGCGTGCCGGGAAGCGCCGCGCGGTCGCGGTGGACATGATCCCGCCATTGGATTGCACGATGTGAAACCGCCCACCGAAACCTTCTTCAGCCAGCGCACCCTCAAGCTTACCAAGATAACCCGCCACAAGTGGCTGCAAATAGGCATTGAGTGCCGTGGTCGAAGCGCGTTCAAACTCGCGGATTTCCGGCAGAATCTCAGAGGAGACCGAAACATGCGGATTGGGCCAAATGCGCCGCAACGCTTCCGCCGCCGCTTGTTCATTGCCAGGATTGGCATAGGCGTTGATGAAAATAATCGCGCAAGCTTCGGCGCCAGCGGCCAGTAATTGCCGCGCGGCTGCTTCCACCGCAGCGATATCCACTGGCGTGTGGATGCTACTATCAGCCAGGCAGCGTTCCGGGACTTCAAGCCGCACATCGCGCTCAGCGATCGGTTGGAAATCCCCCCAAAGCCCCCAGGTGTGGCGACGATCTCTGCGGCGCATTTCCAAGACATCGCGAAAACCGGCCGTGGTGATCACGCCAAGCTTCGCACCTTTTCGTTCCAGTAGTGCATTGGTGCCAACCGTCGTGCCATGCACCACCGCCGCCATGCCGGCAGCACCGCCAAGCGCGCGAAGGCCCGCGAGAAAACCCGAAGCCTCATCACCGCGCTGGCTTGGCACTTTCGCGGTCTGAAAACGGCCTGTCGCGGGATCAAACAGAAACAGATCGGTGAAGGTGCCACCGACATCAACGCCGACAATTGCGCCGCTCATGATGCGCGCTTTCCGTAATCGCGGAACGCGGCTTCGGCGCTGACATAGCCCAGGCGGATATCACGCGCGATGGCCTCCATGGGCCGCGCTGCCGGATCGCCCCAACCGCCACCGCCTGGGCTTTCCAGCCGCACGCGTTCACCCTGGCCGATGGAAACGCCAACAATCTTGCTTGCCATCGGCGGTGTTTCACCCGCGCTTCCCCAGGTGAAGCGATTAAGCGCGCCATCAGCGCCGCCCGCCACACCAAAAGGCGCGAAACGCCCACGTTCACCCAGCAAGGCGACTTCCGTGCGGCCAGGCGCCAACGCCTCAATCTCATAAATCGCGCCAACACCGCCGCGATGCTCGCCCGCGCCACCACTATCGGGGCGAAGCGCCCATTGCGTGAACATCACGGGATAGGCGGCTTCCAAAATTTCCACCGGCGGGATTGTCGCCGTTGAGATCGGGTTATTCGCGTGATGCAAACCATCGGTTGCGGGGTTGCCGCCAAGCCCGCCGCCGAAGAAGGAAAACATCACCCAGCGAGTGCCATTCTCTCGCTGACCGGACAGCGCCAGCGCATTGATGGTGCCGAAAGGTGCCGCCGTAGCCGTAGCGGGGCGCGCCTTACCCAGCGCACCGAAGATCACACCAATCAGGCGAAGGATGGTTTCCGTATAGCCTGCAACCGGGCGTGGAGCCTCGGCACCCAGCAACGTACTTGGCGGTGCAATCACCTCCACCGGGCGCAACACGCCGGCATTGGCGGGCACATCGGGGAAAGCGTGCTTCAACGCGACATAACAGGCAGCCACCGTTGTCGCGACGGAGATATTGAGCGGACCGGCACAAGGCGGTGAGGATCGCGACACATCCAAAATCAGCCGATCACCCGTAATGGTCAAATCAAGCGCAATCCGCAGCGCCTCATCCTTCACGCCGTCATTGTCCAAAAAATCATCGAAATTGTAGCGCCCATCGGGCAGGGCTGCGATTTCCGCACGCATCAGCGCTTCGGCACGGTCCGCCAATTGCGCGAAGGCGGCGGCAATGCGCGCATCGCCATAATCATCCAGCAATTCAAGCAGCCGCTTTTCGCCAAGATCGAGCGCATTCAACTGCCCATTCAAATCACCCCAATTGGATTGCGGAACGCGTGAATTAGCGGCCAGAATATCCAGAATATCCTGTTGCATCTGCCCGGCGCGGATCAGCTTCACCGGTGGGAAACGCACGCCTTCCTGATGGCTTTCCGTAGCACGCGGATTGTAATTACCAGGCACATTGCCGCCGATGTCGAGCCAATGGCCAACACTCGCCACCCAGCAGAATAGCTTACCCGCGCGGAAAATCGGCCGCACCAGGCGGAAGTCATTCAAATGGGTCCCGCCATCATAGGGATCATTGAATAGGAAGGTATCGCCGGGCTCCAGCCCGCCTTCCGCCGCCACCTTGCGAATAACAGAACGCACGGCAAAGGACATGGCACCGACAAAAATCGGCAAGCCCTTGGTGCCCTGCACGAGCGTATCACCGGTGATGGCATCATAAACGCCATGGCAGGCATCGCGCGCTTCGGCGATGATCGGGTTGAAGGCGCTGCGATAAAGTGTCGCATCCATCTCATCGGCGATTTGTTCAAGCCGGCCCTTCAGCACGGCCAGGGTCACGGCATCAAGGCGCGTCGTTACAGCTTCGGTCATTTCACAATCCAAGATAGCTACGGCGCAATTCCGGATCGGCGGCAATATCGCGCGCGGCACCACTCAGGCTGATCACGCCATTTTCCAAGACATGCGCCTGATCCGCCACTTCCAGGCTTTGCGCCACATTCTGTTCCACCAGCATGATGGTCAGCCCATCCGCATGCAGGCGCCGGATCAGCGTGAACATTTCCTCGACCAGCAAGGGCGAAAGCCCGAGTGAAGGTTCATCCAGGATCAGCAGCTTCGGTTCCGCCATCAGCCCGCGCCCGATGGCGAGCATTTGCTGTTCGCCCCCTGAAAGCGTGCCGGCGGCCTGGCGGGTCCGCTCCTTCAGGCGCGGGAAAATGCCAAAGACACGTTCCAGATTGCGTGCGCGATTGGCCCGCGCACGGCGATAGGAACCAAGTTCCAGCACTTCGCGCACATTCAAATTCGGGAAGATCTTGCGCCCTTCCGGCACATGGATCAGGCCAAGCGAAACAATCTCCGGCGGGGATAGCGTGGCAAGGCTCTGCCCCGCGAAACGGATTTCCCCACCACGCGGGCGCACCACACCGCTGATGGTCATATTCAGCGTTGTCTTGCCCGCGCCATTGGCGCCGAGCACCGCAACCAAGGCGCCTTCCGGCACATTCAGATCAATGCCGCGCAGGATCAGCGTTTCGCCATAGCCTGCTTCAAGCGCCTTGATTTCAAGCATGGCCGGCCAACCTTTGCGCCGCGCCATGGCCCAAATAGGCCTCAATGACGGCGGGATTGCCCACCACCTCAGCCGCTTCGCCCGAGGCAATGATACGCCCCCCGGAAATCACATGCACATATTCGCACAGGCTCATCACCGCCTGCATCACATGTTCGATCATCAGGATGGTGACGCCACCCGCGCGAATATCCTGCAGCACCGGCAGAAAATCACGCAGCTCCGATGGATTGAGCCCCGCCAATACCTCATCCAACAACAGAATGCGCGGGCGTGTGGCGAGTGCGCGCGCCACTTCCAGGCGCTTACGCCCAGCCACCGTGAGCGCCGCCGCGGGTTTGTCCAATTGCGGGCCAAGGCCAAGGCGCTGGCCTACCTCTTCCGCCAAGGCCAAGGCATCGCGGCGCTTGGGCAGGCGCAGAAAGGCTCCAACGGCGATATTCTCGCGCACAGAAAGCCCAGCGAAAGGCTGCACAATCTGGAAAGTGCGCGCCAGGCCAAGCTTCGCCAGATCATGTGGCTTGCGGCCGGTGATTTCCTCACCATCCAGCAACACCAGGCCAGCGCTTGGTGGTTCAAAGCCCGCGATCATGGCGAAAAGCGTCGTCTTGCCCGCACCATTTGGGCCGATCAACCCGGTGATGGAACCTTCCCGGACATCGAAGGTTGCTTCAGATACCGCCGTCAGCCCGCCAAAGCGCTTGGTGAGATCACGCACCGCGAGGAAAGCGGGGTCCCGCCCTTGCCCTGTCATGGCGCCCCCTTGCCGCGCCAGCGCGCAGCGATGACGCCCGGAATGCGGTGCAACGGAAAGCGCACCACCAGGATCAGCAGCGCACCAAAGATGATCAGATCAACGCCGGGGATTTTGCCGATCAGCATCTTCGTCCCCTCACTGAGGCCTTGCAGGATCAGCGCACCAATCAGCGGGCCAAAGACCGTACCCGCACCGCCAATGGTGGGCGCCAGCAGAGCCTCCACCGAAATCCAGGTGCCGAAGGCAATATTGCTGTCAATATAAAGGAAGTACTGCGCATAAAGCGCCCCCGCCGCGCCTGTCAGTGCGGCGGATAGGCTGATGGCACGCAGCTTTACCGCCAGAATATCCACGCCAAGTGCCGCCGCCGCCGCTTCGTTTTCCCGCACCGCCACAAGCTGCGCACCAAGCCGGCTTTTCTCCAAAGCCAGCGTGATCAGCATGGCAAGCGCCAACAGCACCGCAGCCAAAATCAAAAAGCTTGAGCGATTGGCAAATTGCAGATTGCCCGCCCCGAGATTGAGGCTGATCAGCAAGCCCGCCGCACCGCCCGTGATCTCTGCTGCATTGGCCATGATGCGCAGCACCTCGGCAAAGGCCAGCGTCACCAGCGCGAAATAGGAACCGCGCAGCCCAGCGCGAAACACCATGGCACCTATCGCATAGCCAAGCAGCGCGGCGGCAGCGATTCCAAAGGCCGCCGCCGGATAGGCATTCACGCCAAAGCGCTGTTGCAGAATGGCACTCACATAAGCGCCCATGCCGAAAAACGCCGCATGGCCGAAGGAATATTGCCCGCCATAACCGCCGAGCAGATTCCACCCCTGCGCCGCAATCGCCAGGATCAGCGTGAATACCAGAAAATTCAGCACCACATTGCTGGTCACGAATAGCGAAACCAGCACGGCGGCCACCAGAAAGCCCAGAATGGGCAGGGTTTCGCGGGCGGTCATGCGCGCGCCCCGAACAGCCCAGTCGGGCGCAGCAGCAGCACAAGGATAAAGATCAGAAAAATCCCGATCTGCCCAAGGCTATCGCCGAAATAAAGGCCGGAAAGGCTTTCCACCACGCCGATGAACAGCCCGCCCAGCAATGCCCCCGTCACGCTGCCCATGCCACCCAGAACCACAATGGTGAAAGCCACCAGCACAAAGGCATTGCCCACACGGGGCGAGACATAGAAGGACGGCAGCAAAAGACAGGCGGCGATGGCAAGACAGGCCGTGCCGATGCCAAAGGTCACCGCATAGATATGCGCGACATCAATGCCAACCAAAGCCGCGCCGGTGCGTTCCTTCGCCACAGCGCGAATGGCGCGGCCCGTATCGGTGCGCGTCATCAGCACAAACAACAAAACCGCCAGCAGCAGCGTCACGCCAAAGCCGATCAGCCGCGGCACTGAAAGCAGCACATCGCCAAGCTCCACCATGGACATGGCATAGGGCAGCCGCAGCGTCATGGTGTCCGACCGGAAAATCGCCAGCATGGCGTTTTCGATGATGATCGAAAGCCCAAGTGTGACCAGCAGCATATTGGAATCATCGCCGCGGCTGGCGGGGCCGATCACCAGGCGTTGCACCAGATAGCCCAACACGAAAAAAAGCCCCGCCAAGGGGATCATCGCCGCATAGGGATCAAGCCCAAAAGCGCCATGCGCGACAAAGGCCGCGTACATTGCCAGCGTCAGCAGCGCGCCATGGGCGAAATTGATGATGTGCAACACGCCATAAACCAGCGTGAGGCCCAGCGCCACCAGCCCATAGACGGCCCCCATCAGGAGGCCGTTTGCCACGGCCTCCAGCAATATTTCGGGCGGGTAGCCCATCTCAGCCGGTGACGGGATAGGTCGGCTGGGCGTCCGCAAAATCGCGCGGGAAGATCACCTTGATATCGCCGCTTTGCACCTGGGTATTCACCGGCCTGCCGCCCTGATTTTGGCCATTGACGAATTGCGTCGGCCCATAGGGCATGATGTGGCGATCAAAGCCAGCACCCGTTGCCGCCAGCGCCTGGATCAACGCACCACGATCCGCCCGGCCCGCGCGTTCCAGCGCATCAGCGAACAGCATCACGGCAGAATAATTCAGCGGCACATTGTAAAGCCAGAAGCGGTTTTGCGCTTCCACGCGCCGGCGCAATTCGGCGGTCTTGGCTTTTCGTGGATCGGCCCAATGGTTGCAATCCATCACCAGATTGGCCGCTTCCGGGAATTCCCGCACGAAACGGAAATTGGAAGCCGCGCCATTCAGGATGCAATAGATACCCTTCGGGCGAATGCGCCGCTGCTGCAAGGTTTGCGACAGCAGCACGAATTCCGCGTAATAGGATGACGGGATGATCAGATCGGGATTGAGCGCCCTGATACGCAGCGCCACATTGGACATGTCACGCGATGGGGTTGGGTGCGCAATCGTCTCCAGCACCTGAAAGCCGCGCTTGGGCAATTCGGCATTGAGCAAGCGCGCCATGCCGGACCCGAACAAACCATCCTCATGCACAATCACCGCGGTGCGTGAAGGCTTGCCGGCGGCATCAGTGATCGCGACCATATTATCCAAGGCCGTTGCCGTCACGGTGCCAAAGCCAGGCCCGAAGCGGAAGGTATTCGTCAAGCCACGAGAGACGATCTGATCGGACACGCCGACATCAACAATATAAGGCAGGTCATAGCGCGACGCGGCCTGCGAAGCGGCGAGGCAGATCGGGCTTGCGAAGCCGCCCACAATCGCGAGCACGCCCTCGGCCTGCATTTTCTCAACCTCGGCCACGCCGCCATCGGGGGTGGAGCGTGCATCGCCGAACACCATTTCAATCGGCGCGCCGCCCAATGCCCGGATACCGCCGCCGGCATTGATATCGGCAATGGCAAGCTCCGCGCCCAGGCGACCATATTCGCCATCCTGCGCCAGCGCGCCGGTCACGGGCTGGATAATGCCAAGCTTGACGGCGCGCGGCTGCGCCTGCGCAATGGCGGGGGCAGCAAGCAGAGCCGGAGCAGCCAGCAGCGCCTGCCGCCGGGAAAGGCTGAAAGTGGACATTGGAGACTCCCCTGTTATGAGCCGGACATGGTCATGCCCCAGGCTTTGCCAATTGGCCAGAGGGAAGAAAAGCCAGAAATGCGCCACCTCACCCATAGGGGCGACAGTTTGGCAGATGCTCAGCGCTATTTGTCTGATCCTACCCAAACACCATGCCGCAGGGGATGGCCAGGCATGATCACCGCACCCGGCAGCAAGCGCCGCAATATGGCGCTGTTGGTGGGCGCGATTGTGCTGACGCTCTCCGTCTGGTTTGCCGGTACCGCCGCAGTGCCGGCGCTATTGGCCGCAGGGCTGATCACGCCAAGCCGCGCCGCCTGGCTGACGGCCTCTGTCCAATTGGGCTTTGTCTTTGGCACGCTGGTGAGTGCGGTTTTCTCATTGGCGGATCGTTGGCCGGCGCGCTGGTTGTTTCTGGGCTGCGCCTTGCTGGCGGCGGGGGCGACGCTGGCGCAAATAATGGTGGCACCGGCGGGGGGCGCGGCGCTGATGCTCCGTTTCATCGCAGGTGCGGCCATGGCGGGGGTTTATCCGGTTGGCATGAAGCTCGCCGCTTCCTGGGCCAAGGGGGATTTGGGCCTGCTGATTGGGCTGGTGGTGGGCGCGGTGACGCTCGGTTCCGCGCTGCCCCATGCGCTGCCATCCTTGTTTGGGGCCTTGGATTGGCGCGCGGCCTATGTCGGGGCAGGGGTGCTGGCCGCCCTTGGCGGGGCGCTGATCTTGGGGTTTCAGCCGGGGCCTTTGCTTGGCGCCCGGCCGCCCTTTCGCCCGGCGCAGATGCTGGAAGCCTGGCGCAACAGGGGGCTACGCTTGGCCAATCTCGGCTATCTTGGCCATATGTGGGAACTCTATGCCATGTGGGCCTGGATTGGGGTTTTCCTGGCCGCTGTGCTGGAAAGCCCCGCCATTGGTCCCTGGGTTTTCGCCGTGGTGGCGGCCGGCGCCTTGGGCTGCGTCCTGGCGGGGCTGGCGGCTGATCGCTGGAATCGCGCCAAGGTGGCCGGCGCCTGCATGCTGGCTTCGGGTTCCTGCGCGCTGCTGATCGGCCCGGCCAGCGCCTGGCCCATGCTGGCGCTGGCGATTGCCTTCATCTGGGGGCTGACCGTGGTGGCCGATTCCGCGCAGTTTTCCGCCTGTATCGTGAGCCTTTCGCCCCCCGATTACGTCGGCACCATGCTGACGGTGCAGACCGCGCTTGGCTTTTTGCTGACCGCGGGCACGATCTGGGCCTTGCCGCGGGCCATGGAAATGCTTGGCATGTCGGCGGGTTTTGCGCTGCTGGGCATCGGGCCGCTGCTTGGCGCCTGGGCAATGTGGAGGTTAGCCCCCTTGCTACCCCGCCCAGGTTAAGGCGGGTGTTTGACTTCCGGCCCTGCTGCCTTATCTCCGCCCTTGAAAAGGCCAGCGCTACTCCGCGCCGGCACCCCCGGGACCATCATGACTGACACGCCGCTTTCGCTGATCCGCAATTTCTCGATCATTGCCCATATTGATCATGGCAAATCCACGCTTGCCGATAGGCTGATCCAGGCCACCGGGGCGCTTTCCGCGCGCGAAATGAAGGAACAGGTCCTGGATAATATGGAGCTGGAGCGGGAGCGCGGCATCTCCATCAAGGCACAGACCGTTCGCCTGACCTATCCTGCCAAGGATGGTAAAATCTATGTGCTGAATTTGATGGACACGCCCGGCCATGTGGACTTCGCCTATGAAGTCAGCCGATCGCTTGCCGCCTGTGAGGGTTCGCTTCTGGTGGTGGATGCGTCCCAGGGGGTTGAGGCGCAGACACTTGCCAATGTCTATCAGGCGATTGATGCAGGGCATGAGATTGTGCCGGTGCTGAACAAGATTGACCTGCCGGCGGCAGAGCCTGATCGCGTGAAGCAGCAGATCGAAGATGTGATCGGGCTTGATGCTTCGGACGCGGTGATGATCAGCGCCAAGACGGGGCTCAATATCGAAGGCGTGCTGGAAGCGATTGTGGAACGCCTGCCGCCGCCGAAAGGCGATGCCGCCGCCACCACAAAGGCCTTGCTGGTGGATAGCTGGTATGATGCCTATCTTGGAGTCATTATCCTGGTGCGTGTGAAGGATGGCCATTTGCGCAAGGGTCAGCGCATTCGCATGATGTCATCCGGTTCCGTGCATACCATTGAACAGGTCGGCGTCTTCACGCCGAAGCTGGTGCCGGTGGAAAGCCTTGGGCCTGGAGAGATGGGCTATGTGACGGCTGCGATCAAAACCGTGGCCGATACCAATGTTGGCGATACCATCACGGATGATCGCAATCCGGCGGCAGAGGCTTTGGCCGGCTTCAAACCCTCCATCCCCGTGGTGTGGTGCGGGCTTTACCCGGTGGATGCAGATGATTTCGAAAAGCTGCGTGAATCCCTTGGCAAGCTCCGGCTGAATGACGCGTCCTTCCATTATGAACCGGAAACCAGCGCCGCGCTTGGCTTCGGCTTTCGCTGCGGCTTCCTCGGCCTTCTGCATTTGGAAATCGTGCAGGAACGGCTTTCGCGCGAATTCGATCTCGATCTGATCGCGACCGCGCCTTCGGTTGTGTACAAGGTGCACAAGACGAATGGCGAAATATTCGAATTGCACAACCCTGCCGATATGCCCGATGGCAGCGTGCTTGATCACATTGAAGAACCCTGGATCAAGGCGACCATCATGCTGCCCGATGATTACCTCGGCGCCGTGCTGGCCCTTTGCAACGAACGCCGCGGGCAGCAGGTGGAACTGACCTATGTCGGGTCGCGGGCCATGCTGGTCTATCGCATACCGTTGAATGAGGTGGTGTTCGATTTCTATGATCGGCTGAAGTCAGTCTCACGCGGCTATGCTTCCTTCGATTATCAGATGGATGGCTATGACGAAGGCGATCTGGTGAAGATTTCCATCCTGGTGAATAACGAACCTGTGGATGCGCTGGCCTTCATGGCGCATCGCAGCCAGGCGGAACGCCGCGGGCGGCAGATTTGCGAAAAATTGAAGGATCTGATTCCGCGCCAATTGTTCAAAATCCCGATCCAGGCGGCGATTGGCGGGCGCGTGATTGCGCGTGAGACGATCTCGGCGCTCTCCAAGGATGTGACGGCGAAGTGTTACGGCGGTGACATCACCCGCAAGCGCAAGCTTCTGGAAAAGCAGAAGGAAGGCAAGAAGCGCATGCGGCAATTCGGCAAGGTGGAAATCCCGCAAAGCGCCTTCATTGCCGCGCTGAAGATGGATAGCTGATATTGGGTAACTGTAGAAGGCATCCATGTTCAGCCATTCCAAACTGGGATCGCATGCCGTTACCATCAAAGGGGAAGAGATGAACGCAAAGGACGAATCAACCGTGGTAACCGCGGCGGATCCGAACGTTCTTTCTCCGTTAGGAGAATCGTCAAAAGGTATTTTTAAACATCTTGGCGCAGCAGCGTATCCATTTATTGCCGGTATTTTTTATATAACAGGGTTCCTTGTCACGAACAGTAATCTTGCGACGCACGGAATCATTGATTTTGAGTTTATCAATATGCATTATTTTATTGCGAGTGCGCACTTTCTATTTTTCTTGATCTGCTTTTATCTTTTTGCTGGTCGCTCCCTGTTTCTCGGACCGAAGTGGTTGGCACGCGATCTTGAGCGCGCGCAGTTGTTTCCCAAGGCATCTTTCTGGAAATTCTTGTTTTTTATCAATTCCTTGATCGTCGTCGCCTACCATCTCTGTCTTTCGACTTTGCTGTACACAATGATTGCGATCGACCGTCAGGTTTTTTTTGCCATTGGATGGGCCCCGTTTGTAATATTTGGAGTATTTTACATCATCGATATTACGGATTTTGACGTAAATTTCCCAAAAATAACTGAATTGCTGAAATTGATAGGCATGACTACTGCTATCATTTGCTTCTATGCGACTCTGAAATCCGGAACCACAAATACTGTGTTTGTGGTATTTGTTATAATGTTCGTAGTAGGAAATGTGGTTCTTGATAAAATAAATAGGTATGTCCCATCTTTGGACAATTTTTCTTTTCACTCCTTGTACGCCTTAACCTTCTTCATAATAGTATCATCTGCGTTTGGCGCTCTGATATTCAATAACATCGAGGCCAAATTCGGGGGAGCAAAACCCCAACCTGTGGCATTGGCATTATCCGAAGTCTCGCGGAGAGCGCTTCCAGCACCCTTGGCATTGTCCGCAGACGCAATGTTGGAAGGCTCGCTCAATTATCAGACCGCTACCTTTACTTATCTTGCAAAATCGTCGCGTACGATACGCTTTCGTACCGAAGATGTGGTACTCCTGGTTTCAACACCCCAAGCTGTTCCGACCTCAGTGAAAGAATAAAGAAGATAATTGGAAAGCTTCAATAACCTTGCCAAAGCGCCTTCATTGCCGCGCTGAAGATGGATAGCTGAGAGAATTCGGCGCGGAATTGCGATTGAAAAGTCCCGTCAAAGCGTTTTTTTGAACGCGGCACTACGTGACGCGATGGGATGTTCGCGCAAATCTTCCGCCAGTGGCATGACTTTCTGGCGCTCACGTTCCAATTGATCCGCCTTGCTGGCGTGCTGGATGCCCCAACCGCGCGCCAAATCCTTGGGATCAACCCGATCCAGTATCTGCATCTTGCGTTTCAGTGCTTCGGCGTTCCACGGCGAATAGCGAAAATGCACCACAAGCACATTGGGGTTTCGCCGGGTTGACGCCGGATGAAAGGACCGATGCCGGCCTGGAAGATACATGCCAACGTGATCCCGGTGGTAGAAACGATTCCTCTCAGGGATTGAGGTCAGCCCGGCATCGACCCTTTGCTGCGCCCCGGTGATCTTGTTGTCATCAATCGCCCAGGGCTTCTGCAGTAGCAGGTTTTTCTCATGGCGTGGCAATTCCTCTGGCTCAAGGTCCACCGCCACAAAACCCGAACAGCCGAAACCATCGAATTCCTTCTCGACGCAGTATTTTTCGATATCCTGCAGCGGGATGGCGTTGATCAGGAATTCCGTGACATTGAGTGCAATCTTCCAGCCTGGCAGTTCCTCCTCATAGCGCATCACTTCCAAATCATTGAGCGCAACATTGAATTTCATGAGGCGCGTATGAACAAGCCGCCAATGCGGCGCGTAATGGCGAATGATATCGGCGGAACCATCGGTTGACCCGTGATCTATCATCACCCCGTGATCAAAGATCGGCACATGATGTTTCAGCCACCAGGGCAGGAGATAGGCCTCATTGAAGAAATGACAGATGACCGAACGCATTCAAGCCTCTGCCCGGGTCAATTCGGCCTGCGGAAAATAGGAATAGAAGGCCGAGCCCGCCGGCACGCCGTAAGCCAGCAGCTTGCCCTTCAGTTCCTTCCTGAAATTCCAGGCAGTGATGACAAATAGCGTCGGTTCGGTGAAGGACTTCGCGGTATCAAGGCGTTCAATCAGCGTGCCGATACCTGGCGCGTATTTCCCGATCTTCATCGGCGCCTCATCCAGGAAATGATCCGGCCTAACGCCACAGGCATTGATGACGGTAAGCGCCTTGGCCGCTGCGCCAACAAAGGCGATCTTGTGACCCTGGGCACGAAAATCCTCGACCGTCTTCACCAGGTCATGCAGCACTTCTTTGGCCTTGCGTTCGAAACGCACATAGGTTTGCGCCTCGTAAAGCCCGATCTTTTCTTCGTATCGTGGAAGGTTTTCGCGAATGCCGAATTCTCCCGCGCTGAAGGCAGCAATCAACCTTTCGACGGGCGGCGGGCTATCCGGCAGCCCCAGGAAATAGACAGGGCTATCGCCATGCACGGCAACCAGTGCTGCACCGTAAAGATGGAGCCCCGCATTCTCCGCAAGCTTCGCCATGGACCGCATATTGAAGAAGGAAATATGCTCGTGATAAATCGTATCGAATTCACCGTTTTCGAACATGCGCGCCTGTGACGGCTGAATGATCAGCACGCCACCCGGATTGAGCCGCCCCCGGCATGCCGCGACGAAGCTGAGCGGATCATCCACATGGGCGACCACATTCATGCAAATGATGACGTCGAATTTCCCCTCAACCTCATGTTGAACATCGGGCCAATAGCCGCAGGTAATCGGCAGCCCGCGCGCCTTGGCCGGATCAACGATATTGCGCGCCGGATCCACCCCCGCAACTTCAAAATGCCGAGACTTCAGATGCGTGAGCAGCGATCCATCATTCGCAGCAAGCTCGAGCACTCTTGACTGGCTGGGATAGCATTCGGAAAGCCTTTCACCGAACCAGCGAAAGAAACGATCAAGCGTGCCGGAAGTGCCGCTGACATATGCGTAATGATCGAAGATCGCGCGGCGATCCACGCAAAAGGTCAATTGTGCATGCCAGCAGGAAGCACAGAGGTTCAGGCCCAGCGGGTAGCGCGCCAATTCTTCTCGCGGTGACGATGTATAGCTATTGGCAGGGGGCTGGACGCCAAGATCAATAACGCAGCGCAAATCTGACGAAGCACAACAAAGGCATTCGGTCAGAAATCGGTGGGTCATTTACGGCCTGTCCAATCCTTGCGCCGCAATGAAAGCGCGGCATTCAGCCAAAAGCGCCTCGCTCCCCCGCATTGGGCCACAAAGCGCCTCGGCCTTGCTGCAATCAAGCTTGAAGGAATAGGTGGGGCTCTCCCCCTCGTCAATCACGGCAGCGCCCCAGGCTTTGGCGATCTGTTGGCCGAATTCACCGATGGAAGCGGTGATGCTGCCCGCATTGTAAAGGCCGCTTGGCGCATCATGGCGCATCAAATGGTCAACCAGTGTCCAAAGATCGCTCAAGAACAGGATGGTCCGAAAGGCAGCGGCATTCTTCACCCGCACCGTGCCGGTCTTGAAGGCAGAAAGGTTCATCGCATTGAAGATCAATTCCGGGCGCAGATTGGGGCTATGGCCGGAAACGGTACCCATCCGAAGGCCATGGAAGCGGTCAAGAAAATGTTCAGCAAGATAATCAAAGGCGAATTTCGAAATATCATAGGCATTCTGCGCGGGTATGCGTATCAGGGACGCCTCGCTGATCGGGGCGCCGGCGTCATCCAACGGATAAAGGCTTGCCGTTGAGGCATAGATCAGCCTGGTCTTGGTCGGCAGTTTTTTCGCCAAGGAAAAAAGATTGAGGCAGTTATTGGCGATCGCGCCCTGCGGATCGGTGATGGATTGGCCAACGCTGGAATGGCCGGCAAACCACAACACGGCATCGAATGGTGCCAGGCTCTCCGGCGTCAGATCATTGTAATCAAGCGCCTTGATCGGCAGCGCCAGGGGATTGCCACGGGTCAGCTTGTCGCAAACGCTGACCCCGTAACCATGGGCAAGAAGGCGTTGAAACAAATAGGATCCGACATAACCGCAGCCACCAATCAGCAATATCCTTTGCTGTCTGGCCGATGCCACTTCCTGCCCAGCTTTGCCGAGAAAAATCGGCAGGGGGCCATCCGTTTCTAGGCACACAAATCCCGAAAGGGTCATGGGCTGAAGGGGTTCCGCGGGCTTTTCGTCAGGAATGAAATGATTGGGATCAGCGCTATCATCGAAGCGCCCCAGGCGACAAGCGGCCTTCCGCTTGGCCGAACCTCATTGGGCCAAACACCTCAGGGCTTGACGGGTGCAGGACATGCTCACTTACTCTTGTCCTTCAATGATTGGCCCGCCGCTGGAATTCGCTGGCGATGGGGCATGCAGCTTGAAGCATCCCTTCCAGGGGCTGCAAGGATAGGCCCGAAATGACCAAGCCCCCCATCGCCCGTACCCCCATCCCCGATATCGCCGCCCTGCCGGAAGATATCCGCGCGCGCATCCTGACAGTGCAGGAAAAATCGGGCTTTATTCCGAATGTCTTTCTGATGCTGGCGCATCGCCCGGCGGAATTCCGCGCCTTCATGGCCTATCACGATACGCTGATGGACAAGGCCGAGGGGCTTTCCAAGGCGGAGCGTGAGATGATCGTGGTCGCGGTGTCATCGCGCAATCAATGCCAATATTGCGTGGTGGCGCATGGCGCCATTCTGCGTATCCGCGCCAAGAATGCCCTGATCGCGGACCAGATCGCCGCCAATTGGCGCAAGGCCGATATCTCAGCGAAACAGAAGGCCATGCTGGAATTTGCGCTTAAAGTGACTGACCGCGCCAATGAAGTGAATGATGCGGATCACGAAGCGCTGCGCGCAGCGGGTTTCGATGATGAGGCCATTTGGGACATCGCCGCCATCGCTGCCTTCTTCGGCATGTCCAACCGCCTGGCGAATGTGACCAATCTCCGCCCGAATGACGAATTCTATGCCATGGGAAGGGGCTGAACCCATGACCGAAACCCGATGGGAACGCATGACAGCGCCGGAATTGCGCGCGCTCGCGGAACGCAATGCCGTGGTGATCCTGCCCGTGGCCGCGCTGGAACAGCACGGCCCGCATTTGCCGGTATGGACGGATAGTTTCATCGGCCATTCGGTCGCCATTCGCGCCGCTGAGTTATGCGCCGATCTGCCCGCCGTGGTGCTGCCGCCCATGTGGATGGGCCTGTCGGAGCATCACTTCCCCTTTGGCGGCACGATCAGCCTGGATTACGCGACCTTTGCGGGCGTGCTGCGCTGCGTGATGCGGTCCTTGCTGGCGGATGGGTTTTCGCGGCTGATGCTGTTCAATTCCCATGGCGGAAACATCGAACCCCTGGCGGTCGCATCACGCGAAATGGCGCATGAGTTTGGCGTGCCGGTGCTGACCACCTCCATCACGCGCGTCGCACCCAAGGAAATTGCCGCAGCGCTTACCGCGCAGCCTGGCATCCAGCACGCATGCGAAGGTGAAACCAGCCTTTGGCTGCATCTTGATCCTTCCCAGGTACGGATGGACCAGCTTGCCAATTCCGTCTCGCCGGGCAATTTCGATACCTCTGCGCTTGCGGTGACGCGCTTTTGGTCATTCTCTGAGCGCGCGCCCGTGACCGGCGTGAAGGGCGATGCCCGTGCGGCCACGCCAGAAAAGGGCAAGGCGATTTTCGAAGCCATGGCAGCAGGGCTCGCGCGGGAATTGCGCGATGCGTCGCTTTGGGCCAAGCCTGACGCGGTATGGACCCCAGGCCGCGCCCAGGGGCCGCGCTGATCAAAAAAATGGGAGGCTTCACATGAGCCAGGACACCGCCGAACACATCCTCGCCACACGCCGCGCGAAGCAGATTCTGGCGCCTTTGGGGGCCGCTGCCCCGGCGACACCGGCAGAAGGCTATAGGCTGCAATACCAGGTAGCCACCAAGCTTGGCGCCGTGCCGCCGGCTGGTTTCAAAATCGGCGCCACCACGAAACAAATGCAGAATATCCTCGGCCTGACCGGCCCCGCCGGCGGCTTCGTGCCGAAGGAAGGGCTGCGCAATACGCCGGCAGCGGTTCGGTTCGCGGATTTCCTCAACCCCGGCGTCGAATGCGAAGTGGGCCTCAGGTTGGGGCAGGACCTGCCCCATGGCCCGCATACGCGTGAAAGCGTCGCCGCCGCGGTGGCCGAGGTGTTTCCGGCGATTGAGATTGTCGAAAAACGCTACGGCGATTTGGCCGCGCTTGGCACGCCAAGCCTGATTGCGGATCAGGTGTTTCATGCTGCGGGCGTGCTTGGTGCCCCCACGCCGAATTGGCGCGCGCTTGATCTTGGCGCGACTCGCGGGCGTATGACCGTGGCAGGGACCGTAAGGGGCGAAGGGGTCGGCGCTGATTTATTGGGCCACCCGATGGAGGCTTTGGCCTGGCTTGCCGGTTCCGATTGCGCGCGTGAATTTGGCGGGCTGCGCGCCGGGCAGGTGGTGTTCCTCGGTTCGGTCACGCCGCCCATTTGGCTTGATGGCCCTTGTGATGTGCTGGTCGAATTCGACACGCTTGGTAAGGTTGCCTTGAGCTTTACCTGATAATTCATCGGGGCGCGGTCGCTGGGCGCCGCGCCCAATGTGTCAATTAATCGCAAATAAATTTCCGATATTTACCCTTTCGCTTACTTCTTGTTAACTTTTCCGCTGTTACAAGAGTCTCATGGCGTTGACCACGCCCTGAACGTGCCAAAACGGCTGTGTGAATGGACCAAAACCATGCAGACCGCCGATTGGAAAATGCTTCCCGACGAAGTGCAGCTTGTGCTTTCCCGCGAAGCCATGCGCCGCGCCGCCGATACGCTGGCCGAACACGCCGAACTGCTTGCCGCTGAAATGGAAGATGGCGCATTGCGCGATCGCGGCGGCCCTGACGCTCTCCGGCTTTTTGCCGCGCTGGTGCGCACCACGCATGATGACAGCTTTGGCCAGGTCGGCCACGCCTGATCAGCGCCCGATCAGGCGATAATGGATACGCAGATCAATCTCGATCTCGTTTGACGTTGGGCGCTTGAAGGCGGGCAATTTCGCACCGCGAAAGACGGATTGCGAATAGTGATTGAGCGTGATGGAACGTGAGGCGGTGCGGAGTTCAACGCGCCGCACCGTACCATCGGGTGATGTGAAGATGCGCACGGCAACCAGCCCCTGTTCGCCGAGTTCCGCGGCATCACGCGGGTAGCGCAGATTAAGCGCCAGCCAGCGATAGAATTCGCGCTGCCAATCATCGGCATCCTCCGCACCGCGTACCTGCAGATTGGGAATGCCAAGCTGCAAATTGCCAACCGGCGGCAGCGTGAAATCCAATTGGTTACGCGGCCGATAGCCCTGCTCCCCCAATCTGATCGGCGGCAAATGTGAAAGATCAAGCGGCGGGCGCGGCTCCGTGGCGGGGCGTTCGGGCTCGGCGCGCTGCGGAGTCTCAGGCTGGGGCGGCACCGGGGCAGGGCGTGGCGGCGGCGTGACCGGCCGTGGCGCTTCCGCCATTTGCGGTGGGGCGGGCGGGGGCGGCGGCGGTGGTGGCGGCGGCGGCGCCGGAGCCTCAACAAGTGGTCTTGGTGGCGGCGGCGGGTTTGGCGGGCTCGGCACCGTTTGGGGGGGCGGCGGCTCTGCTGCGCGCGGCGCTTCCGGCGCGGGTGGCGCCGGAGGGGGCGGCACCATCATGGCGCTTGGCGGTGGCGGCGGCACAGAAGCCGGCGCCGGCGGCGCGGAAGAGGGCGGCACCGCAACCGGCGCGCCTGGTTCCAGGGAGCCCTGGAAAACAATGTCAAATCCCTGCTCGACAATTTCCAGCGCGCCATGGCGTGGGGCGCGCGGGTCGATTTCCAGAAAAATCACGATGGTAAAGAGCAGATGCGCGAGCACCGAGGCCAGCACAGCGCGCCCCCCCAGGCCTGGCCGCTGCGGGCCGCGCCAGCCTATCGGCCGCCGCCCTCCGCCGTCAGGCGCACCAGGGCGGGTCAATTCAGGTTCGATACGGCGCATCGGGGGGTCGAAGGGGTCCTGAAAAAAGAAGGCACGACTCGGCGCGGGGCCGAGTTGCCGAATAAGCGCACTCTGCTACATCAATCCCGCGCGCCGGGTTAGCACAGGGGTAGTGCAGCTGATTTGTAATCAGAAGGTCGGGGGTTCAAATCCCTCACCCGGCACCAGAAACGCCCATTTTCTACGCGAAAAACCGTGCGACATCAAAAGATTTAACTTGAACCGCACCGATTTTGCCTGGGGCTGTCTTGCTGAAGCCGCGCTGCCATGGCCTTTGGGCGCCCATGCCCTGAAGCGCTGCTGGAGCCCCGATACTTGCGGTCTGTTCCCAACAGCCGCGCCAATCGGGCCACCAAATATGCGAACCCTGCCGCGCGGGGCTTGCCGGGGGGCGGGAAAGACCAGCCTGCATCGCGCCATCACGTGCCGAAGACGCGATCTCCGGCATCGCCGAGCCCCGGGCGGATATAGCCATTCTCATCCAGTTTTTCGTCAATCGCCGCGGTCCAGATGGGCACATCGGGGTGGGCTTGCCGCACATGCCGGATCCCCTCAGGCGCGGCGAGTAGGCAGATGAAGCGAATGCGCGTCGCACCGCGCGCCTTCAGCCGATCCAGCGCGGCGACGGCTGAATTGCCGGTCGCCAGCATGGGATCAAGCAAAATCACCAGACGCTCGGCCAAATCCTCTGGCGCCTTGAAGTAGTATTCATGCGCCTCCAGCGTCTTGTGGTCGCGATAGACGCCGATATGCGCCACACCCGCTTCCGGCAGCAGGTTCAGCATACCGTCCAAAAAGCCAATGCCCGCGCGCAGCACCGGGGCGAAGATGGGCGGCATGCCGGCAAGCTTCGGCGCGGCCATGCGTTCCAGCGGCGTTTCAATTTCGCGCGCTTCAAGCGGCAGATCAGCCAGCGCGGCAGCGCCCATCAGCATGGCTATTTCCCGCAGCAGGGCGCGGAAGGTCGGCACGGGACAGGATTTTTCGCGCATTTGCGATAGGCGATTTTGGATCAGCGGATGCCCCACCACGGTCAGCATGCCGTCATTATCTGATCCTGAAAGCGCAGCCATGATTGCCTCCAACCCGCGGGAAGCGCTGCTTTAGGGGAGAATCCGCCGGGGAGGAAATAGGCTTTCCCGCCTGGGATGCCCTGAAAACAAGGGTTTAGCATCGGCCTCGGGGCCGACGGCGCCTTGCCTATCTGGGGCAGCGCTGGCTGCTATGGTAAAAACATAACCATAGGTTGTTTTTCTGAAGAGTAATGCAATCATAAGACTATGAGTCTGAGCCTGATACACCCGGTCCTTGCCCCCACGCCAAGCCTCAGCCGCGGGCGATTGGCCGTGCTCGGCCTTGGCTATGTTGGCCGGCCCTTGGCGCTGGGCGCTGCTGCCGCTGGCTATGATGTATGTGGCTTCGACCCGTCGCCCAAGGCGCGCGAGATTGCCGAGAAAGCCCATGCCGGCGGCCGTGGCGGCTTTCGGACTTGCGCAGAGCCGGTTCAGCTTGCCGGCGCCGATACCTGGCTGATTTGTGTCCCAACGCCGCTTGATGCGCGCGGGCGACCTGACCTTATCGCCGTGCGCGCAGCGCTTGGCATGGTGGTGCGCGGGCTGAAGCCGGGTGCGCTTGTTTGTCTGGTTTCCACCTGCCAGCCGGGGGCGACCAATGGCCTTTGTCGTTCGGTACTGGAAGAAGCGGGTTGGCGCATCGGGCGGGATGTCTTTCTGGCTGTTTCGCCTGAACGCGAAAACCCAGGGCCGCATGCGCCGCCAAGCCGCAGCATTCCGCGCCTGCTGGGCGCACCCGATCCCGCTTCGCTCCGCCGCGCCTTGGCCTTTTGGCGGCATATGGTGGATCGCGTCGAAGTGGTGGCAAGCCCCGAGGTCGCGGAATGCGCCAAGCTTCTCGAAAATACCTATCGGCTGGTGAATATTGCGCTGATGGATGAACTCCACGCCGCTTTCACCGCGCTTGGTGTGCCGACGCGCGACGTGGTGGCGGCAGCGGCGACCAAACCCTTCGGCTTTTCGCCCTTCTGGCCAGGGCTTGGCGCGGGTGGGCATTGCATTCCGGTGGACCCGGCCTTTTTGCAAATGGAGGCAGCGCGCGCGGGCGCCCCATCCGTTCTGTTGGCGAAGGCCATGGTGCGCAATCGCGGGCGCGTGGCGCGCGTGATGGGACAAATCCGCGCGCGACTTGGTGATGATCTGGCGGGCAAGCGCGTGCTGGTGGCGGGCGTGACCTATAAACCCGATGTCGCGGATTTGCGCGCCGCAGCACCGCTCAAGCTTTTACGCGGCCTGCACGGCGCGCGGGCTGAGCTTGCCTGGTATGATACGGTGATCGGCACTGCGCCCAAATGCTTATCGGTCATGCCGCGCAGCGTGGCTCTTTCAATGCCGGATGGCGCGCCGCCTGATGCGGTCATCCTCGGCACACCGCATCGCGCTTTCGATCTGGCGGCGATCACGCGCGCCGCGCCTTTGGTCTTTGACCCTTTCGGTATTCTGCCGGCGGGCCCAAGCGTTATCGTCGTCTGACCTTAAGCCCCGCCCTTCCATTCCGCCGGCGCCACGCTGCCCACCTGTTCGGCGATGCGGCCATAATGTTCCGGCCGGCGATGGCGCGCGAAATCGAAAATTGTCTTGCGGCCCAATTCGCATTTGCCGAGATCGGCTTCGGCCACGATCAACTCATCATCCCAGCTTGTCGCCTGCGCCATGATCTCCCCTTGCGGGTTCACGATGATGGAATGGCCGAAAAGCTCATGCCCGTCTTCCGTACCCGCCTTGGCTGTCGCGACCGCAAAGCAGGAATTCTGATAGCAGCCGGACTGGATGGAGAGGTGGCTATGGAAAACGCGCAAATGATGCGCCTCAAAGCCGCGATTTTCCATATTCAGTGACGGCGTATTGTAGCCGAGCATGACCAATTCCACCTGCTGCAAGCCCATCACGCGCCAGGCTTCCGGCCAGCGGCGGTCATTGCAAATCATCATGCCAAGATTGACGGGCTGGCCGGCAACCGGCGCGCGGATCACCGGAAAGCCAAGATCGCCCGGCTCAAAATAACGCTTTTCCAGATGCTGCACATGGCGGACGGGATCGAATTCCTTATGCCCCGGCAAATGCACCTTGCGGTATTTCAGCACAATCTCGCCCGAGGGCAGCACGAAGACCGCGGTATTGAAGCGCCTGCCTTCCGGCGTTTTCTCGGCGTAGCCCAGATGAAAGGCGATGCCGTATTTGCGTGCGGCTTCGAATAGTGGCGCGGTTTCATTGGATGGAAGGGCCGCTTCATACCAATGATCGGCGTTGGCCAGATCTTCCTCATACCAGCGCGGGAAGAAGGTGGTCAGCGCCAATTCAGGAAAGACCACGACTTGCGCGCCGCGCTGATGCGCCTTTTCCATCAGGCGGATCATCCGCCCCACCGCCACATCGCGGCCTTCGGCCTTTTGGATCGGGCCCAGCTGCGCGGCGGCCAGAACAAGGGAACGGGTCATGCGCTGATCCTTTGCTTACACATATATATGTGTGTGATCGTGAACTGCGCCGCGCGCATTACGCCGGCGGTACCGCCCCCACCTGGTCAATGATGGCGCGATACCATTGCGGGCGGCGATGGGCGGCGAAGTTGAACATCTTCTCCTTGCCCTGCTTGCAGGCATCAAAATCCACATCGGCAACAATGATCTCATCACCCAGCGTCTTGGCTTCCGCCACCACGCGGCCATTCGGGTCCACAATCACCGAACCACCAATGAGGCCCGAGCCATCTTCCACGCCCGCCTTGGCAACCGAAATCGCCCAGGTCGCATTCATATAGGCATTGCCCTGCACGGCGAGGGTGGAATGGAAGGTGCGCAAGGACTGGTCTTCGCTATCGCCGCCCATCGGATCATAGGCGGCGGAGTTATAGCCAATCAGCATCAGCTCAATCCCCTGCAAGCCATAGCAGCGCCAACCTTCCGGCCAGCGACGGTCATTGCAGATCAACATGCCAAGCACGGGCCGCCCCCAGGCTTCCGGGCCGCGAAAGGCGGGAAAGCCGAGATCACCATATTCGAAATAGCGCTTGTCCAATTGCTGGAAGCGATCCCCAACGCGCGGTTCCACCGTGCCGGGCAGATGGATTTTGCGATATTTGCCAAGCACGCTGCCATCCTGCCCGACCGTGATCGCCGTATTGTAGCGCTTGCCATGCGGCGTCAGTTCCGCATAGCCAAGATAAAAGCCAACCCCGAGTGCGCGGGCGCGATCAAACAGCGGCTGCACGCGCGGATTGGGCATTTCGCGTTCAAAATAAGAATCCAATTCCGCCTGATCGGTAAAAAGCCAGCGCGGGAAGAAGGTGGTCAGCGGCAATTCCGGGAACACCACCATCTTCGCGCCGGCGGCGGCGGCCTGTTCCAACAAGGCGATCATGCGCGCCAGGATCGCTTCGCGGCTATCGGCTTTTTGGTTCGGCCCCATTTGGGCGCCGGCTAGGCGCAATGTGCGAGTCATTGTTCAAGCTCCGGACGAATGGCCTCGACCACGGGCGCGTAACGCCTGGTCTCGGCGGCGATGAAGGCGGCAGCGCTGGCGGGGGTGCCGGGCGCGGAAGCGGTGATGCCAGATGCGGCGAGGCTCGCACGGAAGGTCGGATCACTGAGGGCAGCATTGGTCGCCGCCGAAAGCCGTTCCAGGACCGGCGCGGGCAGGGCAGGGGGCGCGAAGACCGCATGCCAAAGCACGGCCTCAAAACCGGCAAGGCCAAGTGCTTCAGAAACCGTCGGCACATCGGGCGCGGCTTCCAAACGCTGCGCGGTTGCCACCGCCAACATGCGCGCGCGCCCGCCTTGATGCAGCGGCAAGCCGCCGCCGAAAGTATTGACCGCGAGCGCCAAAGTGCCGCCCACCAGATCATTCATGGCCGGCGCCGCGCCGCGATACGGCACATGGGTCAGCGCCACCCCGCCCGCCTGCTGTTTCAGCAATTCGGTCGCAAGATGCATCATGGTCCCACTGCCCGGTGAGCCATAGGAAAGCGGTGGATTGGCGTTGCGCGCGGCGGCCAGAAATTCGCGGAAGCTGGCGGGGCGCGAAGGATGCGCCAGCCAACAAAGCGGCCCGCCGCCCAGTTCCGCAATCGTCGTGAAATCCCGCACCACATCAAATTGTGGCTGGCGCGTGACCAGCGGATAAAGCGCATGGGTCGAAGCCGTACCAAACAGGATCGTATAGCCATCGGGCCGCGCGCGCGACACTTCAAGCGACCCAATCGCGCCCCCCGCACCGCCACGATTTTCGGTCACCACCGGTTGACCCAATTCGCGGCCCAAGCGCTCAGCATAAAGCCGCGCATAGACATCGGTGGGACCGCCGGCGGGGAAGGGGATGATCATGCGGATCGGGCGGGCGGGAAAAACCTCCTGCGCCCGCGCCGCCGTATTGATCAGCGCCGCGCCAGCGCCCAGCAGCGCAGCGCGACGCTTGATCTCAAAGTGCGGCATCGCGCCAATTCTCAACCGCCGCATCGGGGTGGGAAGCAAGCCCGGCGGCCTTGATGCCCTCGCATGCCGCGTGTTCATCGCGGTCTGATGCATCGCCGCTGACACCAACGGCGCCAATCACCGCACCTGCGGCATTCAGGATCAGCACGCCACCCGGCACGGGGACGAAGCTACCATCGGAAGCGGCAGCGACAGCGGCCTGAAAGGCAATGCGTTCCTTCAACCGATCACGCAGGATACGGCTGCCAACCCCCATGCCAAGCGCGGCATAGGCTTTGCCGCGCGCAATTTCGGCGCGCAGAATGCCCGAGCCATCTTCGCGCTTTTGCACCACAACATGCCCGCCAGCATCCAGCACAACGACCGTCAGCGGCAGCATGCCTGCCGCGCGGCCCGTTGCCAGTGTGACATCGGCGATCTTGTCAGCGGTCGCGAGCGGCAAATCCACCGCCAGGTGCTTTACATAATAATCTGCGGAATTCATCGCGTTTCTCCCTGCGAAAATGGAAGGCCCTCCATGGGCCAAGCGTTACCCGCCGGCAAGCCAGGCTTCAGAAAAACAAATCCCGAAAATCCTGCCGCGTGCCGCCAAACAAGCGCCAAGTGGCAATGGCGCCAATGCAAAGCCCAATGCCGGCGGCAATCGCCGGTACCGGATCGGGCAGGCCGCCTGCACCGGTCACGGCGGCATTCAGCATCCCAAGCATGATGCCAACCGAACCGGCAATCATCGCCTGCACCAGGCCCGGCTTGCGCCGCGGCGGTGGTGCGGCGGGTTTGGAAGGGCGCGGTGGCCGCTTGATCCAATGCCCTTCCGGGCGCTGCTTTTCCTTATTCCCCGACATAGGTTTCCTTGTGTTGGCGCGGCACGAAACGCCCGGCGCCGGGCTTGGCCAGCACCTGCTTGCCATCCCAAATCTGCTGCCCGCGCAGCCAGGTGGCGGCAACGCGGCCCTTCACCTTCATGCCATCATAAGGCGACCATTTGGCATCTTCCTGATCCTGGATGTCGCGCGCATCAAATGTGAAATCGCCTTCTTCCATCACCAGCAGATCGGCATCGGACCCAACGCGCAAAGCGCCCTTCTTCGGATAAAGCCCATGGAAGCGCGCCGGGCGTTCGGCGCAATAAAGCGCCATCAGGCTTGGCGACAGGCCGCGCTGCTTCAGGAGCGTGAACATCACGGGGGCGAAGCTTTGCATCCCCGTCAGCCCCGCGCCGACCGTGAAGATATCGCCCGTATAGGTCTTGCGATCACGCGGCCAGGGCGCGTGATCGGTGGAGACATAGGCAACCTGCCCCTTGGCAAAGGCGCCCCACATGCGTTCCACCTCATCGGCCGTGCGGAAGGGCGGGTTGCATTTGCCGAAGCCTTCAAGCCGGATGATGTCTTCTTCTGTCATGCACAGGTATTGCAGGCAGGCCTCGCCCGATGCCTTGCCGCCCATGCGGCGGAACACCTCGGCAATCTCAAAACCGCGCGCCAGCGATGAATGGGCGATATGCACATGCGCGCCCGTCTCAAGCCCGATTTCGAAAATCTCCAGATCCGCCATGGTCTCACAAAGCGGCGGGCGGGTGCGGCAATGCCAGATGGGGGAGGTATTGCCGGCGGCCTTGGCTTCCTCGGTCAGCCGCACCACGATTTCCTGATCCTCATTATGCACGGCGACCATCAGCCCGGTCTTGGCGATTTCGCGAAAGGCCGCGACCATGGTCGGGTGATCAATGCGCGGGAAGCGCACCGGGTCATATTCATAGGTCGAAAGCTTGAAGGAACAGGCGCCGGCTTCGGCCAAGCCCGCAATGGCATCCACGCCGCCCGATTTCAGGATGGTGCCGTAAAGCGCCATATCCACATGGGACAGGCGGTTCACATATTCGACCTTTTCCTTGAAAATGCCGGCATCCGTCACCGGGCGCGGCACGTCATAGGGCATGTCAACGCAGGTGGTGACACCGCCGGCGGCAGCGGTTTTGGAAGCGCCCTCAATCCCCGGCCACCCGCGGGAGGAGGAGGTATGCATATGCCCATCCACGAGGCCCGGCATGATGTAGCGGGTGCCATAATCCTCCACGGAAACCGCAACCGGAGATGGCCCTTCGCCGATGCCGGCGATCACCTCGCCGCGCGTGGCGACCCAGCCATTGGCCAGGATGCGATCAGGCAGCACCAGCGTGCCACGAATGACGCGATCAAAGGGGGTGGTGGCGGGCATGGGCTACTCCTGCAAGTGTGATCCGGATGGCGGATCAAGCTAACGCAGGCCAGTGTTGCGGGCCAGGGCTGCGGGCGGGAATTGCGCATCGGCGATCTCAAGCGCGAGGCTCGTCGCCTCATTCTCCCGCTCCGCATTCCAGGCCAGCGCCACGCCAACGCCGCGAATGGGCCCAGCCAGGATGCGAAAGGCGACGCCGGGCGGATTAAGCCGCGCCATCCCTTCTGACACCAGGGCCACACCTAGCCCCGCCGCCACAAAACCCAACTGCGCCATGGCCGATCCCACTTCCCGCACCACGCGCGGCGTGAAGCCCGCCGCATGGCAAGCCGCCGTCATGGCATCCGAATAGGCCGGGCTGATCGCGCGCGGCAGCATCAGCATCGGCGCTTCGGCCAGGGCGGATAGCGGCAAGGGATCAGGCCCGCTCAGGATCGGATGGCCTTCCGGCAAGGCGGCGGCGAGCCTGTCTTCCCCCAAAGGTCTCAACCTGATTGGCGCGCGATCACGATCCGAACGCAGCAAGGCGAGATCAACCTCTCCCCGGCGGAGCGCTTCCAGGGCCTCGGCCGTATCCATCTCGCGCACGCCAATCGCGGCTTCCGGGCGCGCGGCCTGCATGGCGCGCACGATGGGCGGCAGGTAATCGAATAGCGCCGAGGTGACGCAGGCGATGGAAACCGGCGCGTGATGGCCCATGCGCAATTCGCGCGCGAGGCTTTCAAGATCAGCCGCATTGCCGGCGATGCGCCGCGCGAGTGGCAGCAACGCTTCCCCCTCCCGCGTTGGGCGCGCGCCCTTGCCGGAGCGTTCCAGCAGCTTCACGCCCAATTCGCGTTCCAGCAATTGGATTTGCGCCGTCAGTGGCGGCTGCGAAATGCCAAGCCGCGCGGCGGCGCGACCGAAATGACCTTCCTCGGCCACGGCCAGAAAATGCCCCAGGCGGCGGATCAGGCGAAAATCCATCTTTGGTCCAATGCGGTTTCGCCCATACGGAAAACCTATCAGCGCGCCACGTCAATTGGATTGGACGATGGCGCAGGATGGGCGCAGAAGAAGCGCATCAGGCAAGCCGCCAGAAACAAAGGGAGAAGCCCCAGATGAAACTGCACCCGGTAAAAGTTCACCCATCCAAGGCGCTATTGAAGCGCGAAGACCAACTGGCCTGGAAAATGGCCGGAGTCGCCGTGGATAAGGTCGCGGTCGAAAAGCCGGTGCAGGAGATGATCATCAACCGGATCATCGACAACGCCTCGGTCGCCATCGCCGCCATCAACCGCCGCCCGGTGGTCTCTGCTCGCGGCATGGCGCTCGGCCATGCGAAGAAGGCCGGTGGCGCGCAGGTGTTCGGCGTGAAATCTGCCACCACGGTTTCCCCCGAATGGGCGGCCTGGGCGAATGGCACCGCCGTGCGCGAATTGGACATGCACGACACTTTCCTCGCCGCCGATTACTCCCACCCTGGCGATAACATCCCGCCGATCCTGGCGGTGGCGCAGGCCATGGGGAAATCCGGGCGCGATCTCATCCGTGGTCTGGCCACCGGCTATGAACTGCATATTGATCTGGTGCGCGCGATTTGCCTCCATGAACATAAGGTGGACCACATCGCCCATCTTTGCCCCGCAGCCGCTGCCGGCATCGGCACGCTGCTCGGCCTGAAGCAGGAAGTGGTGTTCCAGTCTATCCAGCAGGCTTTGCATACCTCGGTGTCTTTCCGGCAATCCCGCAAGGGCGAGATTTCATCCTGGAAGGCCTATGCACCCGCCCATGCCGGCAAGTTGGCGGTGGAAGCGGTGGATCGCTGCATGCGTGGTGAAGGCGCGCCTTCGCCGATTTATGAGGGTGAAGACAGCGTGATTGCCTGGGTGCTCGCCGGGCGGTCCAACCGCAAGGATGTCTATGGCCCGGTCTATTACGAAGTGCCGCTGCCGGAAGCGGGCGAACCGAAGCGCTCCATCCTTGACTCCTACACCAAGGAACACTCGGCCGAATACCAATCCCAGGCGCTGATTGACCTCGCTTTCCGCATGCGTGAGCAGATCAAGGATATGGAGGCGATTGAAAAGATCATCATCCATACCAGCCATCACACCCATTACGTGATCGGCACCGGCGCCAATGACCCGCAGAAGATGGACCCGAAGGCGAGCCGTGAGACGCTGGACCATTCCATCATGTATATCTTCGCGGTCGCGCTGCAGGATGGCCGCTGGCATCATGTGGACAGCTACGCGCCGAAGCGGGCGGGCCGGGCCGATACCGTGCGGCTTTGGCACAAGATCGAAACGCGGGAAGATGCGGAATGGACCCGCAAATACCATTCCCGCGACCCGAATGAGCTTTCCTTCGGCGGGCGCGTGGAAATCCTGTTCAAGGATGGATCGAAGCTGGTGGATGAGCTTGGTGTGGCCAATGCCCATCCGAATGGCGCCAAGCCCTTTGGCCGGGCGGATTACATTCGCAAGTTCCAAACCATCACGGATGGCATCATCTCGACGCGCGAGTCCAACCGCTTCCTGGAAGTGGTGCAGGATCTGGCCAAGCTGAAGGCGGGCGAACTCAGCGCGCTGAATGTGGCGCTGCCCGCCGGTGGCCTGCTGGACAGCAAGCCCGGCATCTTCTGAACTGTTGAATGAGGAAG
>JADCEV010000089.1 GCA_020249865.1 Roseomonas sp. | reverse complement strand
GAAAGCCCATATCATGCAGCGATTGCTTCTAGGCATTGCTCGCTTCAGCACCCTGGTTGGCCAGACCTTCGCCTGGAGCATCCTGGTACTGACCTTTGTCGTGACTTATGAAGTGGTGATGCGCTACGCCTTCCGCGCACCGACCACCTGGGCCTATGACACTTCCTATATGCTTTATGGCACGCTGTTCATGATGGCCGGCGCCTATGCGCTGTCACGCAATGGGCATGTGCGCGGCGATTTTCTTTATCGGAATTTCAAGCCTGAAAATCAGGCGAAGCTCGATCTTGTCCTTTACATCCTGTTCTTCTTTCCCGCGATCTTCGCCTTCATGATCTCTGGCTGGTCCTTCTTCGCGCAATCCTATGCGCAGAATGAAAGATCCATGTTCAGCCCAACCGGCCCGGTGATCTGGCCCTTCAAGTTCCTGATACCGGTGGTGGGCGTGCTCTTGCTGCTGCAAGGCATTGTGGAAGTTGTGCGCTGCATCCAATGCATCCGCACCGGCGCCTGGCCAAAGCGGCTTTCGGATGTGGAAGAATTGGACCAGCAAATCCTTGCCGCCGCCGCCGAACAGGACCCCGAGGAATTGGCCCGCCGCATGGCCACATCCGGCCAGATCCCCTTAGACACGTCAAAGAAGGGCTGACGCGCCATGTCTGACGGTATGCTCGGGCTCACGCAGCTCTTTCTGTTCCTGTTCTTCATCATGCTGGGCTTTCCGATCGCCTTCACGCTGATGGCGATGGGCTTGTTCTTCGGCTATCTTGGCATGCAGGAACGCATCTTCGATTTGCTGGTACAACGCACCTATGCGGTCATGTCGAATGACGTGCTGATCAGCGTGCCGCTTTTCGTGCTGATGGGCTATATCATCGAACGCGCGAATATCCTGGACCGGCTATTCCGATCCTTGCAGATGGCAAGCGGCAATATTCCGGGATCATTGGCGGTGGCCACATTGGCGACTTGCGCCTTGTTTGCGACCGCAACCGGGATTGTGGGTGCGGTGGTCACGCTGATGGGCCTGCTCGCTTTTCCGGCCATGCTCCGCGCGGGTTATGATGTCAGGCTGGCATCGGGGGTCATTTGCGCGGGTGGCTGCCTTGGCATCCTGATCCCGCCTTCGATCATGCTGATTCTGTTTGGCGCAACCGCCGGCGTTTCGGTGGTGCAGCTTTATGCCGCGGCCTTTATCCCCGGTGTCATGTTGGCGGGCTTATACATTCTCTATGCCATGGGCATCGCCCTTGTGAAGCCGCAAATGGCGCCCCGCCTGCCGCCCGAGGAAGTGAATATCCCCTTCAGCCAAATCGCGATTTCGCTGCTGACCTCCTTCATCCCACTCGCGGCGCTGATTGCCATGGTGCTGGGCGCCATTCTGATGGGCCTCGCGACACCTTCCGAAGCAGCCGCCATGGGCAGCCTTGGGTCCATTATCCTCGCCATCGTCTATCGATCCTTTTCCTTCGCCAAGCTCAAGGAAAGCGTGTTCCTGACGGCGCGCACCTCCGCCATGGTGTGCTGGTTGTTTGTGGGGAGCGCGATTTTCTCCTCGGTCTTTGGTTATCTCGGCGGGCAGGATCTGGTGGAGCAATTCTTCAAATCCCTGCCGCTCAATACCTTCACCTTCATGATCCTGGCGCAGTTGCTGATCTTCATCCTGGGCTGGCCTTTGGAATGGACGGAAATCATCGTGATTTTCGTGCCGATCTTCCTGCCGCTATTGGATGATTTCGGCGTTGATCCGCTGTTCTTCGGCGTGATGGTGGCACTGAACCTGCAAACCTCCTTCCTGTCGCCGCCGGTTGCCATGGCGGCCTTCTACCTGAAGGGGGTGGCGCCGAAGCATGTGCGGCTTGAGGATATCTTCAAGGGCTGCATGCCGTTCATCTACATCGTGATCATGTGCATGCTGATGATCTATGCCTTCCCCGGCCTGGTCACCTGGCTGCCCGACCAGCTTTATGGCTTCACGCCGTCAAGCGGCACGCCTATCCAATTGGATGTCCCGCCGGAGGGCGGCTTCCAGGAGGATGAAGTGCCGCGGATCGCTGATTAACGCCATGGACCAGGACCCCATCACGCGCGCCATTGGCTATTTGTCTGAGGCGTTTGAGACCGGCAATCCGCTGGCGCCGCTACCCCCAGAAATCGCCATCACCACCCAGGATGATGCCGAGGAAGTGGCCGGCGGCGTGCTCGCGCGGCTTGGCTTTGCGCCCTGTGGCATCCGGGTTGCGCCGGCTGCTGATGGCAGCCTCATTAGCGGCCCCATGCTGGAAGCGCGCTTCCTGGATGATGGCGCAGGGCTGGCGCTGGAAATCATGCGCCATGGCCGCGCTTCGGCCGCCCTGCTTGGGGTGCTGGGCACCGCGCTTGACCCTGAGGCAACAACGCCCCCCGATATCACGGCACTCCACCCCGCACTGGATGTGAGCGCCAGCCGCTTCACCCAAGGCCCCGCCGATCGCTTCGCGGAGATTGCTGATCTCGCGGGGCTTGGCTTGCTCGTGCTGGGCAAGCGTCGGCCGCTGCCCGCAACGCCAAGCCGCGTTGCACTGCTTGAAGGGGAAGGCTCACCACGCGGCAAGGCCTTCGATTTGCACGCGGCCTTTGCTGAGGCAGCGGCGGAAGCGCGCCGGCTGGGCGGCTTGCCGGCGGGGGCGGTGCTGGTGGTGGCGGGTTTGGGCGCGCCGGTGGTTGGCTTGAAGGCGGGTGCGCGGCTGACGGCACGCTTCACCGGTATTGGGAAAGTGAGCGCCAGTTTCGGCTGAGGTGCTTCCCTTTGTTTTGAAATGGTTACGAGCCATTTTGCCCTGCCATGCGCAGGGCTTCGCTGCTTGAGAAAATCCATCACCCCAATAAATCGATCCGGAAGGCGCAAAATAAATCCTTTCGCCTCTCAGAGTAATTCAAAATTTTTTCGCTTAATATTTAAAAACAAAAGTCTTTTCAGATTTTTTTAAATGAAAACTCCATCACGAATATTTTGCCTTTTTCCCGCCTAAATTCGCTGCACCGCACCTATCCTGTCCATGGATTTTTTTATTTGCATTCCACCCCCGCTTCGACTATCGAAAATTCATGACGACCGCCAAGGCTTCGTCGGCACCCCCGGGCCGGCGATATGGCGTGGGTCTCCAGCGTGCTTTGCTGCGGAGCCCCCGCCCCCCAAGGTTTCGTTCTTCCGGGTATTCGGCCCCTACGGCCTTCAGGCTTTTTTGCAGCAAAGCGCGTCGCGCCTCTGCGCTGCCGCTTGTCCTATTGCTTGGGCTGCTCGGCGCGGGCTGCGCTGACCTTCCCTCCCCCGTGACGCAATCGCCCCTGGCGCGCGATGCCTCCTCCCCCCGCTCGGCCTGTCTTGTCGCCGCGCGCCAAGCCGAAATCACCCATGGCCTGCCGGAAGGGCTGCTGACGGCCATCGCACTCAATGAAAGCGGGCTGCATGCCTATGCGCTTAACTTGCGCGGCCGCGCCATTTTCCCGGAAACACGCGAAGAAGCGCGCCGCCTGCTGATTTCCGCCCGTGGCCGCGGCATGGCCGGGTGTTTTCAGATCAATGCCGGGGTCCATGTCGCGCGCGGTGAGGATTGGCCGCTTGACCCCCCTCAGGCCGCCGATTGGGCCGCCCGCTATTTGGCCCAGCATTATGCGACCTATGGCGATTGGGGCCGCGCGGTACTGCGCTGGCACGGTGCCTCACCGCGCCGCGCAGGCACGCAAATCATCTGCCGCGTCCATAGCAAGCTGGAAGTCACCGCACCTGGCAGCACCCTGTTTGCCGATCGCTGCCGTCCTGGCGCACCGCAATGGGCGCGCGTCCGGCGCAATGGCGCGGCCCATCTGGAAGTCGCGGAAGCGGCCGAGTAGCGGCGCCGCCGTCAAAGCATTTTCAAGCCAAGTGGGGACCACTTAGCGGCTCGGAAAATGCGGTCAAACAAATGCTGGATAGGGTCCCGCGAATTTCGCGGGACCCGATGTAGCAGGTTGCTGAAATTCGTAGCTCAATCTCCGCACTTAAGATGTAACCGCTGTCTGCGCCCCACCTTGCGCCTGAGCTGATTGATCGTGCCCTTTGCGCCTTTGCAGTGAGTTGGAGGCGGCTGTGGTGGATGATGTTGTGACTGAGAGCTCTCAAAAGAGCGCTCCTTCGACTACTCTGTTGAATGCCGCTGAGAAGTGACCCGGTTTGGGGTGAAGTT
>JADCEV010000088.1 GCA_020249865.1 Roseomonas sp. | reverse complement strand
TCATCGCCCAGCGCGCCGGCTTGCCGTAAAGCGCCACATGCATGCAGCAATGGTTCAGCGGATCGCCACCACCGCCACGCCGCGCAAAAGCATACCAGGGGGAGAAAACCGTGCCCAGAAAGGCGATGATGGTAATGCCATGCGCACCATCATCGGAAAGCGCATCCAGATACCACCAGCGATAGCCGCGCATCGCCACGGGCAGGGTGAAATCCAAGCCCGTCGCGCTTAAACTCTCTGTCATTGCAAAAGCCGCCTTGTCACGCGGCCATTTCGGCCCGCATCGCCTTGCGGGTCAAGCCGGGCGGCGCGCACCGCCCGGCGCGCCGGCCTCAGGCCTTGCCCTTATAGACTTCGATCATCTGACCGAGCAGCTTCAGCGCCTCATCCTTCGGGCGCTGGAAGGCGTTGCGGCCCACGATGGACCCATTGCCGCCACCGGCATGAATGGCGCGCACTTCCGCAAGCAACGCATCCGTGCCCTTCGCCTCACCGCCCGAGAACACCACCAGGCGACGTCCATTGAAGCAGGCCTGCACCACATGGCTGATGCGCTTCGCGAGGTCGCTGCCGTCAATCTTGCGCTCGATATACACCTTCTTCGCGGCATCCAGGCTCAGCACATCGGTGGGCGGCTTCACCTTGATGATATGCGCGCCCATCAGCGCCGCCATATGGGCGGCATAGGCGCAAATGTCGAAGGCGGTTTCGCCATTCTTGTCCAGCATGGGCCCGCGCGGATAGGACCAGACCACCACGGCAAGCCCGGCGGCCTTGGCTTCTTCCGCCAATTCGCGGAGTTCTTCCATCATCTCAAACTGGTATTCGGATGACGGGTAAATGGTGAAGCCAATCGCCGAACAACCAAGGCGGAGCGCATCGGCAACACTGCCGGTCACGGCTTGGTCCTTGGTAGTGGAAAGGCTATTGGATGAATTGACCTTCAGGATGGTCGGGATGGAACCCGCGAAAGTGGCGGCACCCGCTTCAATCATGCCAAGCGGCGCGGCATAGGCGTTCAAGCCCGCTTCAATCGCCAATTCGAAATGATAATGCGGATCATAGGCCGCAGGATTTGGCGCGAAGGACCGTGCCGGGCCGTGCTCAAAACCCTGATCCACCGGCAGGATGACCATGCGCCCCGTGCCGCCCAGCTTCCCTTCCATCAGGATGCGGGCGAGATTCGCCTTGGTGCCGGGTGTATCGCTTTCATACCAGGAGAGGATTTCCTTCACGCGGCGCGTCAGCTTCATCTTGGGTTCCTTTTCATTGCTCGAAGGGCGGGTGCGGCGATAGCCCAGCCGCCATTGCCTGTCACGGGTGGGTTATCTCGGCTGATCCTGTGGCGGTACTGTGGCGAAAAGCGCGGCAACGCGCCTTTGATCATCCCGCTGGCGCGGATCAAGCCCGCCAAGGTCCAGCGCTTCCGGTCTGCTGCCCAGAACCTCAGCCCCTGCTTCGGCGGCAGCGCCCAGCACAGAGGCCGCTGATGGATGCCCCAGATCAAATACCACCAGCTTGAACCCAGCCCGCAACGCCGCCAGCGCGGCCCCAGGGGCGGCGCCGCAATCCAGCGCGGCGGTAAAGTTCGCGCCGGGATGCTCGGCCGCCGCCTGTTCCAGCACGGCCTTGAACCACCCCGGCCCCGCATTCAGCGCAGCCCCTGGCGCCGAGACCAGCAGCACGGGCCGCCCAGCCGCGATACGCAGCACCCATGCGGCCTGCTCGCGCCCATGCACCACCACCGCCGGCAGCTTCAGAAACGCCTTTACCATTGACCCAGAGGCCTTTGCATGCCAAGCATTTCGCCTAACACTTAGCCGCAAGGGCCTCTGGCGCCAAGGCATTTGGAAAAGCATGAGCGAGCAGCAAGCTGACACAATGGGGGCGGCGATGATCCGGCTGGAAGCAGCCTTGGATCGCTTGAGCCGCGCCGTGGAAGCCCGCCGCGCTGCCACCCCGCCGACCGAAGGCGATGTGGTACCCAAGGCGGCCGTCGCGGCCCTCGCCACCCGGCTTGATGCCACCATCGCCAAGCTGCGCAGCCTTGAGGATCAGGGCTGATGGCGCAGGTCACGGTCCGTGTCGGCGGCTATGCCCATCCGGTGGCCTGCCAGGATGGTCAGGAAAAGCACCTGACCAATATGGCCGCCGAGGTGGATCAGCGCATTTCAGCGCTGAAAGCCATGGGCATTCAGTTTGGCGAAACCCGCATGCTGCTGCTGGCCGCCTTGCAATTGGCCGATGAGGCAATGGACCTGAAGGCGGAAAATGAGGCGCTGAAGGCCGGCGGCGCCGTTGCCGCCGAAGCCCCCGCGCCCGATCCGGCAGTCGCTGACGGCCTGGTGCGGCTTGCCGAAAAGCTTGAGGCCATTGCCGCGCGGCTTGAGGAAGCCTAACTAGTCTCTGCGGGGCTGCCAGGTGCGCCAGGCAATTCATCCCCGGGGCCAATGCACATCCTCCGGGAGCTGGCTCTGTCCGGGCCGTGGTTCGGGTATCTGGCGCCCACCTGCTGACGCAGGCCTTGGGAGGATGAGACGCCAGCGGCCATGGTGGCTCCGCACCCTTTTTGCCAGCAGGAACCCCGCGTGACCGAGGCCAAAGCCGCCGCCCCATCGGATGCCGCCCTGCGGGATGCCAAGGCTGCGGCGCGCAAGCTGGCGCGCGGCAGACGGGCGGCGCTGATCAACGCCGATGCGCCCATGCGCCTGGCCGAGGCCCTATTGGCCCACCACACCCCAGCACCGGGTGCCATCATCGCCGGCTATTGGCCAATGGGCGAGGAGATGGATCCGCGCCCCCTGATGCTGGCCTTGGCCGCAGGCGGGCATGTGCTGGCCTTGCCAGTGACACCACCGCGCGGCCAGCCGCTTTCCTTTCGCGCCTGGGCGCCCGGCGCGGCTTTGCGTGCAGGGCCCATGGGTACCTCAGAAACGGTTGCTGGCGATGAATTGCGCCCCGATATCCTGCTGGTGCCGCTATTGGCCTTTGACCGGGCAGGGCGACGCCTTGGCTATGGCGGGGGGTATTATGACCGGACGCTCGCCGCGCTGCCGGCTGCAAAAGCCATCGGCATCGCCTATGCGGGGCAGGAAATGTCCGAAGTACCGGCAGGGCCGCAGGATTTTCGCCTGCCCCTGATCGCCACCGAAGCCGGCGTCATTGTTTGTGGAGACCCCGCGTGAGGCTGCTTTTCCTTGGCGATATTGTCGGCCGCGCCGGGCGTGATGCCGTCGCCGCAACCTTGCCGGGCTTGCGCGAAAAACTCCGGCTCGATCTTGTGGTGGTGAATGCGGAAAACGCCTCGCACGGGTTTGGCCTGGCGCCGGAGATGGCGCGCGCGCTGTTCATCGCGGGCGCGGATGTTCTGACGCTTGGCAATCACGCCTGGGATCGCAAGGAAATCATTCCCTATACTGAAACCGAACCTCGCCTGATCCGCCCGCTGAATTACCCGCCCGGCACGCCCGGCAAGGGCGCGGTGGTGGCGGTGCTGGCTGATGGCAGGCGCGCCTTGGTGTTGCAGGCCATGGGGCGGCTCTTCATGGAACCTTTGGACGATCCCTTCCGCGCCATTCAGGCTGAATTGGCGCAGCACAGCCTTGGCCCGCAGGGCACGGTACAGGCCATCATCATCGATTTCCATGCCGAGGCCTCATCCGAAAAACAGGCCATGGGCCATAGTTTCGATGGCCGCGTGAGCCTGGTGATCGGCACTCATACCCATGTGCCAACCGCCGATCATCGCATCCTGCCTGGCGGCACGGCGTTTCAGACCGATGCCGGCATGTGCGGCGATTATGATAGCGTGATCGGCATGCAAAAGGCCGGCGCTTCCATCCGCTTTTGGCGCAAGGTGCCGGCGGAACGCCTGGCCCCGGCGGAAAATGAAGCGACGATTTGCGGGCTGTTTGTCGAAACCGATGACACCACCGGGTTGGCGCGGCGCGTGGCGCCCTTGCGCATTGGCGGCGGGTTGGACCCGGTTATGCCGCTGGTCTGAACAGCTTGGCGCCCCCCTGCTGGCCGGATATAAGCCGCGCCGGTTTCCCCCTATATGAATGAGAGTTGCGGCAATGGCCGGTCATTCCCACGCGAAAAACGTCATGCACCGCAAGGCTGCCCAGGGTGCGAAAAAGGCGCAGGCCTTTGGCAAGCTCATTCGCGAAATCACCGTCTCTGCCAAAATCGGCCTGCCTGATCCCGCCGCCAATCCACGGCTGCGCGCCGCTGTGAAGGCCGCGCTGACCGCGAATATGACGCGCGACACGATTGACCGCGCCATCAAGCGCGCTTCCACCGCCGGTCAGGGGGAAGATTATGAGGAAGTGCGCTATGAAGGCTATGGCCCACATGGCATCGCCATCATCGCCGAGGCGCTGACGGATAACCGCAACCGCACCGGGGGTGACTTGCGGTCCATGTTCGCCAAGAATGGCGGCGCGCTGGGGGAAACAAATTCGGTCGCCTTCCAATTCGAAAGGAAGGGCGTGCTGCGCTACAAGCCCGATATCGCCTCGGCCGATGCCATGCTGGAAGCCGCGATTGAAGCCGGCGCCGAGGATGTGGAAAGCACCGAAGACGGGCATGAAATCTCCACCAGTGTGGAGGATTTCGCCGCGGTGCGTGATGCTTTGGAAGCGCGTTTTGGCACGGCGGAAGCGGCCAGGCTTGAATGGTGGTCCACTAATGACATCAAGCTGGATGAGGAACGCGCCAAGGATGTGGTGAAGCTGCTCGATCTTCTGGATGATCACGATGACATCCAGAATATCTACGCCAATCTTGAGGTCGAATAGGCGCCATCAGCATGGTGGAAAATCGCCTCCGCACCAGTTTTGCCAAGCAAGGGCTGATGCGGCTGTTTGGCGCGGAGATGACGCGCATCGCGCCGGGGCAGGTAGAAATCTCGCTAAGGCCCAAGCCGGAGCTTTCGCAGCAGCATGGCTTTGTGCATGGCGGCGCCTTGACCGCCATTGCCGATAGCGCGGCGGGTTATGCTGCGCTTAGTCTCATGCCCGCCAATCGCGGTGTGCTGACCACTGAAATGAAAATCAATTTTCTGGCGCCGGCTGCGGCGGATCACATCATCGCGCGCGGCAAGGTGCTGAAGGCCGGGCGCACGCTTAGCCTGGTGCAGACTGAAATCTTTGCGGTGAACGCGGATCAGGAAAGGCTGATCGCTTTCCTGACCGCGACCTTCATGACCATCGAAAACCGCGATGGGATTGAAGACTAAACCTGGTTACCGCATCGCGCCTTTCAGCACGATGGTGATTTCATCCAGGATCGCCGGATCATCAATGGTCGGCGGCACGGTATAGGGTTCGGCATCCGCGATCTTGCGCATGGTGGCGCGCAGGATCTTGCCGCTGCGGGTTTTGGGCAGCCGTGCCACCACCTTCGCATCCTTGAAGGCAGCAACAGGGCCGATCTTTTCGCGCACCAGCCCCACCAATTCGCGCGCCAGCGCATCTTCGGGCTTGTTCACGCCGGATTTCACCACCACCAGACCGAGGGGAACCTGCCCCTTCAGCGAATCGCGCACGCCAACCACGGCGCATTCGGCGATATCGGGATGCGCCGCCAGCACTTCTTCCATCGCCCCTGTCGAAAGCCTGTGGCCTGCAACATTGATGATGTCATCCGTCCGGCTCATCACCGAAACATAGCCTTCTTCGTCAATCATGCCGGCGTCAGCGGTGCTGTAATGACCTGCAAAATGCGACAGATATGCTTCCTTGAAACGCTCATCGGCCTGATAGAGTGTCGGCAAGGCTGAAGGCGGCAAGGGCAGCTTCACCGCAAGGCTGCCGATCTGCCCGCGCGGGACAGGCTGGCCGGCCTCATCCAACACCACCACATCATAGCCAGGCGCGGGCTTGCCGCCGGAACCGGCGCGGGTCGGGAAAAGGCCGAGGCCGCGGAAATTACCGGTGATGGTCCAGCCGGTTTCTGTCTGCCACCAATGATCCACCACGGGCTTTTGCAGCAGGCGTTCCGACCAAATGATGGTGTCGGGATCACAACGCTCACCCGCCAGATACAGCGCTTCCAGCTTCGACAGATCGTATTTCTTCAAGAAAACGCCATCCGGGTCTTCCTTCTTGATGGCGCGAATCGCGGTGGGGGCGGTGAACAACAGCTTCACGCCATGATCGGCGCAAACGCGCCAGAAGGTGCCGGCATCGGGCGTGCCAACCGGCTTGCCTTCAAACAATACCGTGGTGCAGCCCGCCAGCAGCGGCGCGTAGACGATGTAGGAATGCCCCACGACCCAGCCGACATCGGAAGCCGCCCAATATACATCGCCGGGCTTCATGCCATAAACCAATTCCATGGAATGATGCAGCGCCACCGCATGCCCACCATTGTCGCGCAAAATCCCCTTGGGCTGGCCCGTGGTGCCCGAGGTGTACAAAATATACAGCGGATCAGTCGCCGCGACAGAAACACACGCATGCGGCGCGGCGGCAGCTTCGGCCGCCAGCAAATCCTCATCACGCCCCGGCGTCAGGTCGCAAGGCGCTTGCGGGCGTTGCAGGATCAGCACCGAAGATGGTTTGTGCGGGGAAAGCGCAATCGCTTCATCCAATAACGGCTTGTAGTGCACGACGCGCCCAGGCTCCAGGCCGCAGGATGCGCTGATGATCGCCTTGGGTTTGGCATCGGCAATGCGGCTGGCGAGTTCTGCCGCCGCGAAGCCGCCAAACACCACGGAATGCACCGCGCCAAGCCGCGCGGTCGCCAACATGGCAATCGCCGCTTCCGGCACCATCGGCATATAGATCACCACGCGGTCGCCCTTGGTGATGCCGCGCGCGGCCAAGGCGCCAGCCAGCTTCGCCACGCGGTTCTGCAATTCGGCATAGGTGATGCGCTGAATTTGCCCAGTCATGGGGCTGTCATAGATGATTGCATCCTGCTGCCCACGCCCGGCAGCGACATGGCGATCCACCGCATTGTGGCAGGTATTCAAGGCCGCATCGGGAAACCAGCGGCCATATACACCCATCGCGGCATCGAAAATGCGCTGCGGTGCGCGATCCCAATCAATGCCCCGCGCGGCTTCCGCCCAATAGGCTTCCGGGTCGCGCTTCCAGCGCGCATGGGTCGCGTCATATTGCGTGGCCTCGGACATGGTTTCCCCCTTTTATGCGGCAGCGCCGGACTGAATTGAGCCTGCCGCCTTGGTGGGGCGCAGCGCAAGCCCCGCACCCATAATCGCGCGGCGCGGCGCCTGGTTTTGCGCTGGCGCAAGGGATTCGCCGAGATTTCTGGAAACCTGCCGCCAAACCATGCAAGGCTGCGTCCATGCCCCTGCCACGCCCCACCCCAAGCCAGCACGTCCACCCATGAGCGGCCTCCTCCGCCGTGCCCTGGGCGCACTCGGCAATGGGCTGAAGCCAGGCTTGCGCGAATTCCTCCGCGCCCGGGCGCATTTCCACGCGCCCCTTCCCGCCGGCCCGCTGATCGCCCAGCGCTATGTGGTGTTTGACCTGGAATCGACCGGGCTTGATGTCAGCGGCGGTGATCGCGTGATTTCCATCGGCGCCGTCCGGCTGCGCGATGGCGAAGCGCGGGAGAGCTTCACGACGCTGATCAATCCCGCCCGCGCCATCCCGCCCGGTTCCATCCGCTATCACGGCATTACGGACGCCATGGTGGCCGATGCGCCGCCCGCCGCCGAAGCCCTCACGCGCTTTCAGGATTTCATCGGCGATGATGTGCTGGTCGCGCATAATGCCGCTTTCGACCGCGCCCTGATCTTCGCCGAGGAGTTTCGCGGCGCTCCCCCCATCGGCAATCCTTTCCTGTGCAGTGTTGCGACCTCTCGCTGGCTTGATCCTCAGGAAGCGGATCATTCGCTTGATGGGCTGTGCGGCCGGGCGGGGATTGTGATTGCCGGGCGGCATCAGGCGCTGGGTGATGCGGAAGCAACCGCCGCGCTTTGGGTCAGCCTGATGGCGCGCGCCGCAGCGCGCGGCGTGGATGATCTGGCCGAATTGGCGCGGCGCAGCCGCATGACCGCCGCCATGGCCGCGACGGCAGAGCACTTCTGAGCAGGCCGCCTACCATACCTGCCCGGTAAAACCGGCAAAGCTGGTGCGGGAGAAGCTGCGCACTGCCTTCAAAGCCTCCCGCAACGCCTGCCGTGCTTCCTTGGGCATGGCCGCCGTATCCACCAGATTGCCGGGGCGGCGGCCGGCGGCGTGATCGGCCAATTGCTGGCGCAAGACAACATCCAGCAGCAGGGCAAAGGCGGCCTGCAAATCGCTTGCTTCCCGTGCGGCGATGCTGCCCCGCGCGGCCAAGGCCGCAATGCGCTGAGATGTCCCCGTTTCAGTGACGCCATCGCGCAAAGCCAAAAGCCGGGTGGCGGCGACCAGCGGCATCAGCCCATGCAGCTTCAAATCCGTCCGGCTGCCGGGGCCCGGTTCATCATCGGCAAAGCCACCAAATAGCGTCAGCCCCACTTGCAAGCTGCTATTCTGCGCTGCCATGGCCGCCAGCCAGGCCGGGCGGGACGCCAATAGCGCGGCCAGATGTTGGCGGAGCGAAGCCGCCTCAGCCCCATCCCCCTGCGCCGGGCGGAAATCAAAGACGATATCGCCGAACAGCAGGGCAGCACCGGCGCGGCGATTGGACCAGATGCCCATCTGATCGCGCCATTGCCGCGCGGTTTTCCGCCACAGCGGGTTGCGCGCCATGATCCCGCCGGGACAGAGCGGAAACCCCGCCTGATCCAGGCGCTGGTTGAAATCCTCGGTAAAGGGGCGGAACCAGGCATCCACGGTGCCGTGGTCCTGATCCGGGTAGTCTTCCAATATCAGCCCATTATCCTGATCAGGCGTCAGCAGGCTTTCGCCCCGCCCCAGGCTGCCCATGACCAGCAGGGTGAAGGGCACCGGCGCCGCGCCGTGATCCGCCAGGGTTTCCGCCAGAATGCGCCGATGCAGATCAAGGTTGATGCCATTGACCAACCGCACCACGGCTTCCGCACTCAGCCCTTCCGCCAGCAGCGCGCGGGCTATGCCGGCCTGGGCGGCCTTGATGGCAGCGACATCGCCCGAAAGCGCCTCAAGATGCGTCAGCAGCCCGCCCGAGACGGCTGCCAAAGCCTCGGCCCGATGCAGCATGCCAAGGCAGCGCCCCGCCGCATCCAGCACCGGCAAATGCCTGAGGCCATGTTGGCGAAGCAGCGCAATGGCGCGCCAGAGCCCTTCATCCGGGGCGCAGGCGATCAGCGGCGCGGTCATGGCGGCGGCGAGTGGTGCCTCTGGGCCAAGGCGGAACGCCACGCGCCGCGCGATATCCTGTTCGGTCAGAATGCCAATGGCGCAGCCGGCGTCATCCAGCGCCAGGATGGCGGAAGCCCGCGCAGCGGCCATGGCTGTGATGGCTTGGCCCAAGGGCGTTTCAGCGGGTAGCGCCGGTGGTGCGGCACCCATGGCGGCGCTGGCCGGGCCGGTCAGGACGGCAATGGGGGCATGGCCGGGTTCGGAGGTGAGCATGGCTTAATCTATGCCAGAGCCGCCCCGCCAAGGCATGAAAAAAGCGACGCCGTCATCCGGCGCCGCTTTTGTCACATCAGCAGGGCAGGGCGGCAGCGCCGCCCCAACCAAACCTTACTTGTCGTCTTCCGCGTAAATGTCGCGGTCCTTGGTTTCCGGCACGAAGAAGGTGCCGATCACCACCGTCATCAACGCAATGACGATCGGGTACCAAAGCCCGTAATAGACATCCCCCGTCTGCGCGATCATGGCGAAGCTGGTGGCCGGCAGCAGCCCGCCGAACCAGCCATTGCCGATGTGATAGGGCAGCGACATGGAGGTATAGCGGATGCGCGTTGGGAATAGCTCCACCAGCGCCGCCGCGATTGGCCCATAAACCATGGTGACATAGATCACGAGCAGCGTGAGCACGCCGATCAACACCGCCGGCTGTTCGCGGAAAACATCAAAAGGCGAGGACATTTTCACGACCGAGGGGTTGGACGCCGCCGGATAGCCCGCCGCCGTCAAAGCCGCCGCCAAATCCCGCGCGAAGGTCGCGCTATTGGCCGGGAGAGGCTGCTGGCCCTGGATATGCACCGTGGCGACCGTGCCGGCCGGGGCGTGTTCGACGGTGTAATTCACCGAAGCCCGCGCCAGCGCTGCCTTGGCGATATCGCAAGGCTGGGTGAAGCGCGCCGTGCCGGTCGGGTTGAACTGGAAGGAACAGCCCGCGGGATCGGTCACCACCCGCACCGCAATGGTCTGGTGCGCCTTATGCAGATCGGGATTGGCTTCCGCGCTCAGCAGCTTGAAGAGCGGGAAGTAAGTAAGGGCCGCGATCAGGCAGCCGCCCAGGATGATCGGCTTGCGGCCAATCCTGTCCGACAGCCAGCCAAACAGCACGAAGCCACCCGAGCC
>JADCEV010000087.1 GCA_020249865.1 Roseomonas sp. | reverse complement strand
TGCCGCGCCATAGCCGGCCTGCTCAAGAATTTCGGCGGAATGTTCGCCAAGCCGGGGCGGGATGCGCCGGACGCTGCTTTCAATCCCTTCCATATTGATCGCGGTGCCCACCACATGCGTCAGGCCGCGCTTGGGTGTGGTCATCGGCACGGCCATGGCCAGATGCTTCACCTGCGGGTCTTCAAACACCTGATCCACGCGGTTGATCGGGCCACAGGGAATGCCGATGCGTTCCAGCAGGTCAATCCAATACTCGCTCGGCTTGGTGCTGGTGACTTCACAGATGGTCTTATTGAGCCTTGCGCGATCATTGCTGCGGCCCTTCAGCGTTTTCCATTCCTCGACATCCAGCCAATCCTTCCGGCCAAGCGCTTCGGCGAATTGCGCCCACATCTTGGGCGAAGATGCCGCGATATTGATCGGCTTATCGGCGGTTGGGAAAACCCCCATCGGGATATTCACCGGATGGTCATTGCCCGCCTGGCCCGGGATTTCGCCATCCATCAGCCAGCGCGCCGCTTGCAGATCCAGCATGAAGACCATGGCTTCCAGCAGGCTGGTATGCACATAGCGGCCCTTGCCGGTTTTCTCCCGCTGGAACAGCGCCATCATCACCGCAAGCGCCAGCAGATTCCCCGCCGTGAGGTCCACAAAGGGAATGCCCGCGCGCATCGGCCCGCGGCCCGGTTCGCCCGTAATGGTCATCATCCCGCCCATGCCCTGGGCGATCTGGTCCACCCCAGCACGTTCCCCATAAGGCCCGGTCTGCCCGAAGCCTGAGATGGAGGCATAGACCAGCCGCGGATTGATCCCCTTCAGATCATCATAGGCAATGCCGAGGCGATGCTTCACCTTCACGCGCATATTCTCAACCAGCACATCGGCATTGGCGGCCAGCTTCATCAGCGCGGCCTTGCCTTCCGGCGATTTGAGATTGAGCGCGATGGAGCGCTTGTTGCGATGCAAATTCTGGAAGTCATAGCCATCGCGATCACCGCCAAAGCCATCGCCATTGGCGGGCGGTTCCACCCGGATCACCTCGGCGCCCCAATCGGCCAAATGGCGCACGCAGGTGGGGCCGGCGCGGGCCAAAGTCAGGTCCAGCACACGCACACCAGCCAGCGGCAGCGCGGCCTCGGTGGCGAGTTTGGTGTCTATCGGGCTTTCAGGCATCTCATTCCTCCGTCACCGCAACACTAGGTCCGGCGGGGAGGCAGGGCTAGGGGGGCGCCTTGCCCCCTATCTCAGGCACTCAAAAAACCCGGTTTCCTGATCAAGCTGCCCATATTCCTTGGCGCGAAAATCATAGCGGGAGACGATGCCGATCACCTTGCCATCGCGCACCACGGGCAAATGGCGGAAGCCGCCATCGGCCATCATATGCAGCGCATCCATGGCATTGCCCTCGGGCGGCAGGCAGATCGGGTGGCGCGTCATGGCGTCTGACAGGCGGATTTCCGTTCCATCCTTGCCATGGGAGAGAAGATGCACCGCATCCCGCCCAGTGAAAATGCCAAGCAGCAGCCCGGCAGGGTCCGTCACCAGCACGGCGCCAACGTGCCGACGATGCATGGCGGCGCAGGCTTCCTGCACGGTTGCCTCTGGCCCCATGGTGAGCGGGTTCTGGTCGCGGACCATTTCACCCATGCTGCGTTCACGCATGGCATCCTCCTGTCTTGTCGGCGCAACATAACGGCAATACCCCAGCGCTGTTATTGACGCAGCGCAAGTTTGGCTGTGGCATATTGGCGCGATGCAACGCGTTGATCTTGCCCTGGTGCTGGCGGTGGATGCCTCATCTTCCGTGGATCGGGCGGAATTTGACCTGATGATCGGCGGCTATGCCGCGGCCTTCCGGGATGAGGAGATTGCCGCCGCGCTGCTTGCCGGCCCGGCGGGGGCTTCAGCTGTGGCGATGCTGTTCTGGTCTGGGGAGCGGGCGCAGGAAATCGCCATCCCCTGGCGGGTCCTGGCCGCGCCGGCCGATGTGGCCGCGCTGGCTGAGGCGATTGAGGGCCTGCCGCGCCTGGTCCCACCCGGCGCCACAGCCTTGGCGGAGGGGATGGCGGCGGCGCTCGCGCTATTCGCCTCGGGGCCGCAACTGGCGCGGCGGATGGTCTTGGATGTCTCGGGCGATGGCGCACATAATCAGGGCCGCCCGCCCGGGCCGATCCGCGATATTGGCGTGCAGGCCGGCATCACCATCAATGCGCTGGCGGTGCTGAACGAAGAACCGGACCTGATGGCGCATTACGCTGCCGAGGTGATTGGCGGCCCCGGCGCCTTCGTCATGCATTGCCAGGATTATGAGGGCTTCGCGGCGGCCATTCGCGAAAAGCTGCGGCGTGAAATCGCGGGGGTTTTCATTGCCTGATGGGTCTGGCATGGCTTTGCCCATGATGCTGATGATCCCTGGCCCCGTTCAGACCCGCCCCGAAACCCAAGCCGCCATGGCGCAGGATATCGCGCCCTGGGATCACGGCTTTCGCCCGACCTATTCCCGCATCCGAGAGCGTGTGCGCGCCATTGCCGGCGGTATCGTGGGGGAGCATGTGACCCTGCCCCTGCAAGGGTCTGGCCATTTCATCATGGAAGCGGCGATGCGCAGCCTGGTGCCAGTGGGGGCGAAGATATTGATCCCGATGAATGGCGCCTATGCTGATCGTATGGCGCGGCTGGCGCGCGAAGCGGGGCGCGCGGTTGTCACGCTTGACCTGCCCAATACGCGTGGCGCGCGGGCCGAGGATATTGCCCCCGTGCTCGCGGCTGATCCGGCCATTGGTCATGTGGCACTTGTTTACAGCGAAACCGGCAGCGGCATTGTGAATGACGTGCCGGGCATTGGCCGCGCGGTGCGCCAGGCCGGGCGGCGCATGCTGGTTGATGCGGTTTCCGCCTTTGGCGCGCTGCCTTTCAACTTGGCGGAGCATCCCGAATGCGATGCGCTGATGTTCACCTCCGGCAAATGCCTGGAAGGCATGCCGGGGATTGGTTTCGCTGTAGCGCGGATGGACGCGATCAGGGCCGGCGCCGGGCAGGCAGGGTCCTGGTGCATGGATTTGGCGGATGTGCTGGTGCATGCGGAACGCTCGGGCCCTGGGTCCTTCCGCTTCACGCCGCCGGTGCAGGTATTGGCCGCCTTTGATGTCGCGCTTGACTTATTCGATGCCGAAGGCGGGCAGCCGGCGCGCCATGCGCGCTATCGCGCCAATGCCGATACGCTTTACGATGGTTTTGTTGCCATGGGCATCAAGCCTTATGTGGCCAAGGCGGAACAGGGACCGATCATTGTCACGGTGCATCAGCCATCCGATCCGCGCTTTGATTTTGCGCGCTTTGTGGAGGCGCTGAAGGCACGCGGCGTGCTGATCTGCAATTTCTGGACAACGCCGGAACCGACCATCCGCATTGGCGCGATTGGCGCGCTGACGCCCGAAGACATGCAGCGCGCGCTGGCGATTTTCCGCGAAACCCTGGCTGAAGCGCTGCCTGCCGCGGCATGAAGGTTTTTATCGCCACACCCACCATCGCCAGCACCATGCAGGTGGAAACTACGCTTTCCATCGTGAATATGGTGAATGAGCTGCGCGATGGCGGGCATGGCGCGGATTGGTTCAATTATGATGGCGCCTATGTGACGCGCGCGCGGCATATCCTGGCCAGTCTTTTCCTGGCGCGCGCCGATTTCACGCATTTGCTGTTTCTCGATTCCGATATTGGCGTGCCCAAGGGCGCGATCACGCGGCTATTGCAGACGGGGCATGAGGTGATTGGCCTAGCCTGCCCGCTGCGCCATTTCGATATTGCCCGCTTCGCCGAAGCCGCGCGGGAGGCGCCGGCAGGCCCGCCGGATCTGGCGCGGCTGAATGCGCTGTCGCGCAACTTCAACATCGAACCAGATGCCACTGACCCCGTGATCCGCAATGGCTTGCTCCGCGTCAGCCGCATGGGCTTTGGCTTCATCATGATTGCGCGCACCGCCTTTGAAAAATTGATCGCGAGTGGAAGCGTCGCGCGCCGCACATCGGAAAGCTTTCGCCAATTCGGCGCTGAGGGCGAATACTGGGCGTTTTTTGATGAAATGAACCTGGATGAGGGTTTCATTTCGGAAGACTATGCCTTTTGCCGGCGCTGGCTTGACCTGCCGGGCAGCGCGATCTGGGCGCTGACCGATATGCCGGTGGCGCATATCGGCGCCTATGCCCATCGCGCGACCTATCTGGACAAGTTTCGCCCGCCGCGGCCTTGACAGTACCGCCCCGCCATGGCGTTGCGTGGGGGTGTTAGTCCAGGGAGTTTCAGGGATGGCCACTGATCTTGATATCGCGCGCGCCGCGACGCTGAAGCCGATTGCGGATATCGCGCAACGCGCCGGCATTCCGGCCGATGCGCTGGAACCCTACGGCAAATACAAGGCCAAGATCGGGCTTGATTTCATTCGCGCCCAGGCAGACCGCCCGGATGGCGCTTTGGTATTGGTCACCGGCATCAACCCCACCCCAGCCGGTGAGGGCAAGACCACCACCACGGTCGGCCTTGGCGATGCGCTGAATGCGCTTGGCACGCGCAGCATGATTTGTTTGCGCGAACCATCCCTTGGCCCCTGCTTTGGCGTGAAGGGGGGCGCGACAGGCGGTGGCTATGCGCAGGTGCTGCCGATGGAAGATATCAACCTGCATTTCACCGGCGATTTCCACGCCATCACCAGCGCCAATAATTTGCTGGCGGCGATGCTGGATAATCACATCTATTGGGGCAATGAACTTGGCCTGGATGCGCGCCGCATTTCCTGGCGCCGCGCGATAGACATGAATGATCGCGCGCTGCGTGCCATCAATTCCTCATTGGGTGGTGTCGCCAATGGTTTCCCGCGGGAAGATGGGTTTGACATTACGGTTGCGTCCGAAGTCATGGCGGTGTTTTGCCTGGCGCGGGATTTACCGGATTTGCAGCAGCGGCTGGGGCGCATGGTTGTCGGGCAAACGCGCGATGGGCGGCAGATCACGGCGGCCGATCTGAAAGCCGATGGCGCCATGGCAGCGCTGCTGCGCGATGCCTTCGCGCCCAATCTGGTGCAAACCATTGAGGGTTCCCCCGCGCTGGTGCATGGCGGTCCCTTCGCCAATATCGCCCATGGCTGCAATAGCGTCATGGCAACCAGGCTTGGGCTGAAGCTTGCGGATGTTGTGGTGACGGAAGCCGGTTTTGGCGCCGATCTGGGGGCCGAGAAATTCCTGGATATCAAGTGCCGCCTGGCGGGATTGAATCCTTCTGTTTGCGTGGTGGTGGCAACCGTGCGCGCGCTCAAGATGCATGGCGGCGTCGCCAAGGCTGATCTGGGGCGGGAAGATGTCGCGGCGGTAACGCGCGGCATTTCGAACCTTGCGCGCCATGTCGAGAATATGGGCAAGTTCGGCCTGCCGGTGGTGGTGGCGCTGAACCGCTTCACTTCGGACACGGATGCGGAAATCGCTGCGGTGCAGGCGGCCATTCAGGCGGCGGGCACGGAAGCGATTTTGTGCACCCATTGGGGTGATGGCGCCAAGGGCGCTGCGGAATTGGCGCGCGCCGTGCAGGCTCGCATCGCCGCGAAAACCACGCGCTTCGCGCCGCTTTATCCCGATGCCATGCCCTTGGCCGATAAGATCCGCACCATTGCGCAGCAAATCTATCGTGCGCGCGATATTGCGCTGCCGGCTGATGTGGCGAAGCGGCTTGCGCGGTTTGAAGAACTCGGCTTCGGCCATCTGCCGGTCTGCATCGCCAAGACGCAATATTCCTTCAGTGCGGACCCAACCAAGCTCGGCGCGCCGGTGGATCATGTGCTGCCGGTGCGCGAAGTGCGGCTTTCCGCCGGTGCCGGTTTCATTGTGGCGGTGTGCGGGGACATCATGACCATGCCCGGCCTGCCGCGCCGCCCAGCGGCGGAGACGATTGGCCTGGATGGGGAAGGGCGGATTGAGGGGCTTTTCTGAACGGCGTCTTTGGGCCTAGCCTTTGCTCCGGAGGGTATGGCCATGCTGAACATCACGCCCCTGCAACCGCTTTTTGCCGCGCGCATCGAAGGTGTTGATGCGGCGCAGCCGGTCGCCGCGCCGGTCATGGCGGCGCTGCGTGATGCGCTGGATCGCTATTCGGTCCTGGTGCTGCCCGGCCAGCATTTGGATGATGCGGCGCAGATCGCCTTCAGTGAGGGGTTCGGCGCCTTGGAAATGACGCGCGCTGGCGCCTTGGGCGCGGGCAGTCCGGTGATTGTGTTGAGCAATATCGGCCCCGCCGGAGAGATTGTGGCGCCAAGCGACAAGCAGGTGCTGAACAACAAGGCCAATCGGCTGTGGCATCATGATTCCTCCTTCAAGCCCATCCCGGCGCGGGCATCGCTCCTGTCGGCGCGGCAGATTCCAAGCGCGGGCGGCAATACGGAATTCGCCTTTATGCGCGGCGCCTTTGCCGCGCTGGATGCCGCACAACAGCAACGCCTGAAGCGCCTGGTCGCCTGGCATGATTTCGGCTGGTCACGCGCGCGGGTTGATCCTGGATTGGTGAGCGATGCGGAACGCGCGCAGCATCCGCCGGTGCGCCAAGCCGTGGTGCTGGAAGAAAACCCCTATGGCCCCGCGCTATATCTGGGGGCGCATGCGCGCAGCATTGACGGCATGGGGGAAGCGGAAAGCCGCGAACTGATCGAAAGCCTGATGGCGCATGCGACGGAAGAGCGCTTCATCTATAGCCACCGCTGGTCGCCACATGATCTGTTGATCTGGGACAACCGCGCCGTGCTGCACCGCGCGACACCTTTCGCAAGCACGACCGAACGGCGCCATATGGTGCGCACCACGGTGGCAGGGCAGGGACCGACAATCGCGGCCGCTGCCTGATTCAGGCTTTCCTGCGCGCGCCCACAATCACGCCATCGGCTTCCAGCGCGGCAATCTCCGCCTCGCTAAAGCCACGCGCCAGCAGCACCTCCCGCCCATGTTGGTTGAAGCGCGGCGGGCGCGTGCGCGCACCACCTGGCGTGCGGGATAGTTTGATTGGCGTGTTCAGCGCGCGGAAATCGCCGATATCGGCAACCATTTCGCGGAACGCGGTATGGTCCGCTGCCATGGCTTCATCCACATGCAGCACCGGCCCAGCCGGCAGGCCAACCGCCAGCATGCGCCGCGTCAGGTCATGCCCATCTTCCGTGGAAAAGCGCTTTTCCAAAATCTCAGTCAGCGCATCGCGATTGATCACGCGCGCGCCATTGGTCGCGAAGCGTTCATCCTTCGCAACATCAGGAATGCCGAGAAATTCACAGAATTTCCGAAAGGCCGGGTCATTGCCGGCGGCGATGAAAATCTCGCAGGTTTTCGTCTTGAATTTGGAATAGGGCACCAGATTGGGGTGCGGATTGCCGGTCGCCTTGGGGCGCTTGTCGGACAGGAAGAAATTCGCGGCATGAGGATGCAGCAGCGCCATCCCGCAATCATGCAGCGTCATGTCGCAATATTGCCCCTGGCCGGATTTTTCCCGCTCATGCAGCGCCATCAGAATGGCGATGGTCGAAAACAAGCCCGTGGCAATATCCACAATCGGCGTGCCAAGCCGCGTCGGCCCGGAGTTTTCCGTGCCATTGATAGACATCAGGCCAACCATGGCCTGCAACACCGCATCATAACCAGGAAAGCCGCCAAGCGGGCCTTCTCCGCCAAAGCCGGAAACGCGGCAATGGATCAGGCGCGGAAAGCGTTTTGAAAGGACCGCTTCATACCCCAGCCCCCATTTCTCCATGGAGCCAGGCTTGAAGTTTTCCACCAGCACATCGGCACCTTCCAACAGGCGCAGCAGCACTTCCTTGCCGGCGGGTTTGGACAGATCAAGCCCAACGCTGCGCTTGTTGCGGTTCACGCCGACGAAATAGGAAGCATCGCCCGCGCTATCGAAGGGCGGGCCCCAATCACGCACCTCATCGCCCTGCGGTGGTTCAAGCTTGATCACCTCGGCGCCGTGATCGGACAGCACCATGGTGCAATAGGGGCCACCCAATACGCGCGTCAGGTCCACCACGCGCAGCCCCGCCAAGGCGCCGGCGGAGCGCGCCAAACCACGGGTCGCGATGCTTGCGTCATTCATGCCGCTTGTTTCCTGCCAAAGACCCGGGCGCAGAATTCCGGGTAGGTTTCCAGCATTTCATCACAGATCGGCCCGCGCAGCAGCGCGAGTTCTTCCGCGGTCGGGTCCGGCGTATAGGGCACATCACCCGTCACATCAAAAGCGAATCCCGTCGCGTCGCGCACGCTTTCCACCGTTTCGCCGGGATGCACGCTTTCCAACGAGAACCGCGCGCGATCAGGATGGAAGCGAAACACGCAGCGCCCCGTCACCAGCGCCTGCGCCGTGCCACGGCGAAACACGCCGGGAGGCGAGACACCGGGGGCGGAGATATTATCCACCTTTTCGACAAAGACGCGCGGCGTGTGCTCCTCGCGGAACAGGATGGTGCGCGGCGTCATGAAATACATGAAGGCGGAACCGAAGCTGCCCGGAAAGCGCACGCCCATTCCGGGCCATTCGCCAGTGCCAACCAGATTGAGATTGGCGCTGCCATCAATCTGCCCGCCGCCCAGGAAGAACAGATCAATCCGCCCCTGACCCGTCAGGTCAAATAATTCGCGCGTGCCTTCCGTAAACGGATTGCCGCTGCGCTTATGCAACAGCGAAAGCCGCACAGGATGCCCCTGCTTCTTCACGAGCCAACAGGCCGCTGCCGGCATGGGCGATGCCGCACCAACCGCGATATGCCGCGCGGGCGGCGCGCTTGGGTCCAGGATCAGCTTCGCCAGGGCAACGGCGATGCGTTCTTCAAGCTTGATCTCGCTCATTCCGCAGCCTGCGCTTTCTGGCCAAACACTTCACGGGCGCACCAGGCAGCGAAGCCTTCTTCGCAGCGCGCCATGCGCGCATATTCGCTGACATAAGCGCCATCGAAGCCATATTCATTCAGCAAGGCGACCGGATGCGCGCCGCGTTCGGCAATGGCGATGCCGCCAATGTAAGTCGCGTTGATGGCGCCGGAAGCCAGGCGTTCATCCTCCAGGAAATTGCCCGGCACCACGCGTTCCACGGTGACCAAGGCGCGCTTGGAGGCATGCGCAATCGTCGCGCATTCGCGCCGCCGGCCGACCCAGACATTGCCTTCCTCATCCGCCATCACGGCGTGGAAAAACACGAAATCCGGGTTGAGGGCGGGCAGCAGCACAATCGGGTCTTCGCCTGCCGTAGCGAAGGGATTGGGCGCCACTTTCCAATCCGGCCGATGCGCCAGGATATCGCTGCCGATCAGGCCCCGCAGCGGCATGAAGGGCACGCCTTTTTCGGCGGCCTGCAGCATGGTGTGCATGGCGGGGCAGGTGGCATCAATCACCTTGATCGCGCCAGCGCGCAACGCGGCGGAAAAACGCGGCGCGAAGCCGGCCTCACCGAGTGATACCGCGCTGGTCTGCACGCTGGTGACACAACCGGCGCCGATCAGGATATCGGTCGCAAAGCCCGAGACCGGCACGCCGATCAGATTGAGGTTGCGCACCCCGCGCCGGATCAGCGCCTTGGCCAGCACGACTGAGGGCAGGGAATTATCCGGCGGCAAGGCGAGGCTCGCCCCATCGGGCACCTCGGCGGCGAGCGCTTCAAGGCTTTGCAAATTCATGGCGTGCTCCTTTGCCCGCATGCTACCGGGCGCGGCCTGCCGGGGCTAGGGGCTGGCTTGGTCGCAAGGCTCCGCTAAGAAGCGCCCATGGAACCCGTGACGCTGACGACCGCAAGGCTGATCCTCCGCCCCTGGCGGGATGAGGATCTGGCGCCGCTTTTTGCCATCAATGGCGATCCCGAAAGCATGCGCTATTTCGCCGCCACCATGACGCGGGCGGAAAGCGATGCCTGGGCGGCCAGGATGCGCGCACATTTCGCCGATCATGGCTGGGGTTTTTGGGTGGTGGCGGAAGCCGCGACAGGCGATTTTGTGGGCGTGGTCGGGCTGATGACGATTCTCTGGCAGGCGGATTTCACCCCGGCGGTGGAAATCGGCTGGCGCATCGGCCCCCGCTTTCGCCGCCTGGGCTATGCCGAAGAAGCCGCCCGCGCGGCCTTGGGTTTTGGCTTCGCGACACTTGGTCTGGAAAAAATTGTCGCCTTCACCGTGCCTGGCAATGCGGCTTCCTGGAAGCTCATGGAAAAGCTCGGCATGCGCCATGAAGGCGAATTCGATCATCCCCGCCTGCCGGAAGGCCATCATTATCGGCGGCATTTGCTTTATCGGCTGGACCAAGCCGGCTGGCGTGACGGCGCGGGCCTGGGGTGATAGAGCCCTTTCGTATCTCGCCCCGCTTCAAGGATTGCTGCCATGCTTGTCTCTCGCCAGGAATTTCGCGATGCCATGGCGCGGCTGGGGGCGGCGGTGAATATCATCACGACAGATGGCGCGGCAGGGCAGGGCGGCATTACGGCGACCGCGGTCTGTTCCGTGACGGATGATCCGCCAACCCTGCTGGTCTGCCTCAATCGCACCAGCCCGCGCAGTGCGATATTCCTTAAAAATGGGGTGCTTTGCGTGAATACGCTTTCGGCCGGGCAAAGCGCCGTGTCCAACGCCTTTTCCGCGCCCAGCGACAAGGCCGATATGGCAAGCCGTTTTGCCGCAGGAAGCTGGATGCGCCTTGCCACCGGCGCGCCCGTACTGGAAGGGGCCGCGGCCAGCTTTGATTGCCGCATTACGGAAGTGATGGAACAGGGCACGCATAGCGTTGTCTTTGCGCAGGTTGAGGCGGTGCGCTTTGCCGATATGGAAGCGGGCTGCCTGATGTATTACGCGCGCGGCTATCATGGCCTGCCGGTCGTTTTGGGCGGCCCTTGACGATCGGCCCAGACGAGTCTTCTGCACTTTTAAAACTCCCTAATTGTTTACCCCTTGAATGGGGTAAAACAAGAACAAAATATATGGCGGTTGTTTAGCTCGGAAACCAATTCGGATTCTTAGTGGACAACTTGTGGAATTTTGAAAGGTAAAGATTCATGAGTGATTGGAATGTGAATTTTGAAGATCGGAGCGTCACCCACTTGCTAAGCTCCTCTCGCTTTTGGTTCTAAAACTATCCGGATGCCAACGACGTTGATGGACCAAAATCGATGAATCTTGGCTCAAAATGGGACGTTTACTTTTCCTCTAAGGAGGACATTTGCCTCGCAGCAACAAATGTCTGGAGGACTCGTCTCGGGGTTGAGCCGTTAAAAAGTTAAGCCCTACCTAGTGCGACGGCGTGACTGAGCGTGGCTAATTTTTTGCACCCCTCTTCACGCCGCCGTCCTAAACAAGCCGTAAACCAGGCCCAGCTAAGCTATCGAGACACCGTAGCCGAGGCTGGCCATGACCGACATCACCGTATCCCTGCCCAATCAGCTTGCCGAGGAAATCAGCCGCCGCGCTGAAGCCCTTGGCACCACGGCTGAGGAATGGGTCGCAGCCATGCTGAGCGACATCACCGCCGACCTGCCGGAAGAACCCGGCGAAGGTGGCGATGAGTGGATTTCCCGCTGAAGCCTGCGGCCCCGCCCGGTTGAGGCTTTACAAGGCAAGGGCCAACGCCTAACCGGCGCGGCCCATGTCCTTCTTCGAAATCCTGCCACCCCCGGTCCTGTTCTTCGCGCTTGGCTTCGCGGCTGCGGCGCTGCGTTCCGATCTTTCCGTCCCCGATGCGCTGGCCAAGACCCTTTCCCTGTATTTGATGATGGCGATTGGCCTGAAGGGCGGCATTGCCATTGCGCAGCCAGGCGCCTCGGCCGGGCTGATCCCGGCCTTGGCCTTTGGCATCGCACTTTCGGCATTACTGCCGTTGCCGGCCTATGCGCTGCTGCGTGCCGCGACACCGCTTGATTCGGCAACGGCGGCGGCGGTTTCCGCCCATTATGGCTCGGTCAGCGTGGTGACTTTCGCCGCCGCCGTTGGGCAATTGAATGCGACCAATACGCCCTATGAGGGTTTCATGCCCGCCGTGTTGGCTGCCATGGAAACCCCCGCGATTCTGACCGCGCTTTTGCTGGCGCGGCGTGGCGGCGCGGCGACCTCGGGCGGGGCGCGGGAAATGGCGCGGGAAGTGTTTTTGAATGGGTCGGTCGTGCTGCTGCTCGGCGCCTTTTTGATTGGCTGGTTGGGCGGGGCGGCCGCCGATCGGCAGCTTTCGCCCTTCATCACTGCGCTTTTCCCCGGCGCGCTGTGCCTGTTTTTGCTTGAGATGGGGCTTACGGCGGCCCGGCGACTGCGTGATCGGGGGCGGGGGCTGGATGCGCGGCTGATCGGCTTTGCCATCATCATGCCGCTGATTGGCGGCGCTGCGGGCTTGGCCGGCGGGTTGCTGGTGGGGCTTTCCACGGGCGGTGTCGGGCTGATGGCAGTGCTGGGGGCCTCGGCTTCCTATATCGCGGTGCCGGCGGCAATGCGGTTGGCGCTGCCTTCCGCCGATGCCGGGATTTACGTGACCCTTTCCTTGGCGATCACCTTCCCCTTCAATGTGCTGGCTGGCATCCCGCTTTGGCTTTGGGCGGCGCGGCTGGCCACACAATAATCAAGGGGAGACGGGACATGCACGCGCGCAAAAGGATCGAAATTGTCGTGGAGGCTGTGCGGGCGGAGGCCGTGACCCTGCTGCTGGACCGCATGGGGGCGACAGGTTGGACGATTCTGCCCGTGCTTGCCGGGCGCGGCCATCAGGGGATTCGCCGTGCTGGGGACCCGGGCGGGGTGGATGATAATGTGCTGGTGCTCTGCATCACCTCGGCCGAGGTCGCATCCCGCGTCCTGGCGGCGGAGGGTGAATTGCTCGGCGCAAGGCCTGCCATTGTGACGTTGTCAGAGTGCCAAGTGCTGCGGGCGGATCATTTTTGACACAAGGTTTCGGTTGACCTGCCGCGCCCTGCGGGCCTAGGGAAAGCGCATGGGAAAACCATTGGTCGCGACTTCCGGCATGGGCGCTGCCAAGCCTTGGCTTGGGCTTGGGCTGGTCTGCCTGTTGTTGCTGGCCCCGCTGACTGCCTTTGCCGCACCCGATAGGCCCGCCAGCCCTCAACGCCCCGCCGCGACCAACGCCGCCGCGCGCGCCGCGCCACCTGCCCTACCGGAACCCTGGGGGCTTTGCGCGGCTGCCATTGCGGCGGCCGAACGCGATGCGGGGATGCCAGCGGGTTTGCTCAGCGCAATTGCCAAGGTCGAAACCGGCCGCCGCGCGCCGGATGGAAGCGTGCAGCCCTGGCCCTGGTCCTATAACGCCGCAGGCGATGGCCGCTACGCCGCTTCGAATGCCGAGGCTATCCAGGAAGTGCGCGCGATTCAGGCGCGCGGTGTGCGGTCCATTGATATCGGCTGCATGCAGATCAACCTGCTGCATCATCCGCAAGCCTTTCCCAGCCTGGAAGCGGGCTTTGATCCCGCAACGAATATTGCCTATGCGGTACGGTTCCTGCGCGAATTGCACACGCGCACGGGGGATTGGAACCAGGCCATTGCGATGTATCATTCCGCGACTCCTGAACGTGGCCTGATCTATCAGCAGCGCGTGATGGCAGCGCTGCATGGGCATGGCTTTGTGCCCGGCCCTGCGCCGGGGGTGATCCCCTTGCCCGGCCCCGCCATGGCAGGGCTTTGCGCTTCCGGGCGTGGCGCGGTGATGCTGATTGGCGCGCGTGAACCAAGCCTGAAGCCTGTGCCGACGACGCCCGAGGTTGACTTGCGGCTGCGTGGCGGCGGCGCCCCCGGCCCGGCGGCGCGCACGCGCATCATGTGCCTGCCCAAGGCCAGCAATGCACCGATGGAAGTGGCAGAGGCACGGCCAACGACAGCCGCGCGGCGTTAGAGTATGTTGCGTTCACATGGGTTCACGCAACACGCTCTACGTCGCTGTTTTTCAAGCATCTTCACACGTTCAGATTTTCCATCTGAACGTGATCTGGTCTAAGCCGTAAGCCGCGCCAGCCCGCCCATATAGGGCCGCAGCACTTCCGGAATGGCGATGCTGCCATCTTCCTGCTGATGGGTTTCCAGCACCGCAATCAGCGCGCGCCCCACCGCAACACCAGAACCATTCAGCGTGTGCAGAAAATGCGTTCCCTTGGCATCCTTGGGACGGTAGCGCGCCCCCATGCGGCGGGCTTGGAAATCCCGGCAATTGGAACAGGATGAAATCTCTCGCCATGCCCCTTGGCCCGGCAGCCAGACTTCCAGATCATAGGTGCGCGCGGCGCCAAAACCCGTATCGCCAGCGCAAAGAATAATCCGCCGCCAGACCAGGCCCAATTCGGTCAGCACGCGCTCCGCGCAGCGTGTCATGCGTTCATGTTCGGCGTCGCTATCTTCCGGTTTCACAATCGAAACCAGCTCCACCTTGGCGAATTGATGCTGGCGCAGCATGCCGCGCGTATCGCGCCCGGCGCTGCCGGCTTCAGACCTGAAGCAGGGCGAAAGCGCGGTCAGGCGGATCGGCAGATCGGCTTCCGCCATAATTTCCTGCGCGGCGAAATTGGTCAGCGGCACTTCCGCGGTTGGGATCAGCCAGCGGCCATCGGTGGTGCGGAACAAATCCTCGGCGAATTTCGGCAACTGGCCGGTGCCGTACATGGTGGCGTCATTGACCAAAAGCGGCACGGCGCTTTCGGTGTAATCATGCGCTTCCGTATGCAGATTCAGCATCCATTGCCCAAGGGCGCGTTCTAGCCGCGCGAGTGCGCCTTTCAGTACCGTGAAACGCGCGCCGGCGAGCTTGGCGGCAGTGGTAAAATCCATCAGGCCGAGCGCTTCGCCCAATTCGAAATGCTGCTTGGGCGTGAAGGGGAATGCTTGTGGTGTGCCATGCTGGTGCTGCACCACATTGGCGCTTTCATCGCGGCCATCGGGCACTTCGGCGTCAAGGATGTTCGGGAGTGTTTCCAGCACGGCCTGTTGCGCGGCCTCGGCCTTCGTGGCTTCGGCTTCAAGCGCCGCCATATCATCGCGCAAACGCACGGCTTCGGCTTCCAGCGCGGTCGTATCGGCGCCCTGGCGCTTGGCGATCCCGATATCCTTGGCCAGCGCATTGCGCCGCGCCTGCTTTTCCTGAAGCGCGGTTTGCGCCGCGCGGCGGGCTTCATCATGCGCCAGAATGCCCGAAGCTGCCGGGGCCACGCCACGCCGCGCCAGCGCCGCATCGAAAGCGGCCGGGTCGGCGCGCAATTGTCTTATGTCATGCATGCCAGGATCCTTTTAGAGCATTTTCAAGCCAAGTGGAAACACTTGGCGGCTCGGAAAATGCGACCCAACAATGGTTTAGTGCGTGTCGCGTGAGCCCATCTGAACGGGACGCGCATTAAAGGGATCGTTACGACTTGGAGCCTTCGTCGGCGGGTTTCCGTGCCATCCAGCTCGCCGCCAGGATGGAGATTTCATAAAGCAGGATCAATGGCACGGCCAAGCCAATCTGGCTGATCACATCTGGCGGCGTCAGGATCGCGGCTGCGACGAACATGGCAACAATGGCGTAGCGCCGACCCTTGCGCAGGCTTTCCACATTCAGGATGCCAACCCGACACAAAAGCGTGAGCAGCACGGGCAATTGAAACGCAACACCAAAGGCCAGGATCATGTGCATGACGAGCGAGAGATATTCGCCAACCTTCGCTTCCAATTGGACCGGAATACCCTGCGATCCCGGCGGCGTTTCGAAGGAGATGAAGAATTGCCATGCCAGCGGGAAGATGAAGTAATAGGCCAGCGCCGCACCCGCCAGGAAAAGAAAGGGTGAGGCGATCAGGAAGGGCATGATGGCGCGCTTTTCGCTCCGATACAGGCCGGGCGCCACAAATAGCCAAAGCTGCGTTGCCCACATCGGGAAGGAAAAGAACAGGGCGCCGAAAAAGGCCACCTTCAAATAGGTGAAGAAGGCTTCATACAGCGCGGTGAAGATCATGCGCCGGTCGCCCCCGCCCTGCTTCATCAGGATATCGGCCAGGGGCTGCGCCAGAAAGGCGTAGATTTGCGGCGAGAAGTAATAGCAGATCGCAAAAGCCGCCGCGAAACCCCCGATGGACCAAAGCAGCCGCGTGCGCAGCTCCTTCAAATGGTCCATAAGCGGCATAGGCTTATCGTCTATCGGATCGTCATCCCGGGTGGTGGACACGGAAATTCCTCAAGCGCTGGCGGCGGGTGGGGTGGATGACGCAACGGGTGCCGGCGCCGGTTCTGGCGCGGGCGGCAAGGGGGCGGCGAAACGCGCGACAGTGGGCGGCACAAAGGCAGGGGCGGCGGGCGCGGGCGGCAATTCCGGGGCCACATAGGGTGCGGGGGGCGGCGGCATGAACGTATCGCGCAGCGGGTCGTCGGCCATGGTTTTCTTCAGCGTGCCATCCGAATCCACGGCTTTTTCAATCTCGCCCTTCAGGTCGAAATTCCGGATGTCGCTGATGGTGCTTTTCACTTCCTGGATGGAATTGCGCACATCATCCAGCTTCGCCTCACGCACCAGCTCATCGGCCTGTTGCTGGAATTCACCAGCCATGCGGCGCAGCTTCTGCACACCCTTCGCGACACCGCGAATGGCCTCCGGCAAATCCTTCGGACCGATAATGACAATGGCCACCACCGCAATCAACGCGATTTCCGACCAGGCGAGGTCTAACATGCTCTCCTTTTTCCTGCGTGCTGATTTCCGGCAGGGACGGGCTCGTTAGCAGGAAGCCGGATGCGCGCCAACCGCCCTGATATGGCGTGCCCCGGCCTTTGATGAAAGCGCCGTCATGCTTCGACGCGGGGGAAAACAAAGGCGCGTTCCGGATCGAGCGAAACGGCGATTCGCTCCCCACGGCGGAGACTCCGCCCTGGGGGCAGCCTGGCATGCAGATGCAAAAGCCCGCCCGCGCCATCGGGCAGCGCCAAATGGGCAAGCGTGGTGGCGCCAAGCAGGCGGAAGGCTTCCACCTCCACCACCGGGCCTTCGACACCAAGCTTGAGGCCTTCGGGGCGGATCAGCACATCCACCTCCTCCCCCTCAGCGAAGCCCGGGGCAGGCAGGGCGCCGAGTGCGGTTTCAGCCTGACCGGCGGCGATGCGGGCGGGCAGGCTATTCACCTCACCCAAAAAGCCCGCGACATAGCGGTCTGCCGGCGCGAGATAGAGCGCTTCCGGCGCGCCCACCTGCAAAATTCGGCCCTGCCGCATCAGGGCGATGCGGTCCCCCATGAACATGGCTTCTTCGGCATCATGCGTGACCAGCAGCGTCGCAATGCCGGCTTCCTGCAGCACATGCAGCGTGTCATCGCGGACTTTTTCGCGTAGCCGCGCATCCAGGCTGGCGAAAGCCTCATCCAACAGCAGCACGGCAGGCCGGGGCGCGAGTGCGCGGGCCAGCGCCACGCGCTGCTGCTGCCCGCCCGAGAGCATATGGGGGAAAGCATTCTGAAAGGCTTCAAGGCCAACACGTGCGAGCGCATCCATCACCCGCCACACCCTTTCGCCACGCGGGGCAAAGCGCAGCCCAAAGGCGACGTTTTCCGCCACCGTCAAATGCGGAAACAGCGCGTAATCCTGAAAGACAAAGCCGATATGCCGCGCTTCCGGCGGCACTTCCCGCCCCGCTTCGGCAATCAGCCGCCCACCGATTTCAATCCGGCCATGCTGAAGGGGCTCAAGCCCGGCCGCGAGGCGCAAGAGTGTGGTTTTGCCGCAGCCGGAGGCGCCGAGCAGGCAGACGATCTCCCCCGCCGCGACACTCAGATCAATGCCGGCCAGAACCTCCCGCGCGCCATAGGCATGGCGGATATCAGCGAAGCTGAGGCTCACCTTTCGCTGGCTTCCTCGGTGGCTTCGGGGGTGGGGGCGGCGGCTTCTTCCGCGGCTTCGTCCGTGCTGATGGGCGCATTGAGGCCGGGCAAGGGCGGCGCATCGCCGGTCACCAATTCTTCCTTGCGCGGCAGGTCAGCCAGCGATTTCAGGGAGAATTGTTCCAGAAACTTCGGCGTTGTGCCCCAAAGCGTGGGCCGGCCAGGCACTTCCCGCCGCCCACGCGGCGCCACCAGGCCAAGCTCCAGCAGGGATTCCATGGTGGTTTGCGCGAGCGTCGCACCACGGATTTCTTCCACATCGCCCCGCGTGCAGGGCTGGTGATAGGCAATGATGGCGAGCGCTTCCATGGCCGCGCGTGGCAGGCGGCGCGGGCTTTCCACCACCTTGGTCAGCTGGGGTGCCAGGTCCGCTGCGGTGCGGAAGGCATAGCCGCCGCCAATTTCAGCCAGCACGACCCCGCGCCCTTCATAGGCGGCGGCGAGCGCCGTGCAGGCCATGGTGGCGGAAACGCCTTCTGGCAGCACGGTGGCCAGGGTTTGCGGCGATACTGGGCGGTCGGCGGCGAAAATCACGGCCTCCGCAATGCGGAGCGCCGCGGCCATGGTAGCTTCATCGGGTGCCGTGGGTGCCTCGGGCGCTGGGGTTTCAGTCGGTGCTTCCATCGCTGCCCTCTTCTTCCGCCCGGCGGCGGATCATGATCGGCGCGAAGGCCGCTTCCTGATGCAATTCTATCCTGCCACCGCGCGCCATTTCCAAGCCCGCGATCAGGGTGCTGGCCACGGCGGTGCGCTGTTCCACCGGGTCATCAAAGCCTTCCGGCAGGAAGCTCCGCAATTCGGACCAGCTTGGCAGGGCGCCGACCAGCTTGGTGAGCCGATCAAGCGCTTCCTGCACGGTGAAAAGCTTGCGCGGTTTGGGCCGATAGGGCCGCGCGGCCAAGGCGCGGCGGCGGCCAGTGACATAGGCTTGCAATAGGGCGGGCAGATCGGCGGCGATGCCGGAACGGTCTTCCACCTTCAGCCGTTCCGGCGCGCCGCGGGCGAAGACATCATGGCCTAGCCAGGGGCGGCGATTGAGCCAAAGCGCGGCGGCGCGCATGCGTTCGAGCGTTGCCAGCCGATCGGTCAGCGCTTCGGCCAGCGCTTCGGCATCTTCGCCTTCCACCTGTTCGGGCGGGATCAGCAGACGGGATTTCAGCCAGGCTAGCCAGGCGGCCATCACCAGCCAATCCGCGGCCAATTCCAGCCGGATGCGGCGCGCGCCTTCGATCACCGCCAGAAATTGCTCGACCAGGGCGACAATGGAGATCTTGGCCAGATCCACCTTCTGCGCCCGGGCGAGTTCCAGCAGCAGATCAAGCGGGCCTTCATAGCCTTCAAGCTGCAATTGCAGGGAGGATTCGCTCATCTGGTCCCGTTACCCGTGTCCGGTGAGCATGAGAACGAAATCGAAGGCGGGCGCAACCACCCCCCGAAAAAACCAGCCCATGGGGTCATAGCCGGGGCGCAGATGGGGCAGGATGCACAGGCCGAGCATGACGACCAGCAGGCCATAGGGTTCGATCCGCGCGAGTGCCAAAGCGGGCGTGCGCGGCAGAAGCCCGACCGCAATGCGCCCGCCATCCAAGGGCGGCATGGGGAACAGGTTGAACAGGCCAAGCACCAGATTGGCCAGAATGAACAGGCCAAAGGCGCGATAGGCGAAGGCCGTGCCCTCTGCCCCCAGGCTGGCTTGCCAGGGTTCCACCATATGGGCCGCGATCCCCGCCGCCAAGGCCAGGGCGAAATTGGTCGCCGGGCCGGCGGCGGCTACCGCCACCATGCCATAGCGCGGGTTGCGGAGCTGCCAGATATTGACCGGAACGGGCTTGGCCCAGCCGAACATTGCCTCTACCCGGCCAATGGTAAGCAATTGCGAAACCAGCAAAAACCCCGGCAGCAGGATGGTGCCGACCATATCTACATGGCGGATCGGGTTCAGGCTGAGCCGCCCCATCCGCGCCGCCGTATCATCGCCGAGCGCACGCGCCGCATAGCCATGCGCCGCTTCATGCAGCGTAATGGCGATGATGGTCGCGAAGACCGAAGCCGCCAATTCGGGCAGCCAGGCGGGCATGGGGTTTCTCCCTGGGGGGTGGGCCTTCCCGGATAGACGGGAAGCCGGGCGAAGGGAAGGCGAAGCGCTTCAGGCCCGCTTGCGCTTCTTCACCGGCGCTGGTGCGGCGTCCCGCAACAAGGGCGCCAGGAAGCGCCCGGTATGGCTTTCGGCCACTGCGGCAATGTCTTCCGGCGTGCCTTCCGCGACCAATTTGCCGCCGCCTTCACCGCCCTCGGGGCCCAGATCCAGCACCCAATCGGCGGTTTTGATCACTTCCAAATTATGTTCAATCACCACCACCGTATTGCCGGCATCCACCAGCGCATGCAGCACTTCGAGTAATTTCCGCACATCTTCGAAATGCAGGCCGGTGGTGGGTTCATCCAAAATATAGAGCGTGCGCCCGGTGGCGCGGCGCGACAGCTCCTTGGACAATTTGATGCGCTGCGCTTCGCCGCCCGAAAGCGTGGTGGCTTGCTGACCCAGATGGATATAGCCGAGCCCCACCTTGCGCAGCACGGAAAGCTTTTCGCGAATGGCAGGGACAGCGGCGAAGAATTCCTCACCTTCCTCCACGGTCATGTCGAGCACATCCGAGATGGATTTGCCGCGGAACTTCACATCCAGCGTTTCGCGATTATAGCGCTTGCCCTTGCAGGTATCGCAGGTGACATAGACATCGGGCAGGAAGTGCATCTCAATCTTGATGACGCCATCGCCCTGGCAGGCCTCGCACCGCCCGCCCTTCACATTGAAGCTGAAGCGGCCTGGCTTGTAGCCGCGTGCGCGGCTTTCCGGCAATTCGCTGAACCAATCACGAATGGGCGCGAATAGCCCGGTATAGGTGGCGGGATTGGAACGCGGCGTGCGGCCAATCGGCGATTGGTCAATATCAATGATCTTGTCGAGGTGATCGAGCCCTTCGATGCGATCATGCGGCGCCGGCACCTCCGCCGCGCCCATCAGCCGCCGCGCTGCGGCCTTGTAGAGCGTTTCAATCACCAGCGTTGATTTGCCGCCGCCGGAAACCCCGGTGACACAAGTAAAAGTGCCAAGCGGCAGCGCGGCATTGAGGCGCCTGAGGTTATTCCCGCTGGCGCCCACCACGCGCAACTGCCGCTTGGGATCAATCTTGCGGCGCTTTTCCGGGATTTCGATCCGCATCCGGCCAGAAAGATATTGCCCGGTAAGGCTGGCGGGATTGGCGGCGACTTCCGCCGGCTTGCCCTGGGCCACCAATTGCCCACCGCCCTTGCCGGCGGCGGGGCCGATATCCACCAAATGATCCGCGCTGCGGATCGCATCCTCATCATGTTCGACGACCAGCACGGTATTGCCGAGGTCGCGCAGCCGCCGCAGCGTGCCGAGCAGCCTTTCATTGTCGCGCTGATGCAGGCCGATGGAAGGTTCATCCAGCACATACAGCACGCCGGTAAGGCCGGAGCCGATTTGCGATGCCAGGCGAATGCGCTGCGATTCCCCGCCGGAAAGCGTGGTGGAGGATCGTGCAAGCGAAAGGTAATCGAGGCCCACATCCACCAGGAATTGCAGGCGTTCATTGATTTCCCGCAGGATTCGCCGCGCGATATCGCGCCGTTGTGGCGTGAGCGTTTCCTCCACCTGTGCAAACCAATCCCGCGCACGATGGATGGGCATGGCAGAGGCTTCACCAATATGCAGCCCCGCCACCTTCACCGCGAGCGATTGCGGCTTTAGGCGATGCCCCGTGCAGGCCGCGCAAGGCCGTTCCGCCTGATAGCGGGAGAGGTCTTCGCGCACCCAAGGATTATCGGTTTCGCGAAAGCGCCGTTGCAGATTGGCGATCACACCCTCGAATGGTTTTTTCACCTCATAGGCGCGCAAACCATCCTTGTAGCGGAGTGTCACAACCTCATCGCCCGTGCCATGCAGAATGGCGTGCTGCACGCGGGCGGGGAGTTCCTGCCAGGCGGTGGTCATTTTCACCTTGAAATGGGCGGCCAGGCTTTGCAGGGTTTGGTCGTAATAGGGCGAAGAAGCGCCAGTCCAGGGCATGATGGCGCCATCCTTCAGCGCGACATCATCCTGCGGCACGACCAATTGCGGATCGAAAAAGCTTTCCGTGCCAAGCCCATCGCAAACGGGGCAGGCGCCATGCGGTGAATTGAAGGAAAACAGGCGCGGTTCTACTTCCTCAATGGTAAAACCGGAAACCGGGCAGGCAAAGCGGCTGGAAAATACCGTGCGTTCCCCGCCATCAGCGTTTTCGGCATAGGCGATGCCATCCGCCAAACCCAGCGCGGTTTCGAAGGAATCCGCAAGGCGCTGCATGATGCCATCGCGCACCACAATGCGATCCACCACCACTTCAATATCGTGCTTGAGCTTCTTGTCGAGCTTGGGCGCCTCGGCAATTTGATAAAGCTTGCCGTTGATTTTGACGCGTTCAAAGCCACGGCGCTGGAATTCAGCCAATTCCTTGCGGAATTCGCCCTTCTTGCCGCGCGCCACCGGCGCCAGCAGCAAAAGCCGCGTGCCTTCCGCCATCCCCATCACGCGATCCACCATTTGGGAGACCGTCTGCGCTTCAATCGGCAGACCAGTCGCCGGCGAATAGGGCACGCCAACCCGCGCCCAAAGCAGGCGCATATAATCATGGATTTCCGTGACGGTACCGACGGTGGAACGCGGATTATGGCTGGTGGTTTTTTGTTCGATGGATATGGCGGGTGACAGACCCTCAATCGAATCTACATCCGGCTTTTGCATCAATTGCAGGAATTGCCGCGCATAGGCCGAAAGGCTCTCCACATAGCGCCTTTGGCCTTCCGCATAGATGGTATCGAAAGCGAGGGATGATTTGCCGGAACCTGACAGCCCCGTGATCACCGTCAGCGTATCGCGCGGGATATCAAGGTCGAGGTTCTTCAGGTTGTGCTGGCGCGCGCCGCGAATGCGAATATGGCCGGTCATGCAAAGGGGGCTCCGACCGCCGACCCGGGGAGGGGAAAGCGGTTGTTCTAAAAATGTTCTCGTTATATATGCGCCTGAATGGCGCCCTGGGAAGGGTGCGGGATGGCCCGCCTTGGGGCGATGGTCTATCCTGATTGGCGAAAACGCGGGAGAGCTGTGCCATGGCGGGTATCAATAAGGTCATCATCCTGGGCCGTCTGGGGCGGGACCCGGAAGTGCGCAATTTCCAGAATGGCGGCAAGGTGGTGAATCTGCGCATCGCGACCTCTGAACGCTACAAGGACCGGGACGGCAATCAGCAGGAACGCACCGAATGGCATTCGGTTGCGATTTTCAATGATCGCCTCGGCGATGTGGCCGAAAAATACCTGCGCAAGGGCAGCGAGGTATATGTTGAGGGCCAGCTCGAAACCCGGAAATGGCAGGATCAATCGGGCCAGGATCGCTACACGACCGAGATCGTGCTGCGCCAATATCGCGGCGAATTGCAGCTGATTGGCGGGCGCGGCGCGGGTGGCGGCATGGATGATCCGGGCGAGCCTTCAGGGGATCGGGCGCCGGCCGCGCGCCCGGCTCAGCGTGCCGGTGGTTGGGATGCCAAGAAATCCGATTTGGATGACGAAATTCCCTTCTAAGTCAGGGGCTTGACGTTAGGCTGGTAGTTCGGGCGCGGCGGTGGTTGACGCGGCGCGCCTGACGGTGCCTATGACGCTCTCTCCCTGTGACCCCTCAGGAATCGCGGCTTTTAGAATCGGTTTTCAAGCGTGAGCGACATCCAAAACCCCGGCCAACCCCCGCAGGATACGACCCCGGTCGCCCTTGAGGAGGAAATGCGCCGCTCCTACCTCGATTACGCCATGAGCGTGATCGTGGCCCGCGCGTTGCCCGATGTGCGCGATGGGTTGAAGCCGGTGCATCGGCGCATCCTGTTTGCCATGCATGAAGCCGGCTATACGGCGGACAAGCCCTATCGCAAATCGGCGCGCGTGGTTGGCGATGTGATGGGTAAATACCATCCGCATGGCGATGCTTCGATTTATGATGCGCTGGTACGCATGGCGCAGCCCTTTTCCATGCGCCTGCCACTGATTGATGGGCAGGGGAATTTCGGTTCGGTTGATGGCGATCCGCCGGCGGCGATGCGCTACACGGAAGCGCGGCTGGCGCCGGCCGCCGGGGCGCTTTTGGCCGGCATTGACGAAGACACGGTGGATTTTCAGCCGAATTACGATGAAAGCGTGGATGAACCGCGCGTATTGCCGGCGGCCTTCCCAAACCTGCTGATCAATGGCGCGGGCGGCATTGCGGTGGGTATGGCCACCAATATCCCGCCGCATAATCCAACAGAAATTCTGGATGCAACGCTGGCGCTGATCGCCAATCCGGCGCTGACGTTGGAAGAACTCATGAAGATCGTGCCCGGGCCGGATTTCCCGACCGGGGCGTTGATTCTGGGGCGTTCCGGCATTCGCGCGGCGTTTGAAACCGGGCGGGGCTCCATCCCGCTGCGGGCGCGGGCGGAGATTGAGGAATTGCGCGGTGGCCGCCAGGCGATTGCGGTTTCCGAAATCCCCTATCAGGTCAATAAGGCGACGCTGCTGGAGAAGATCGCCGAATTGGTGCGCGCCAAGGCGGTGGAAGGCATTTCGGATCTGCGCGACGAAAGCGACCGTTCGGGCATGCGCATTGTCATTGAATTGAAGCGCGATGCGACCGCGGAAGTGGTGCTGAACCAGCTTTATCGCATGACGCAGTTGCAGACATCCTTCCCCGTGAATTTCGTGGCCTTGCATGAAGGCCGGCCACGGCAGATGGGGCTGAAGGACGCGCTGATGGCGTTCATCGCCTTCCGTGAGGAGGTGATTCTGCGCCGGTCCCGCCACCGCCTGGCGAAGGCGCGGGAACGCGGGCATTTGCTGATTGGCCTTGCGATTGCCGTCGCCAATCTGGATGAGGTTATTCGCGTCATTCGCGAAAGCGCCGATGGTGCTGCAGCGCGCGCTGCCTTGATGGCGCGCGATTGGCCAGCGGGTGATGTGGGCGTGCTGCTTGCCTTGGTGGATGATTATCGCAATGCGGTGTCGCCAGAAGGCACGGTGCGGCTGACCGAAGAACAGGCGCGCGGCATTCTGGATTTGCGCCTGCAACGCCTCACGGGTCTGGAGCGTGAGAAGATCGTCGCCGAGCTTGGCGAGGTTGGCGGGCGCATCCGCGAATTGCTGGAAATCCTGGCGAGCCGGCCTCGGCGCCTGGAGGTGATGGATCAGGAATTGCGCGAAATCCGCGCCGAGATTGCCTCACCTCGCATGACCGAGATCGTGGATGGCATCGCCGATGTGGATGATGAAAGCCTGATCGAACCCGGCACCATGGTGGTGACGCTGACGCGTGATGGCTATGTGAAGCGCACGCCCTTGGAAACCTTCCGCGCCCAGGGCCGTGGCGGCAAGGGCCGCAGCGCGGCGGCGACGCGCGAAGATGATGTCATCATCCGTTCTTTTGTCGCGCATACGCATCAATGGGTGTTGTTCTTCACCGATCGCGGCATCGCCTTCCGTGAGAAGGTTTGGCAATTGCCGGAAGCCGGGCCGCAGGGGCGCGGGCGTTCTTTGCGCCAGGTGCTGCAATTGCAGGAAGGCGAATCTGTCACTGCCATTCTGCCGCTGCCGATGGATGAGGATCTCTGGGAAGGGCTGCATCTGGTCTTCGCCACCGTGCAGGGCAATGTGCGGCGCAATCGACTGTCCGACTTCAAGAATGTGCGCTCGGTCGGCCTGATCGCGATGAAGTTGGATGACGGTGATAGCCTGGTTGGCGTTTCCACCTGCCGCGAGGGCGATGATGTGATGCTGGCGACACGCGGCGGCAAATGCATCCGCTTCACCGCAGATGCGGATACGCTCCGCGTTTTCGCCGGGCGCGATTCAACGGGCGTGCGGGGCATCAAGCTCGCGCCGGGTGATGCGGTGATTGCGCTTTCCGTGCTGCGCCATGTGGAGGCGAATACGGAAGAACGCGCGGCCTATCTGAAGGCCGCCGCGCAACGCCGCCGTGCCGCTGATGAGGAAGCCGAAACGCCCCCGGTCGCTGAGGCTGAGGCAGAGGAAGCGGTGGCGGAAATCACCCTCTCCCCCGAACGCTTTGAAGCACTGGCGGAAGCCGAGGAAATCCTGCTGACGGTGACGGATGCCGGCTTTGGCAAGCGTTCTTCCGCGCATGAATATCGCGTCACGGGCCGTGGCGGCCAAGGCATTGCCGGCATTGTATTGAGTGCGCGCACCGGCCGCGAGGTGGTGGCGACCTTCCCAGTGCGGCCTGGCGATGACATCATGCTGGTGACCAATGGCGGGCAATTGATCCGGCTGAAGGCCGATGATGTGCGCCTGACAGGGCGCATGGCGATGGGTGTCACGCTGATGCGCCCCGCAGAAGGTGAGCGCGTGATTTCCTGCTTCCCGGTTGCCGATGAAGGCAGCGATGATGAAGCCGCCCCCGCGCAGGAGGAAAACGGCAATGGCTGAGCGGATTGCGCTTTACCCCGGCACTTTCGACCCCGTCACCAATGGGCACTTGGACATTATCGGCCGCGCCGCGCGGCTGGTGGATCGGCTGGTGATTGGCGTTGCCATCAATATTGGCAAGGGACCGCTGTTTGAATTGGCTGAGCGCGTTGAATTGGTGCAGGCGGAAGTCGCCCCAATTGCGGCGCGCACCGGCACGGTAATTGAAGTGCGCCCCTTTGAAGGCTTGCTGGTTGCCTTCGCGCGCGAAATCGGCGCAGGCATGATTGTGCGTGGGCTGCGCGCGGTGACGGATTTTGATTATGAATTCCAGATGACCGGCATGAACCGCCGGCTGGATCAGGAAATTGAAACCGTCTTCCTGATGGCGTCGGAGACAAATCAATTCATCGCCTCGCGCCTGGTCAAGGAAATCGCCAAACTCGGCGGTGATATCAGCAGCTTTGTGCCGAAACTGACGCTGGAACGCACCATGGCGCGTGTCAAAGCGGGCGCCTGAGGAAAGGAAAAACCCATGCAACGCCGCCTTATGCTTGCCGCCGGTATGGGCGCCTTGGCCGCCCCGGCCCTGGCGCAGGCAAATGATCCGGAAAACACGCTGTTCCTGGAATTGAAGGATGGGCGTGTGACCATCCAATTGCTGCCCGATCTGGCGCCGCGCCATGTGGAACGCATCAAGGTGCTGGCGCGGCGTGGCTTTTACGACAATACGCCCTTCCATCGCGTGATTGAGGGCTTCATGGCGCAAGGTGGCGATCCCACCGGTACCGGCACGGGCGGTTCGCCACTGCCCAATCTGGCTGCGGAATTCAGCCCACCATCGCGCGCGCGCTTTGTCCGCGGCGTGTGCGGCATGGCGCGGTCTTCTGACCCAAATAGCGCCAATAGCCAATTCTTCATCATGTTCGCGCCGGCGCCTTCGCTCGATGGGCAATATACCATCTGGGGCCGCGTGACCGCCGGCATGGATGCGGTGGACAAGATCAAGCGCGGCGATCCGCCGAATGGCATTGTGCGCGGGCCGGACCGCCTGCGCAGCATGCGCGTGGCCGCTGATATTCGTTGAGACCCGAACCGAAAGACCCGAGATAATGTCAGAAACCGAAGCCCCTACCGGGGATGCCGAAAACACCCTGCTCATGGAAATCGAACATGGCACGGTGACCATCAAGCTGCGGCCCGATCTGGCGCCCCTGCATGTGGAACGCATCAAAACCCTGGCGCGCAAGGGGTTCTACGACAATGTGCCCTTCCATCGCGTGATCGAAGGCTTCATGGCCCAAGGTGGCGACCCGACCGGCACGGGCACGGGCGGTTCGGATTTGCCGGATTTGCCGGCGGAATTCAGCGAACCGTCGCGTGCGCGCTTCCTGCGTGGCGTTTGCGGCATGGCGCGCACCAGCAATCCCGATAGCGCCAACAGTCAATTCTTCATCATGTTCGCGCCCATCCCAAGCCTTGATGGCCAATATACCATTTGGGGTGAGGTCACTGCCGGCATGGACGCGGTGGACAAGATCAAGCGTGGCTCCGGCGGTTCCGGCATGGTGCAGGGACCGGACCGCATCCGCAGCATGAAGGTGGCGGCGGATAACGCCTGACGCCTGCTGTTGGTAAACGCGCGGCGCCGTGCTAAGGCGGCCGGCTTGTGAGAGAGCTCGTAGCTCAGCTGGTAGAGCAACGGACTTTTAATCTGTAGGTCGAGGGTTCGAATCCCTCCGAGCTCACCAATTTCGTTTCCCACTGGCTGCCGCGGAATATTGCCACGCGGCCTTCCCTTCCATAGGCTTTTGATTTCAGGCCAGATGCGGGCTTCGGCCTGCCGCGGAATGGGTGGGGAGTGATCGTCATGAAAAGCGCGCCAACCGCGCAAATTCCAGGGGTGTATCATCGCCGGGTCGGGGACATTATTGTCACCGCGATCAGCGATGGTTTTCTGGATGGCAACCTCGATGCGCTGCGCAACATCACCGAAGATGAGGCGCGGCAGATCCTGACCGAAAACTTCCAGCCTGTCCGGCGCACGGAGGTGAATGCCTTCCTGATTTGGTCAGCAGGGTGGCTTGCCTTGATCGAAACCGGCTGCGGCAATTACATGCAGCCAAGCTCTGGCAAGATCCTGGCGAACCTAAGGGCGCTTGGCGTTGATCCCGCCGATATTGACGTGGTGATGCTGACGCATATGCACCCGGATCATTCCGCTGGCCTTACGGATATGACCACGGGCAGGACGCATTACCCCAATGCCGAATTGGTCATGCATGAAAACGAACCGAAGCATTGGTTCGATGATGGCGCGATGGCCAAGGGTACGGAACGCGAAAAGAAACTATATTTCCAGGCTGGGCGCGAACAGGTGTTGCCATACAAGGACCGCTGGCGGCTATTCCAGAAAGGTGAGGTCTTCCCCGGTGTCACCGCCATGCCGCTGCATGGCCACACACCTGGCCATTCCGGCTATCTGGCGGCGTCCGGTCAGGATCAATTATTGATCTGGGGCGATACTGTCCATGTGCCGGAAGTGCAAACCGCGCGCCCGGAAGTCTGCATGGCGTTTGATACAGATACCAAGGCAGCGGAAGCAACGCGGAGGCGCGTTTTTGACATGGTCGCGACCGATAAGCTGTTAGTCACGGGCATGCATTTGCATTTTCCGGGTTTCTCGCACCTCGCGCCACGCGGCAGCGGGTATCAACTGATACCGGCAGCCTGGGAACAACAGATTTGACTGACGGAGGCTGCCATGAATGCCGCTGAACGTTTGAGCCAACGCCTCAAGGCCGGCGGCATCATCGCCGCCCCCGGAGCGCCCGATAGCCTGACCGCGCGGCTGATTGAACAGGCGGGTTTTGAGGCGATTTACATGACCGGCTTTGGCGCCACGGCGTCTCGGCTCGGGCGGCCCGATATCGGGCTGCTGACGCAGACGGAAATGACGACGCATGCGCGGGATATGGCGCGCGCGGTAAGCATTCCGATCATCGCCGATGCGGATACGGGCTATGGTGGCCCGGCCAATATCGCGCGCACGATTGAAGAATATGCGCAGGCCGGCGTTGCCGCAATCCATCTGGAAGACCAGGTGGCGCCGAAGCGCTGCGGGCAATTGGCCGGCATCAGGCTGATCCCGGCGGAAGAAAATATCCGGCGCCTGCAGTGCGCCATCGCGTCCCGCCCCGCGCATGGGCCGCTGATTATTGGGCGGACAGATGCCATGCCGGCGATTGGCCCGGAAGAAGCCGTGCGCCGCGCGCTGATGTATCAGGATGCCGGGGTTGATCTGGTATTCGTTGACGGGATCAAGAAAATTTCCGAGGTTGAGATTGTGGCGCGGCAAGTGCCCGGCCCAAAGGTTGTCAGTATTGTGGATGGCAATGAGACCACCGCGCTGACGATGCGCGATCTGGAACAGATGGGGTTTTCTGTCGTGTTCTATGCGGTGACGGCGCTATTCACGGCTGCGCGTGCGGTGGCTGATGCACTGGCCGTTTTGAAGCGTGATGGCACGCCAGCCAAGGCAGCGAGCGCCATGATGAGCTATGCGGAATTCAGCACCCTGGTTGATCTGCCGCGCTTTCAGGCGCTTGATGAAACCTACGGCTGACCCAGGTTACGGGGAAAAGGATCACAATCATGCAATTCGGTCGTTTGGGCGTTTGGTGTTCCACGGATCGGCTGGATGCGGCGACCTTGCGCGCTCTGCTGAACCGCGTGGAAGACCTGGGCTATGGCAGCTTCTGGTATCCGGAATCGCGCGGTTATGAATCCATGGCGCTGGCGGGGTTTTTGCTGGCAAACAGCAAGAAGCTTATTGTTGGTAGCTCGATTGCAAATATCTATGCGCGTGATGCCTTCACCGCGCGCCGGGGCCTCGCGACGCTGAATGCGTTGCATGGCGGGCGCTTCGCGCTTGGGCTTGGTGTCAGCCATATCCCGATGGTGGAAGGCTTGCGCGGGCATCGCTACGAAAAACCCATCCCTGCCATGCGCGGCTATTTGGAAGGTTTGCGCAAGGCGGGCGGTGATGTGTTGGAAGGGCCGGTGCTGCTGGCAGCGCTTGGGCCGAAAATGCTGGCACTTTCTGGCAGCGCGGCGGAAGGCGCTGTGCCTTACAACGTAACACCCGAACATACTGCCCAGGCCGCGGCCATTCTGGGTCCTGGCAAGGTGCTCGCGGTGGAACAGAAGGTGTGCATCGAAACCGATCCGGTGCGTGCGCGCACGCTCGGGCGGCGCGAATTGTCGCGCTATATGACGCTGCCGAATTACGTGAATAACTGGCTGCGGCTTGGTTTTAGTGAAGCGGAGCTTGCCAATGGCGGCAGTGACCGCTTCATTGATGCCATGGTGCTGCATGGCGATGCCGCGACCGTGAAGGCAGGCTTGCGCGCGCATTTCACCGCGGGTGCCACGCATGTTTGCATCCAGCCGGTGACAGAAGATGGCGATACCGCGCATCGGGATGCCATGCTTGCGGCGCTGGCGGATACGTGATGGCCATGTTGAAGCTTGGCTATAAGGCGTCCGCCGAACAATTCGCGCCAGCACAATTGCTGGATTTTGGCGTGCTGGCGGAGGAGATGGGCTTCGATAGCTGCTTCATCTCGGACCATTTCCAGCCCTGGAAACACACGGGCGGCCATGCGCCGAATTCGCTTGTCTGGCTTGGCGCGCTTGGGGCGCGCACGCAGCGGCTTGTCATGGGCACCAGCGTACTGACGCCGACCTTTCGCTACCATCCTTCCATTGTGGCGCAGGCTTTCGGCACTTTGGGCGCGATGTTTCCGGGCCGCGTCATTCTTGGCATCGGCACTGGCGAGGGCTTGAATGAGGTGCCTTCCACCGGCCAACCCTGGCCGGAATTCAAGGAACGCTTCGCCCGTATGCGTGAAGCCGTGCAATTGATGCGCAAGCTTTGGACCGAAGAGCGCGTGAGTTTCGAAGGGCAATATTACCGCACCGAACACGCAACGATTTATGATCGGCCCGAAACCCCTGTGCCGATTTATGTTGCGGCTGCCGGTGCCATGGTTGCGAAATATGCTGGCCGTGGCGGTGATGGTTTCATCTGCACCAGCGGCAAGAAGCCAGAACTTTACACCGAAACCCTGCTGCCGAATGTTCTCGCAGGGCTGGAAGCCGCAGCAACACCCAAGCCCGACTATGATCGCATGATCGAAGTGAAGGTTTCCTTCGATACGGACAGGCAGCGTGCCTTGGAAGACACGCGCCATTGGGCGGCGCTGGCGCTTTCGGCCGAAGAAAAAATGTCGGTGGAAGACCCGGTGGAAATGGAGCGACTTGCCGATGCGCTGCCGCTTGAACGCGCGGCGAGCCGTTGGATCGTCTCCAACGATCCGGAAGAGCATGTGGAGCGTATTGGCTATTATGTCAGCCTCGGCTTCCGACATTTGGTGTTTCATGCGCCGGGGCCGGATCAGGCGCGGTTCTTGCGCCTCTATGGGGAGCAGGTGCTGCCACTGCTGCGCCGCCGCTTCGCTTGAAGGCCACGCTGCAGCTTTTTGCGCTGCCTGGCCTGCCCATGGTGCAGGCAGGCGATGATCTGGCAGGTTTGCTTTCGGCTGCCATGGCGCGCGCTGGCCTTACACCACAACAGGGGGATGTGCTGGCGGTTGCGCAGAAAATCGTGAGCAAGGCGGAAGGGCGGAGTGTAGCGCTGGCGTCTGTGCAGCCATCAGCCGTAGCGCGCGAACTTGCTGCGCAAACCGGCAAGGATGCGCGGTTGGTCGAATTGATACTGTCGGAAGCAGAACGCGTCGTGCGCGCACGGCCTAACCTGATTATCGTCAAGCATCGGCTGGGTTTTGTCATGGCCAATGCCGGCATTGACCAATCGAACATCGGAACCGATGGCCACGCGCTGCTCTTGCCGCACGATCCGGATGGGAGTGCGGCAGCGCTCGCCGCCCGGCTTGGCCTGCCCGTGGTGATTACGGATAGTTTCGGCCGGGCTTGGCGTCGCGGCACAGTAGGTGTTGCAATCGGTTCGGCGGGCTTGCCGGCCTTGCGTGATTTGCGCGGCCAGCCCGATTTGTTTGGCCGTACGCTCATGGTCAGCATCACCGGCTTCGCCGATGAAATTGCCGCTGCTTCTGGCCTGGTGATGGGGCAGGGGGCTGAAGGGCAGCCGGCAGTATTGCTGCGCGGGTTGTCCTGGTCCGACGCAGAAAATCCTGCCGCCGAATTGATCCGCCCCGCGCAGGAGGATCTTTTCCCGTGATCATCGCGCTTTCCGGCGGCATTGGTGGGGCGAAGTTGGCACTTGGTCTTGCGCATGTTTTGCCGCCGGAGGAATTGCTGATCATTGCCAATACCGGCGATGATTTTGAACATTACGGGCTTACGATCTGCCCGGATACGGATACGCTGCTTTACACCCTGGCGGGGCTGGATAATCCCAATCTTGGTTGGGGGCGCGCGGATGAAAGCTGGGCTTTTATGGAAACCCTCGCCGCGCTTGGTGGGGCGGATTGGTTTCGCCTGGGTGATCGTGATTTGGCGCTGCATGTGCTGCGGAGCCATCGGCTGCGCGGCGGTGAGACGCTTTCAACCATCACCGATGATGTGCGCCAGCGCTTCGGCATCGGCCCACGCATCCTGCCGATGAGTGATGATCCGGTGCGCACGCGAATCAGCACCGATCAAGGCTGGCTTGATTTCCAGGATTGGTTTGTGCGCCTGCGTGCTGAACCGCTGGCACGGGCAGTGAAATTCGCTGGTGTCGAACAGGCGCGCCCGCAACCCGCATTGCTGGAAGCGCTGCGCGCGAAGCCTCGCGGTATCGTGATTTGCCCGAGCAATCCCTTCATCAGCATCGAACCCATTCTGGCCGTGCCGGGATTGAGCGAGGCTATCAAGGCGTCAGGCGCGCCGGTGGTGGCGGTATCGCCCATCATTGCTGGCCAAGCGGTGAAGGGGCCAACGGCGCGCATGTTTGAAGCGCTTGGTGTGGCGCCAAGTGCTGGCGCTGTGGCCGCACGCTATGGTGATTTGCTGCAAGGCTTCGTGATGGAACATGGCGATGACGCTGTGGGCATCGCGCCGCGCGTATTTTATGCAGCAACCCTGATGCGCGATCTGGCGGACAAGATCGCGCTGGCGCGGCAGGTGCTGGCGGCGATTGACGCGCTTAGATGAAGCCCTGGGCCATCCTGCCGGTGAAGGAGATGGTGGGGGCAAAGCAGCGCCTTGCGCCCTTGCTTTCACCCGAAGAACGCATAGCACTGATGCAGGTGATGTTGCGCGATGTGCTGACCGTGCTTTCGGCGGCACGAGGTCTGGCGGGCATTGCAGTGGTAACTGTGGATTCTTGGGCGCAGGCGCTTGCGCGGGAATATGGCGCGCGGATCATCACGGAAGGCGCGCGGGCAGGGCATACCGGCGCGGTGACAGCGGCGGCGTCAGTGCTACAGGCGGAAGGTGTTGCGGCGATCCTGACCTTGCCAGGTGATATTCCCGCTGTGAAAACGCCAGAGGTTGAGGCGCTGATTACAGCCGCAAGCGCCGCGCCCTCCTTCATCATAGCGCCCGCGCATGATGAGCAGGGTTCGAATGCCATCCTGATGTCACCACCCGATGCGGTGAAGCTACGGTTTGGCGAGGATAGCTATTTACCGCATCTGGCTGCCTCGCGCGCAGCCGGCATCACGCCACAGATTCTGCGCCTGCCGGGTATTGCGATGGATATTGACCATCCTGCCGATATCGCGCGCTTTGTCGGCATTCCCGAAGCCAAGGCTACGCAAACGCTGCTTTGGTTGCAGCAGAACGGTATTTTGAAGCGCGTCGCCTAGTCGCCTGCCAATAACACACGCTTGCGCGGCGCCGTCTGCACCATGGGCAAAAGCGGCGCGGCGCGGCGCGAAGCATCTTCGCGTTCGTGCGTAACGGTGCCATAGGTGGTGCTACGCTGCATCGGCTGCCGGCCAATGGAAAGGATCAAGCTTTCCATTGCCTCGGGCGGAAACTCCTGACCGTGCTCCGTGCCGGCGGCGCGGCTGATGCTTTCATTCATCAGCGTGCCGCCCAAATCATTCGCCCCCGCCTGCAGGGCCATCGCCGCACCTTCGGGACCCATCTTTACCCAGCTGGTCTGGATATTCGTGAAATGCGGATGAAGCACCAAACGCGCGACGCTGTGCATCAGCAGTGCCTCACGGAAACTGGGGCCGCGGCGCGCCAGGCCGCGCAGATACATGGGCGCTTCCATATGCACGAAGGGCAAGGGTACGAATTCGGTGAAGCCGCCGGTTTCCGCTTGCAGATCCCGCAGTACCAGCAAATGCCGCGCCCAATGCAAGGGCGCTTCCACATGGCCGAACATGATGGTCGCGGTACTGCGCAGCCCAAGCCCATGCGCAGCCCGCATCACTGCCTGCCATTCTTCCGTATTCACCTTATCCGGGCAGATGATGGCGCGTATCTCATCATCCAGTATCTCCGCAGCGGTGCCCGGCAAAGTGCCAAGCCCGGCATTGCTCAGCCGTGCCAAAAACGCTGAAAGCGAAAGCCCGAGCGTGCGCGCGCCCTGATGGATTTCAAGCGCCGAGAAGGCATGGATATGCATCCCCGGCACGGCCTGCTTGATGGCGTGGCAAATCGCCTCATAGGTGGCGCCGGTATAATTGGGGTGGATGCCACCTTGCAGGCAGACTTCTGTCGCACCGCGCGCCCAGGCTTCCTTGGCACGGCGGATGATTTCTGCGTGATCAAGATCATAGGCCGGGCCGCGCAGGGCTTCATGCGTCTTGCCCTTTCTGAAGGCGCAAAAGCTGCAACGATAGCTGCAGATATTGGTATAGTTGATGTTGCGATTGACCACATAGCGCACGGTATCGCCCGCTACCGCCTGGCGCAGCCGATCAGCCGCCGCCATGACATGCGCCTGGTCCGCATCCCGCGCGGCAAACAGCGTTTCGATGGCGGGCGCATCCAGCCTTTCACCCTGAGCGGCGCGTTCCACCAAGGCTGACAGCGTTGCGTCAGTCGCAGCCAGTAGCGGCGCGGCAAGACGCGGCAGCGTGAGCGCACCGGGCGACCAATCATCGCCGCGCGCGAAGCCCGTTGCGTCACTCGCACGCAGCAGCGCGGCTGCGATGCGCGGCGCGAACCAGTCGCGCGGCGCGCGGACATAGGCGGGATAGGCCGGCAGGCGCTGCGCCAGGACCTTGCCCATGCTCGCGGTTTTCTCAGCGAGGCTCGCAATCGCGGGCCAAGGCGCTTCAGGATTCACATGATCCGGCGTCACCGGCGAAATACCGCCCCAATCATTGATTCCGGCGGCGATCAGGCTTGGATAGGTACCGGGCGAAAGATTGGGCGGCGCCTGGATATTCGCGCGCGCACCCAGGATGATGCGCGCTGAGGCAATGGTCCACAGCAGATCGTCCAAATCAGGTTCATCCGCATCGGCACGCTTGGTGCGCGGCTTGGCGCGGAAATTCTGGATGATGACTTCCTGCACATGGCCGTAACGCGCATGGCTTGCTGCGATGGCGCGCAGCGCTTCCAGCCGTTCGGCGCGGGTTTCGCCAATGCCGATCAAGATGCCGGTGGTGAATGGAATCCGCGCTGCACCCGCCTCATTCAACACCCCAAGGCGAATGGCCGGGTGCTTGTCGGGGCTGCCATAATGCACGCCGCCCGGTGTGCAGAGCCTTTCACTGATGCTTTCCAGCATGATGCCTTGGCTCGCGGTCACTTCGCGCAAGGTGCCAAGTTCTGCCGCATTCATAACACCCGGATTGGCGTGCGGCAGCAGCCCGGTTTCGCGCAGCACCAGATCACACATCGCCCCCAGATAGTCGATCGTGCTGGCATGGCCCATCTCGGCCAAAGCCTCACGCGCCTGGCGCCAGCGCAATTCGGGTTTGTCGCCCAATGTGAATAACGCTTCGGTGCAGCCGGCCTTGGCGCCGGCGCGCGCAATGGCCAGCACTTCTTCGGGCGAAAGATACGCGGCCCGCCCCGCGCGCGGCTTTTCGGCAAAGGTGCAGTAATGGCAGACATCGCGGCAGAGCTTCGTCAGCGGAATGAAGACCTTGCGCGAATAGGACATGACGCGGCCATGCCCGGCATCGCGCAAAGCGGCCGCTTCCGCCATTAGCTCCGCCAGTGGTGTAGCTTCCAGCCTATCCTGCACCCTTGCCATCCTCCTTCCCCTGGCCCCATCGTGTGGGAAGGCCGCGCCAGATGCAATGCGCGGGGATGGGAGGCCCAAAATGCAAATCGGTTTCAACGCCCCAACCGCCGGCCCGCTTGCCTCGCCCGAGGCGATTACCCAGCTGCTCCAGGGTGGGGAGGCGATGGGCTATGCCTATGCCACCTTCAGCGACCATGTGGTGATCCCGACCGATATTCACGCCATCTACCCCTATTCGGATAATGGCGAATTCCCCGCCGGCGCGCGCGGCGCACGCCATGAACAATTGACCGAGGTGATGTTCGCCGCTGCACGCACCAGCAAGCTACGGCTGGTGACTTCGGTGATGGTGGTGCCGCATCGCCCGGCGGTGCTGACGGCGAAAATCCTGTCCACGATTGATATATTCTCCAACGGCCGGCTGACGCTTGGCATTGGCGCGGGTTGGCTGAAGGAGGAGTTTGAAGCACTTGACGCGCCGGACTTCGCCGCGCGCGGCAAGGTGACGGATGAATATATCCTGGCCGCGCGGGAATTATGGACCGCGCCCGATCCGCGCTTTCAGGGCGAATATGTTTCCTTCGACAAGATCAGCTTTGAACCCAAGCCCGTGCAGCCAGGCGGGCCGCCGATTTGGGTGGGGGGTGAAAGCGGCCCGGCGCTCAGGCGCACCGCACGGCTTGGTGATGCCTGGTATCCCATCGGCACGAATCCGGCTTTCCCGCTGGATAGCCTGGTGCGCTACAAGGCGGCCGTTGCCAAGCTGCGCCGCCTGACCGCGGAGGCCGGGCGGGACTCGGCTGCTGTTGGGCTTTCGCTTCGCGTCCAAAAATTCGGCGCGGAATTGCCTGCACTCGCCGGCGATGGGGAACGGTATTTATTCTCCGGCAGTGCGGCGCAGATTGTGGAAGATATCCAGGCATTGCGCGCGCTGGGTGTCAGCGCGATTGATTTCAACTTCCTTGGTTCCACGGTGGAGAAAGTGCTGGGGCAGATGGAAAGCTTTCGCGCAACCGTAATGGAAAGGGTCTGAACCATGCGCCTTGGCATGACGCTTGGCATGACCGGCACCATTGATATGGCGCTGGTGCTGGAAGCCGAAAGGCTTGGTTTCACCATGGTTTGGTGCGGTGAAAGCTACGGGACGGATGCGGTGACACCCATCACCTGGGTGCTGGCGCAAACCACGAAAATCAAGGCCGGCACGGGCATTATGCAAATGCCGGCGCGCAGCCCTGCTTGTGCAGCTTCAACAGCGCTGACCTTGCAATCCCTTTCCGGGGATCGCTTTTTGTGCGGTGTTGGACCTTCCGGGCCGCAGGTGGTGGAAGGATGGCATGGGCAGCCCTATGGCAGCCCGATTGTGCGCACGCGTGAGTATATAGACATCATGCGCGCCATCATCGCGCGCGAAAGGCCCTTGGAATATCAGGGCACGCATTATCGCATTCCCTATGATGGGCCGGATGCCACCGGGCTTGGCAAGCCGCTGAAGAGCATTCTGCATGGCAAGCCAATGCGTTTTTACTGCGCGTCCATCACGCCGGGCGGCATGCGGCTTGCGGGTGAAATCGCCGATGGGAATTTACCGATTTTCATGTCGCCGGAGAAAGCTGATCTGGTGGTGAAGCCAACGCTGGAAGGCATGGCGAAGGCTGCTTCACCGCGCGCCTTAAGTGATTTTGATATCGCACCCTATACGAAAATAAGGGTCGGCGATGATCTGCAAGCCTGCCGCGATTCCGTGAAGCCGGAATTGGCGCTTTACATCGGCGGCATGGGCGCCATCGGCAAGAATTTCTACAATGATTATTGCAAGCGCCTAGGCTTTCCCGATGCCGCGGTCGCGATCCAAAAGGCGTTTCTGGCCGGGCATCGCAAGGAAGCGCTGGCGGCCGTGCCGGATGCGTTGGTGGATGAAATTGCGCTGGTTGGCCCCGCAGATCGCGTGCGCGCCCGCTTGCGGGATTGGCAGGCGGCGGCGCGTGAAGGCAAGCTTTCGACGCTGGTGCTGACAGGTGCGACGCAGGAGGCCCTGCGCCTTGCTGCGGAAACCGTTCTTTAGGCCACCGCGCGGATCAGCGGCGCCCAGCGGTCAAGCTGCGGCAGAATCTCATCGCGCTTGGCGGAAGCAAGGCTGAGTACCACGCGCGCAACACCAAGGTCGCGGTCGGTAAGCAGCGCATCGCGATCTTCCTTCACGCCCCAAATGGTGATGGGCAAGTCTTCGTCGCGGCGCCCGGCTTCGGCGACCAATTGGCGGAATTGCGGGATCAGCGCGCCGACATCGGCATAGTGCTTGCGCACACGATGCGGCATCCAGCCGTCACCATAACGCACCGCGCGCTTTGCACCCCAGGGAAAGGCGCCACCGACAATGATCGGCGGATGCGGTTTTTGCAGCGGCTTCGGCCCGGTTTCCATCGGCGTGAAATTGATGAATTCGCCGGCATAACTTGGCTGGGCTTGGGTCCAGATTGCCTTCATCGCCTCAATGCGTTCACGCGCCAGCTTGTGGCGTGTGGCGAAAACGGTGCCGTGGTTTTCAATCTCATCCTGGTTCCAGCCATTGC
>JADCEV010000086.1 GCA_020249865.1 Roseomonas sp. | reverse complement strand
TAACCTCAATGCCCAGACGTTTGACGCGCCGTGGTGTTGTGCGCCCTTCGGCCAGGGCAAAGTCATGCGCGCCAGTGGCCGGCGCTGCATTCGCAAGCGCTGCCGCGATATCAGCGGCACCCTCATGCGGCGTGATGTTCCAGGTGAAGGCGAGCAGATCGCGCCAATGGCTCTCCGATGCAAAAAGCGCAGCGAGCCGCCCGGCATCCGCCAATTTGAGCGCGGCTTCAAAGCGTTGCAGCCAGGCGCTCACCAATGCCGCATCATCCGCTGCGGTACTCAGCACGCTATGGGTCATGTGGTTCATGGTAACTCTCGCCTTGGCGTTTCCTTGGGCGTCAGCCTAGCCCATTCAAGGCGGTTGAAAAGCCCGCCAGTTTCACGCCGCATCAAAGCGCGTCAGCAGCGCGCGCAACCGATCCGGCACAGGGATGGGGCGCTTGGTTGTCTGATCGGTCCAGACCCAGACAATCTCTCCGGTGGCGAGCAACCTATCGCCATCGGCGTGAAAAATCGCCGGCTGAAAGGCGATGGAAGAATTGCCAATCCGCGTAGTGCGCACGCCAATCGCCAATTCCTCATCATGGCCAATGCCAACCTTATATTCGACAAGGGCGCGCACGACGTGAAAATCAGCGCCACTTGCCTTGACTTCGGCGCGATTATCCCAGCCCGCGGCACGGATATAGGCGGATACCGCCATATCATACCAGGTCAGGTAATGCGCGTTGAAGACAATGCCCTGAGCATCCACTTCATTGTAGCGAACGCTCAGGGGGAAGAAGTAGCGAAAGCTGCTTCGTTCCATGCTCAGGCAGACTTGATGTCTTTCACAATCGCCTTGGCGGCATTGACCATGATGGCGACTTCATTGGCGATGGTCACCAATTTATAGCCCATTTTGATCATGCGCTTGGCATAGGCCGGCGATCCGCAATGCAGGCCGGCTGAGATGCCACGCTTGCCGCATTCCGCGAGCAGCTTTTCATAAATGCCCAGGATGAAGGGGTCTTCCACATCGAGTTTCGGTTCCAACCCGTAGGAGAAGGAAAGATCCGAAGGCCCGACGTAAATGCCATCAATCCCCGGCACATCCAGGATGGCGCCGATATTCTCAATGGCCTGCTTGGTTTCGATCATGGGAATGACGAGAATTTCGTCATTCGCGGTCTTTTGATAGGAACCGCCTTCGCCATAAAGCCCGGCGCGGATCGGGCCATTGGAACGCGTGCCGTGCGGCGGGTATTTGCAATATTGCACCAAGGCGCGTGCTTCTTCGGGCGTATTCACCATGGGGCAGATCACGCCATAGGCGCCGGCATCCAGAACCTTGCCGATGATGCCCGGTTCATTCCAGGGCACGCGCACCATGGGGGTCACGGGATGGGGCTGCATGCCCTGAAAGCACGCCACGCAGGAAAGGTAATCCTGCACGCCATGTTGCATATCCACGGTCAGGCTGTCCCAGCCTGATTGGGCGAACATTTCCGCCGAAAAGGCATTGGGGATGGCAAGCCACCCATTGGCCACGGCCTGGCCGGCCTTCCACATCTGTTTGACCTTATTCGGCATTGCCCTGTTTCCTCCTTCGGGACGCTGATGGGGGAAGGCTAGGCCAGAATGTTCCTGGCCGGAAGATGCCCCGCTGGACGTGCCGGCCCGCAAGCGGCAAAAAGGGAGCAACCCGCCGCCCACCTTTCGGCATCGGCATGAGGAAACACCATGAATGCCAGCGCCCCCGCCATAGCACAGGTCATTGCCAGCATCCGCGGCTTTCTGGGTGAAAGGCTCAGCACCGCTGAGGCCATGCGTGAACAGCATAGCCGGGGTGAAGATACCACGCCGCCGACGCTGCCCGATGCGGTGGCCTTTGTGCAGACCACGGATGAAGTGAGCCGCATCATGGCGCTATGCCATCAGCATGGCGTGCCGGTGGTGCCCTTTGGTGCCGGCACATCGCTTGAAGGCCATGTCAATCCGGTGCGGGGCGGCATATCGCTCGATCTTTCGCAAATGACGGCGGTGTTGGAACTGAACACCGAAGATATGGATTGCCTGATTGAACCCGGCGTCACGCGCCAGGCCTTGAATGATTTTCTGCGCGCCGAGGGTCTGTTCTTTCCGGTTGATCCCGGCAGCCATTGCACCATTGGCGGTATGTGCGCCACGCGCGCTTCCGGCACCAATGCGGTGCGCTATGGCACCATTCGCGAAAACGTGCTGGGGCTGGAAGTGGTGCTGGCGGATGGGCGCGTCATTCAAACCGGCGGGCGCACGCGCAAGGCCGCCAATGGCTATGATCTGACGCGGCTTTTCATCGGATCGGAAGGCACGCTTGGCGTCATCACGAAAATCCGGCTGCGCCTGCATGGCATCCCTGAGGCGATCAGTGCAGCGGTCTGCCAATTCCCCACGCTTGCGGCGGCGGTTGAGACCGTCAGCACCGTGATGCAAAGCGGCATCCCCGTATCGCGCATTGAATTGCTGGATGAGGATCAGATGGAAGCCTGCATTCGCTATTCCAGGCTGGAAGGGTTTGAGGCGACCACGACGCTGTTTCTGGAATTCCATGGCTCACCCGCCAGCGTGGTGGAACAGGCGGAAGCGGTGGAGGCAGTAGCGCGGGATTTCGGCGCCACCAGCTTTGAATATGCGACCGATCCGGAAACACGCAATCGGCTGTGGAAGGCACGGCATGACGCCTATTGGGCGGCGATTGCGCTGAAGCCCGGCCATCGTGGCATCACCACGGATGTCTGCGTGCCCATCTCGCGCCTGACGGAAGCGGTGGTGAAGGCCAAGGAAACCGCCAAGACATCAGGGCAGACAAGCTGCATTGTCGGCCATGTTGGTGACGGCAATTTCCATTGCCTGATCCTGTTTCCGGATAATGATCAGGCCGCACTCGAAAAGGCCTGGGCCTTGGACCGGGAGATCGTCGCGCAAGGGCTGGCGCTGGGTGGCACCTGTTCCGGTGAGCATGGCATTGGCCTTGGCAAGCGCGAATTCCTGGAACAGGAACATGGCGATGGGGCGCTTTCCGTCATGCGCGCGCTGAAGACGACGCTTGATCCCAAGGGGATTCTCAATCCGGGCAAGATGTTCCGGAATTGAAGATCGCGCGCACTTTATGAATTTGATCGCCCTTTCCATCATCGCCTTGACGATGGGGCATGTGTTTTCCAATGCGGTCCGCACCCTGCCCGCGATTGCCGCTGATGTGCTGCAACGTGATTTGGGTGTCACTGCCGATGGGCTGGCCGCGCTGACCGGCGCCTTTCCCGCGACCTTCGCGCTGGCTATGCTGCCCGTGGGGGTTGCGCTGGATCGTTGGGGCGTGAAGCCCACCGCGCTTTGCCTGCTTTCCATTGCAGCAATTGGCGCGGTGCTGGGTGCCTATGCCGATAGCGCCTGGTCCATGCTGGTTGCGCAAATGGTTTTGGGCATTGGCTGTTCGGGCATGTTGATGTGCCCCATTACCTATGCCGCCAAAAACATGCCCGCGCAGCGCTTCGGGCTTTGGGGCGGCATTGTGCAGGCGCTGGGCAATACGGGGATGGTGATTTCGGCGAGTCCCTTGGCTTTTTTGGTGGAATATTCCGGCTGGCGCGCGGGTTTTCTCGCCTGTGCAGGGCTTGCGGTTTTCGCCGCGCTGTCGGTGGCTTTTGTGGTGCGCGAAACGCCGCCTGATGCCGCAACACGCCGCAGCCTGAAGGATGATGCGCGCGATGTGATCCGGCTTGGCTTTTCGCGCGAATTGCGCGCACCGATTGTCATGGCCTGGACATCCTTCGCCGTGGTGCTTGGCGTGCGCGGCCTTTGGGGTGGGCCTTGGCTGATGGAAGAACGCGGTCTGTCGCGGGTGGAAGCGGGGCATGTGCTGTTGCTCTGCACCGTGGCGCTGATCATCGGGCCTTTGCTGGCCGGCATTCTGGAGCGGCGGTATCAGCAATATCGCGGCGGCATTCTGGCGGCTGGGCATATTGGCGCGGTGGCGGCCATTGCCCTGATGGTGCTGGGCGGTGCGCTTTCCTGGCCGGTGGCTGCAGATGCGGTGCTGCTCGCGCTGTTCGGCTTGCTTATTTCAACCCAGGTCATCTGCTTTGCCCTGGTGCGTGCCGCCACGCCACCGGAACGCGTGGGAAGGGCACTTTCAGCCATGAATGTCGCCTTTTTCGGCGGTGCAGCGATCATGCAGGCGGCTTCCGGCGTGGCCGCCAGCATCGGCGGGATCGGCGCGGCGCTGATGACTTTTGTGGTCGCGGTGCTGATCTGCTGCATTATCTTCATTCTGCTGCGCGTGCGCGAGGCTTGATACGCAGTGCTTTCCGTCGCAGATGACGCTTTGAAAAGGCAGGGGCAAATCCGCCCGCCGGGATGAATGGGTGCAGGACCATGGATGGCATGAATGACACGGTGGGCCGCTTCGGTAGCGGCCAGGCGGTGCGGCGGCTGGAAGATGGGCCGCTTCTGGCCGGTGCGGGCCGCTTTACCAATGACGAAGCCCTGCCGGGCCAGGCGCATCTGGTATTCTTGCGCTCCCCCCATGCCCATGCGCGCATTACCTCGATTGATACCAGCGCCGCACGCGCCATGCCGGGTGTGGCGGCGATCCTGACTGGTGAGGATGTGGCGGCGGCAGGGCTGAAATCCCTTGGTGTTGCCTTGCCCTTCAAGCGGCCTGATGGGTCGGATTTGGCCGCGCCGCCGCGCCCTATTTTGGCGCATGGGCTGGTGCGTTTTGTGGGTGAACCTGTCGCCGCCATCATCGCCGAAAGCGCCGCGGCGGCGCGTGACGCGGCCGAAGCCATCATGGTGGATTACGAAGAACTACCCGCCGTGACCAACCTGCGCGACGCCATCGCCCCCGGCGCGCCGCAGCTTTGGCCTGCTGCCGGCAATAACATCGTTGCCGAAACGCGTTATGGCGATCAGGCGGCGGTTGAAGCCGCCTTCGCCAAGGCAGCGCATGTTGTGGCGCTTGATCTGGTGAACCAGCGCTTGGCGCCAGTTTCCATGGAACCGCGCGTCGTACTCGCCGAATATGATGGCGCAAGTGATCGCTTCACCATCCGTATGAGCACGCAAATGCCCTCCGGCTTTCGTGACCAGCTGTGCAAGGAAGTGCTGGATATCCCAACCGATCGCGTGCGCGTATTGGTTGGCGATGTTGGCGGCGGTTTTGGCATGAAGACCGGGCTTTATGCCGAAGATGCGGTGGTGGCGTTTGCCGCGTGGCGGGTTGGCCGCCCGGTGCGCTGGGCGGCGGAGCGGATGGAGGATTTCCTCGCCGCACTGCATGGCCGCGATACGGATAGCAAGGCGGAATTGGCGCTGGATGAAGCAGGCAAGGTGCTCGGCCTTCGCGTACGCACGCTGGCCAATATGGGCGGCTATACGCGCAATTCGGGCGTTGCCATTCAATTGCTGATCGGGCCTTGGGTTTCGACCAGCATTTACGACATCACGAATATTGATTTCCAATTCACCGCCGTGCTGACCAATACGGCACCGACTGGCCCGTATCGCGGCGCCGGGCGGCCGGAAGCCATCTACATCATCGAGCGTCTGATGGATGCGGCGGCGCGCAAGCTGGCGCTTGATCCGGCAGAGCTTCGCCGGCGCAACATGATCAGGCCAGAGCAAATGCCCTACAAGAACGCCATGGGCCAAAGCTATGACAGTGGCAGTTTTGAAAAAATCATGGACCAGGCCTTGGTTGCCGCGGATTGGCAGGGTTTTGCTGCGCGCGCCGCGCAATCGGCCAAGGCGGGCAAGATTCGTGGCCGCGGCATTGCCACCTTCCTGGAATGGACTGGCGGGAATGTGTTTGAAGAACGCGTCACCGTGGCGGTGAAGGCCAATCGTGAGATTGAAATCTACGCCACCACGCAAGCCATGGGCCAGGGCATCGCCACCAGCTATGCGCAGCTTGCCGTGGATGTCTTTGGCGTTGAACTGGACAATATCAAAATCGTCATGGGGGATTCGGATCGCGGCAGTGGCTTTGGCAGCGCCGGGTCGCGTTCGCTGTTTACTGCCGGTTCCGCGGTGAAGGTTGCCGCCGACAAAACCGTGGACAAGGCGCGCGATCTGGCCGCCGATGCCTTGGAAGTGGCACCCGTTGATCTGGAATATCTCGCCGGTGCCTTCCAGGTGGCGGGCACGGATCGTCGCATTGGGCTTTTCGAATTGGCGGCGAAGCAGCCAGAGGGGCGGATTTTTATTGATTCGACCAGCTCTGTTTCCGGCCCCACCTGGCCCAATGGCTGCCATATCGCAGAAGTGGAAATTGATCCTGATACCGGCGAAGTCGCCATTCCGCTTTATGTTTCGACCAATGATGCCGGGCGCGTGGTGAACCCGCTGACCGTGGAAGGCCAAGTCGTGGGTGGCGCGCTGCAAGGCATTGGTCAGGCCTTGTGTGAGGCGGTGATTTATGACCCCGCCACCGGCCAACCGCTGACGGCAAGCTTCATGGATTACACCCTGCCGCGCGCGGATATGCTGCCCACGGCAACCACCTTGCTTGATCAATCCATCCCCTGCCGTACCAATTCGCTTGGCGTGAAGGGCGTGGGTGAGCTTGGCACCATTGGCGCGACGCCGGCGTTGGTGAATGCCGTTTCGGATGCGCTGGCACGGCATGGGCGTGGCGCGGTGGCCGATAGCGTGCAGATGCCGCTGACGCCGCCGCGCATCTGGGCGCTGCTGCAAGGTTGAAACGCTGATGGCGCTCGGCAGAAGACGCAACCGGGAACGCCGCCAGCGCGCTACGCGCTGGCTTTGGCGCCTTTCCCAGGCGGTGATGATTCTGCTGGTGTTTCTGGGTTTTGGCATTGTCACTTATCGTGGCGCGGAGGAAATCGCGCGCGCGGAAGTCTCCGCTCTTGAGGCGCGCTTGGCTTAGGCTGCGGAACGCGAAAGCGCCGCCGCCGCTGAACGAAGCCGCCTTGTCGTTGAACTTGACCAGGCGCGTGTTGAGGCCAGCATCTGGCGCGCGCGCCATGATCAGGAAGTGCCGCGCCCGCCCTTTACTGATGTGGTGGCCATTGCTGCGCAGCGCATCGCCGCTGGCGTAGCGCCGGAACGGCTGATGGAAGTGCTGCGCGTGGCCGATAATCCGCGCCGCTGTGAAGGACGCCCGATCATTCGTCGCTTCGCCATTCGCTTTGGTGGCGCGTCAAGCGCCGATGAAGGCACCAGCTTGATGGATGGCTTGCTCCGCATCACCACCGCCATGCCCGCGGGTGCTGAGGATGTGGCGCGGCTTGCCAGTGTGACCGTTACCACCAGCTGGAATGGCCGCACGGAAAACCTGACCGGCCTGCCGCAGCGTCTTGTTTTGCCCATGGGTAATCTTGACTTGGAGCTTGCCATCACCGCGAGTGACTTGCGCGGCTTCGCTCAGGCCGCGCTTGCCACCTGCCCGCGGGGCTGAAATAATCCTTCTTGCTCAGGGGGAGCAATAAAGTGCAAATCGCGCGCCTCAAGATCACGCTGGATGATGTGGAACCCCGGGTCATGCGCCGGGTTGAGGTGCCATTCGACATTCGTCTTGACCGGCTGCATCTGGTCATCCAGGCGGCCATGGGCTGGACCAATAGTCACCTTTTTGAATTTCGGCTTGTTGATGCCGGTTGGGGTATCCCGAATCGAGACTTTCCGGATGAAGCACAGGATGCGCGCAAGGCGCGCCTCTCGATGTTTTTGACAGAGTATGGCAGAAAGAAATTCGACTATATCTATGATTTCGGTGATTGCTGGGAACACACCATCTCTATCGAAAAAATTCTGGAAGCTGCCCCTGGCCAGGAATATCCTTGCCTGATTGAAGCCGAAGGAAATTGCCCCCCGGAGGATGTTGGCGGCTATCCCGGCTATGAGGAATTGCTTGCTGCCAAGGCAGACCCGGCACATGAACGACGCGAAGAATTCGAAGAGTGGATGGATCTTGACGCGTTTGATCCGAGAACGCCCGATATTGCTTTCATTACACTCGCATTGAAGGCTTTGGCGAAGAAATGGGCACCAAAGCCAAAGGCCAAGTCAGCGAAGCCAAGAGCATAAGCCCAACCGCGGACACTTACCCCCGCTTCAGCACTGCCGCCGCATCCACCGCGAAATAGGTCAAAACCCCCGCCGCGCCCGCACGCTTGAAGGCCAGCAGGCTTTCCATCATGGCGCGTTCGCGATCAATCCAGCCATTTTGCGCCGCCCCCGCGATCATGGCGTATTCGCCACTCACCTGATACGCGAAGGTCGGCACGCCAAAGCGTTCATGCACGCGCCGCACAATATCCAAATACGGCATGCCCGGCTTGACCATGACCATATCCGCACCTTCGGCAAGGTCCATCGCCACTTCGCGCATCGCCTCATCCGTATTGGCGGGATCCATCTGATAGGTTTTCTTGTCGCCCTTAAGCGAAGAACCAGACCCCACCGCATCACGGAACGGCCCATAGAAGGCGGAAGCATATTTCGCCGCATAGGACATGATGCGCGTATGGATGAAACCCCGCGCATCAAGTGCGGCGCGAATGGCCGCCACACGCCCATCCATCATGTCGGATGGCGCGATCACATCAATGCCCGCTTCCGCCTGATTGACCGCCTGCGCGGTCAGTATGGCCAGCGTGTCATCATTCGCGACATAGCCATCACGGATCACGCCATCATGCCCGTGATCGGTATAGGGGTCGAGTGCCACATCACCCACCAACCCAAGCTCCGGAAACTTCGCCTTCAACAGGCGCGATGCGCGGCACATCAGATTATTCGGGTTGGTCGATTCCGTGCCTTCCGCATCCTTGATCTCGGATGGGGTCATCGGGAAAAGGGCGACCGCTGGCACGCCAAGCTTCACCGCCGGCGCCACATGTTCTTCCAGCTTGTCGATGGTCACGCGCACCACACCCGGCATGGAAGCCACCGGCATGATGGTGTTGCTGCCTTCCATGATGAAGATCGGCCAGATCAGATCACCAACACTCAGCACGTTTTCCGCCACCAGCTTGCGCGTCCAGGCGTCATAGCGATTGCGGCGCATGCGAATGGCGGGGAAGGCGCCCAGTGCGGGGGCGGCGGGCTCAGTCAAGCCAAGCCCGGCGGCCATGCGGCGACGATCAGCGTTCATGCCTGGGCCGCCTTCAGCGCCTGATCAAGATCCGCGAGAATGTCGTCAATATGCTCAATGCCGATGGAAAGCCGGACATAACCAGGTGTCACACCGGATGCCGCCTGTTCGCTTTCATCCAATTGGCTATGCGTCGTGGTGGCCGGATGGATCGCAAGGCTGCGCGCATCGCCGATATTGGCAACGTGGTAGAACATTTTCAGCGCTTCAATGAAGCGTTGCCCGGCTTCCTTGCCGCCCTTGAGTTCAATCCCCATCAGGCTGCCATGCCCACCGCGCAAATAGGCATCCGCGCGGCGGCGACTTTCGCCTTCCATCAGGGATGGGTGGATCACCCGCGTCACCGCCGGATGCTGCGCCAGGAAGGCCGCGGCGCGGGTGGCATTGGCGCAATGGCGTTCAATGCGCAGCGGCAGGGTTTCCATGCCTTGCAGGAACAGGAAGGCATTCATCGGCGCCATGGGCGCGCCCAGATCACGCAGCAGGCAGGTGCGCATGCGGATGATGTAGGCAATCGGGCCAAGCGGCTTCACCGCTTGGGTCCATACCGCGCCATGATAGGAAGGATCGGGCTTGTTCAGCGTCGGGAAGCGATCGCCATAGGCTTCCCAATCGAAATTGCCGCCATCCACCACCATGCCGCCAATGCTGGTGCCATGCCCACCAATCCATTTGGTGGTGGAATGCATGACAATCGCCGCACCATGCTCAAGCGGGCGGCAGATCACCGGCGCCGCCGTATTGTCCATGATCAAGGGAATGCCGAGCTTCCGCCCAATCGCCGCCACTTCCGCAATCGGGAAGACTTGCAGCTTCGGATTGGGCAGGGTTTCCGCGTAATAGGCGCGAGTGCGCACATCGGTCGCCCGCGCGAAGCCTTGCGGATCGGCGGGGTCCACGAAGCGGACCTCAATGCCGAATTGCTTCAGCGTATTGGCAAACAAATTCCAGGTGCCGCCGTAAAGATCGGTGGAGGAGACAATATTGTCTCCTGCCTCACACAAATTCATCACCGCGAAGGTGGTTGCTGCCTGGCCGGAACCGACCGCCAAAGCTGCCACGCCACCTTCCAGCGCTGCGACGCGCTTTTCCAGCACATCCACGGTCGGGTTCATGATGCGGGTATAGATATTGCCAAGCTCGGCCAGCCCAAACAGCCGCGCCGCATGGCCGGTATCCTGGAACTGGAAGGACGTTGTCTGATGGATCGGCACGGCGACCGAACCGGTTGTGGGATCCGCACGCCAGCCGGCATGCAGCACCAGGGTTTCAGGATTGGTCCAATTCGGTGCCGACATGGCATTCTCCCATCCCCGCCGGGCAAAAGCCGCGCGGGAATATCTGTTCAGGGCGCGGATAACGCCGCGTCAGGCCGAAACCTGCCACGCCACCGCCGGTTGCGAAAGGGTTTTCCGCAAAAGACAAGCGCTTTGCCTGACGCTTCGGTGAGGCTTGGTCTTCGTTTCACGTGAAGCGCCTGATCGAGGAGAATTTCGCCCCCAGCCTTGCCTCAATCGGGCGGCGTCAGGCTCAGCCGCTTGATCGCAATGCCGCGCAAAGGCGGGGCGCGATAGCCCTGCTGCGGCGGGCTGTGCAAATGCGGCACGCGGATAATCAGCTGCGTCGGCCCCTCATTGGCGCGCGGCAGAATGGGGCCGGCGATCAGGTTTTTCCCGGGGCCGCGGCGCAGCAGGGGGTAAAGCTCCCCATCCACAATCAGGGCAAGCGCATCCAGATTCGCGGGGTGGCCGAAATCCACCAACTCCAGCCAGGCGCGCAGGGGGTAGCGACGATCAACCAAAATGGTCAAAGCCGCTTCTGCCCCAGGGCCGGTCCAGCGGAAGCTGCCCTCAGGCCCTTCCTCAGGCGCGTGGAATTGCCCGGCTTCGGGCAGGTCGGCGGCGGCATCGAAGACAAAGCGCTCAGGCAGCGCCGTTTCAGCGGATTGGCTCATGGCCCCTATGTAATAGATGATGCGGGAAAGAAGCCAGCGATGCCCAAGCGGAGCTTTCCCGCCCGAACCGCTTAGGCGTAGCTTCGAAGCCATCAGCAGGAGCCAACTCGCATGCCCTCCATCACCCGCCGCATCAGCCTTGGCCTTTTTGCCACCTGCCTCGCCGCCCCCGCCTTGGCCCAGGCGCCTGGCTTCCCCAATCGCCCGATCCGGATTTTCGTGCCCTTCGCCGCCGGCGGCACCACGGACATCCTGGCGCGTGCGCTGGGCGAAAGGCTCTCCGTCACCCTTGGCCAGCCGGTGGTGATTGACAATCGCGGCGGGGCAGGCGGCACCGTGGCGGGCGAGGCCTTTGCGCGCTCCGAGCCCGATGGGCATGCGCTGCTGGTCGCGACCGCTTCGCTGATTTGCATCAACAAGGCGCTCTATCAGCGGCTGGCCTTTGATCCGGATACGGATTTCCTGCCCATGGCCATGCTGGCGCAGCAGCCCAATGTGCTGGTGGTCAATCCGCGCGCCCTGCCCATGACCGAACTGCCGGCGCTGATCGCCCATATCCGCGCCCGGCCCGGGCAAATCGCCTTCGCGTCTTCGGGCACCGGTTCACAGCTCCATCTGACAGGCGAGATGTTTCGCGCCGCCATTGGCGCGGAGATGACGCATATCCCCTATCGCGGCAGCGCGCCGGCCATGACGGATCTGGTCGCGGGCAATGTGCCGATGATGTTTGATGGGCTTGGCACAGCGCTCCCGCAAATCCGCGGCGGCGCCATTCGCCCGCTTGGCGTTGCCTCCGCCGCGCCCAATGCCGCGCTTCCCGACGTGCCGCCCATTGCCAGCGTGCTGCCGGGCTTTCTTTCCGTGAATTGGACCGGGCTTTTTGCGCTGCGCGGCACGCCCGAGGCTGTCTTGGCGCGGATTGAGGCCGAAACCGCCAAGGCGCTCGCCAGTCCAGAAATGGCGCGGCTTTTCACCGAACGCGCCTTTGACCCCATGCCCATCCCGCGCGCCGAATTGCCCGGCTTTGTCGCGGGCGAAAGCCAGCGCTGGCGCGATGCTGTGCGCCAATCCGGCGCCAAGGCGGAATAGGCCAAAGCCCGCTTCATGGCCCGACTTTCCCCCGGCGTGGCGCTGGTCTTGGCCCTGGCGTTACTCACCGGGCTCAGCCAGTTCCATCGCAGCGCCCTTGGCGTGATTGCGCCGGAATTAAGCGCCGATCTGGCGCTATCGCCGGCCATGCTGGGTGCGGCCAATGGCATGTTCTTCGCGTCCCTGCTCGTGATGCAGCTTCCGGTCGGCATTGCGCTCGATCGGCTAGGTCCGCGTTTGGTAGTGGCGGGGCTGAGCGGCATCGCCGTGCTTGGCCTCATGCTGCAAGCCTTTGCGACGGATGGCACCACGCTGCTTGTCGCGCGCGCGCTGATCGGCATTGGTTGCGCCGCTTCCTTCATGTCGGCCGTGGTGCTTTGTGCGCGCTGGTATGGCGGGGGGGAGATGACGCTCGCGCTGTCGCGGGTGTTTGCCTTTTCGCAGCTGGGGATTTTGCTGGCGGGCGCACCGCTCGCCTGGTTGGCAGGCTGGCTTGGCTGGCGCGCGGCCTTTTTGGTCTCGGCGTTCCTGACGGGTCTTTCCGCACTCGCCTGGTGGCGGCTGGTGCAGAATGACCCGCCGGAGAAGCTTGCCCCCGCGCGCAGGACGGAAAGCCTGATGGAGGCGCTGCGCGGGCAGTTTTCCATCTGGCGCCTGCCGGGTCTTTCGCGGGTGCTGGCCTTGCATCTGGTGGCCTATGCCGCCGCCGCCACGGTGATTGGGCTTTGGGCCGGGCCCTATTTCGCCGATGTGCATGGGCTGAACGCGAATGAACGCGGGCTGGCGCTCGCCGCGATGGGGCTGGCCATGCCGATCGGGCTTTTGCTGGTGGGGCCGCTGGAACGCCGCTTCTTCAAGCGCGCCGCCATGATCAGCGCCGGCGCGGCGCTTTCCGCTACCATGCTGGTAATCCTCGCGGTCTGGCCAGCGCCACCCTTGCCAATCGCGCTTGCCCTCCTGGTCGGGCTGGTGCTGTTTTCGAGCTACCCTGTGCTGCTGGTGACAGAAGCGCGCATGTTGTTTCCCGATCACCTGGTCGGGCGTGGCGCCAGCACCGTGAATATGGCGCAGGTGCTGGGGTCTTCCCTGCTGCCTTTGCTGGTGGGCCTCGTGATCGGCTTCTTCCCCATGGATGAATCGGCGCGGCCCGAGGCCGCCTATCGCGCCGGATTTGCCGTCTTGGCGGCTAGTCTGGTGTTGGGGCTGGCAGGCTGGCTTTTGCTGCCGCGCGCCAAAGCATGATGACGCGGCCCGATTTCAGCCTGGAATTGGTGCTCGGTGGCCGTGTCGCGGGGGTGGATGAGGCCGGGCGCGGCCCTCTCGCTGGCCCGGTTTTGGCTGCTGCCCTGGTGTTTCTGATGCCGCCGCCGACCGCGCTGGCCGAATTGTTGCAAGATTCCAAGAAGCTCAAGGAAGCGGCGAGGGATGCCGCCTTTGCCGCGCTCCGCGACGCCCAAGCCCAAGGGCTGGCTGAAATCGGCGTTGGCGCTGCCTCAGCTACTGAGATTGGGCAGGTCAATATCCTGCGCGCCACGCATCTGGCGATGCGCCGCGCGGTGGCGAAGCTGCCCAATCCCCCGGATCATGCCTTGGTGGATGGCAATCAGCCGCCGCCCTTGGCCTGCCCGGTGCGCTGTGTGGTGGGCGGCGATGGGCTTTGCTTTTCCATCGCTGGCGCCTCCATCATCGCCAAGGTGCTGCGGGATCGGGCGATGCGGCGGCTTGACCCGCGCTGGCCTGCTTACGGCTTTGCGCGCCATGCCGGCTATCCAACCGCGGCGCATCGGGAGGCACTCGCAAGGTTTGGCCCATCCCCCCATCACCGGCGCGGCTTTGGCCCGGTGGACCAGGCCGTTCTGAAACTGACTTGACCGGGCGACTCGGGCGCGCGATTCTTACGCGGGATTCAAGGGATTTCACGGTGGGAACGCAGCTAGAGCTGCTCTTGGACCAGGTTCTGGTCGGGGATTCGATTGCCATGCTGCGCCGCCTGCCGCCGGCCAGCGTGCATGCGATTTTTGCTGACCCGCCCTATAACCTGCAATTGAAGGGCGAATTGCGCCGCCCGGATGAGAGCATTGTTGATGGCGTGGATGACGCCTGGGACCGCTTTCCCGATCTGGCCGCCTATGACGCCTTTACCCGCGCCTGGCTGACCGAATGTCGGCGCGTGCTGCGCAAGGATGGCACGATTTGGGTGATGGGCGCCTATCACAATGTGTTCCGCCTGGGGGTGGCGTTGCAGGATCTTGGCTTTTGGATCCTGAATGATGTGATCTGGCGCAAGGCCAATCCCATGCCGAATTTCCGTGGCCGGCGCTTTACCAATGCGCATGAAACCCTGATCTGGGCCGCGCATGGGCAGGACTCAAAATACCGCTTCAACTACGCTGCCATGAAGGCGCTGAATGATGATGTGCAGATGCGGAGCGACTGGTTCATCCCGCTTTGTACGGGCGGTGAACGGCTGCGCGACGAAAAGGGCGACAAGCTGCACCCAACACAAAAACCCGAAGCGCTGCTGCATCGCGTGATCCTGTCCTGCACCCAGCCCGGAGAAGTGGTGCTTGACCCCTTTCTTGGTTCCGGCACCACGGCGGCGGTCGCCAAGCGCCTCGGCCGGCGCTTCATCGGCATTGAACGGGAAGAACGCTACGCCAAAGGCGCCCGCGCCCGCCTGGCGGCGGTAGAGCCCATGCCGGAATCAGCCGCGCTTGCCCTGCCATCACGGCGCGAACAGCCGCGCATCCCCTTTGGTGTCCTGGTAGAACGCGGGCTCGTCCCGGCGGGCAGTGTGCTGACCGATGCGCGCCGGCGTTGGCGGGCTGAAGTGGGCGCCGATGGCACGCTCCGCTGCGGCAAGGCGGCGGGGTCCATTCATCAGGTGGGGGCGGCGGTGCAGGAAGTGCCCTCCTGCAATGGCTGGCTGTTCTGGCATGTGGAGGGCTCGGGCGGAGGGCTTCGCGTCCTGGATGAGTTGCGCGCGGAGGTAGTGGGGGCAGGTTAGGGGCCTCCGGTATCGGGCTTTACACCCCTCAACCAGCCCAGTCGGCCCAAAACCCGGGCAGATTGCGCTCCATGGGCCGAAATCGCCCGGATTTCGGGCAATCCGCGGCTGGAATCAGCATTCAGTCTTTTTTCTGATTTATGTCTGTCTTGTAATTTCACTGGCGCTGCGCAATGTCACGCGCGAGGCGGGTGGAACTTCCTCCGCTGGGAGAAGAGGAAAACGACAATGAAATTCAAGTTTCTCGCCGCTGCTGCGGCGGCCTTCATGACGTTTGGCGTGGCTGAGGCCCTGGCCGGGCGAGACCTGGATCAGATTCGCCAGCGCGGCACACTCCGCTGCGGTGTGCAGGGTCCGTCGAACCCGGGCTTCGGGGTGCCGGATAGCCAGGGCCGCTGGGGCGGCTTCAATGTGGAAGTCTGCCGCGCCATCGCCATCACCATCTTCAATGACCCGAACAAGGTGGAATTTGTTCCCGTCACCACGCAAAGCCGCTTCCCGGCCCTGTCCTCTGGTGAAGTGGATGTGCTGTCCAACAACACCACCTGGACACTGACGCGCGATTCCAATGTGAATCGCTTCAACTTCCCGGCCATCACCTTCTATGACGGTCAGGCCATTATGGTGCCGCGCCGCCTGAACGTGACCAGCGCGCGTCAGCTGAACGGCGCCACGGTTTGCGTGCAGCCGGGCACGACCACGGAACTCAACATCTCCGATTTCTTCCGCGCCAATAATCTGCGCTTCACCCCGGTGGTGATCGCCGATCTGGATGAAATCCGCCGCGCCTATGACAGCGGCCGCTGCGATGTGTTCACCAATGACTTCGCGGCGCTCGCCGCCCAGCGTACCCTGCTGACGCGCCCGGCCGATCATGTGATCCTGCCCGAGCGCCTGTCCAAGGAACCGCTGGCCGTCACCATCCGCCAGGGTGATGAGGAGCTGACGAATATCGTTGCCTGGACCACCTTCGCCCTGATTGACGCCGAAGAGATGGGCATTACCCAGGCCAATGTGGAACAAATCGCCACCACCGCGACCAACCCGGTGATCCGCCGTCTGCTGGGCGTTGAAGGCAATATGGGTGAGAGCATCGGCGCCGCGCGTGCCGACTTTGCGCGCGTCATCATCCGCACCTTCGGCAATTACGGTGAAATCTTTGAGCGTCACCTCGGCACCAATACGCCGCTGGGCCTTGAGCGTGGGATGAACAATATCTGGACCCGTGGCGGCCTGCTTTACGCGCCGCCGGCACGCTGATTTTTTGGCGTGATCTAAAGCCGCGCGCTGTCATGGCGCGCGGTAACTTTTCCGGGTGGCGGGCGACGCAAACGGCCGTCATCCTTTGCTGCCTTGTGTCGCTGCTGGAATCCGCTGCATGAGCTCCTCCACCGCCATACCGCCTTCGCGCGGCATTATTCCCTTGCCGGGGTCGCGCCGCGGGCTGCTGATCCAGGCCGGGCTATTGGCTGCGGTGGTGCTGCTGGGCTGGTGGTTCTGGTCCAATGCGCAAGCGAATATGGCGGCGCGCGGGCTGCAATTCGGCTTCGGCTTTCTGGACCGTTCGGCGGGCATTCCCATCGGCGAACACATGATCCCCTATGAGCCATCCGATACCTACCGCCGGGCGCTGACAGTGGGACTCTTGAATACACTGCGTGTCGCGATTGTTGGCATCGCGCTTTGCACCGTGTTTGGCATTTTGCTGGGCCTTGCTCGCCTTTCATCAAATCCGCTGCTGCGCGGCCTGGTGGGTGGGTATATCGAAGTCATTCGCAATACGCCCCTGGTGCTGCAATTGGTGTTTTGGCATGCGGTTCTGCTGCAGCTTCCCTCCGTGCGTCAGGCGCTCAATCCGCTGCCCGGCGTGTTTCTGTCCCAGCGTGGGATGAAGATACCGGGATTGATGGCCGATACGGCGTTGCTAGTGTTTCTGCTGGCCGCGGTGATTGGCGCCATTGGCTGGTGGTTGCTGCTGCGGCGCGAAGGCGCGCGCCAGATCGCGACCGGCGATCGGCGTTCCACGCTATTGCCCGGTTTGCTGATGCTGCTTGGGTTTCCGGGACTTGCGCTTGCCTTTGGCTTCGTGCCCATCGTGGAATGGCCGGAACTTGCCGGCTTCAATTTTGAAGGCGGGCTTGCGCTATCGCCGGAATTCTTCGCGTTGCTGGTGGGGCTGGTGGTCTATACCTCGGCCTTCATTGCGGAAATTGTGCGTTCGGGAATTCAAAGCGTGCATAAGGGGCAATGGGAAGCGGCGCGTGCCCTTGGCCTGCCGCCGGGGCGCATCATGCGCCTGGTGATCCTGCCGCAGGCGCTGCGCGTCATCATTCCGCCGCTCACGTCGCAATATCTGAACCTCACGAAAAATTCCTCGCTCGCCATCGTTATCGGCTATCCGGATCTGGTGAGTGTCGCCAATACCTCGATCAATCAGACCGGACAGGCGATTGAGGTGATTACGATTTTCATGGCGGTCTATCTGATCATCAGCCTGATCACCTCGGCCTTGATGAATTGGTACAATGCCAAAGTCGCCCTTTTGAAGGAGCGTTGATCCAATGCAGGCCGCGATTTCCACCCAAGCCGCGCCGCGCGGGCCAAGCTTTGCCGAAAGGGCGCAGACTTTCATCAAGGCCTGCTTTGCCGGGCCGCTCAATACACTGATCACGCTTGCCTGCATGGCTGTGCTGTATTTCGCGCTGCCGCCCTTCTGGTCCTGGGCAGTGACCAATGCGACCTGGAATGGCAATGCGCAGGCCTGCCGCGCTGCGGGCGGCGCATGTTGGGCCTTTGTGCGCGAGAAATTCTGGTTCTCCATTTTTGGCCTTTATCCCTATGAGGAACGCTGGCGCCCCGCGACCATGATTGTGATCCTGGTGGCGATGGTGCTGCTTTCCACCATTCGGCGCTTTTGGGGGCGCTGGCTTTTGCTCGGCTGGGCCGTTGCGGCGCCTGCCATGTGGCTGCTGATGCAGGGCGGCGTCTTTGGGCTGTCCTTCGTGCAGACGCGCCAATGGGGTGGGCTGACCATCACCGGCATCATCGCGGTTTATGGGCTGGCGCTTGGCTATCCTCTCGCCATTCTGCTGGCGCTGGGCCGGCGCAGCGAATTGAAGCTGGTGCGCTGGTTTTCCACCGCCATCATCGAATGTGTGCGCGGCGTACCGCTGATTTCGCTGCTGTTTATGGCGGCAATCATACTGCCGCTTTTCATGCCCCAAGGGGTCACGATTGATCGGCTGATGCGCGTGCTGGTGGCCTATACGCTATTCACGGCTGCCTATATGGCTGAAGTGGTGCGTGGCGGGCTGCAGGCCATGCCGCGCGGTCAATATGAAGCGGCGGATGCCATTGGCCTGACCTTCTGGCAGAAGATGCGCCTGATCATTCTGCCCCAGGCGCTGACCATTACCATTCCGTCCCAGGTCAATACCTTCATCGGGCTGTTCAAGGACACGACCCTGGTGGTGGTGATTGGCGTATTTGACTTCTTCACCACGCTGCGCGCCGCGCTGGGTGATCCGAATTGGCTCGGCTTCCCGACCGAGGCTTATCTTTTCGCGGCCTTTGTCTATTTCGTGCTCTGCTTCGCCATGAGCCGCTATTCGCAATCGCTTGAGAAAAGCTTGCGGCCTGAATCGCGATAAGAGCTTCAGGCGCGCCGCTTCTCCAACGCCAGCAATACCCGCTCCGGCGTGGCCGGCAGATCAAGCGCGGTCAGGCCCGTGGCATCACAAAGCGCATTCCAGACTGCCGTTGCCAGCATCAGCGGCGGTTCGCCCACACCTTTGGATCGGAAAATGGTGTCCGCCCGCGCTGGCGCATTGGCCAGCAAGCGCAGCCGGAAATCCGGCGGTGCATCCCGACTGCCGGGGATTTTGTAGGTGGAGGGCCCCAGCGTGCGCTGCCCACCTTCCTTGTCCCAATAAAGGCTTTCCGTGGTGAGCCAGCCAAGCCCCTGCACAAAGCCGCCTTCAATCTGCCCGCGATCAATCGCGGGGTTCAAAGAACGCCCGCAATCCTGCACCAGATCAGCACGCAGCACACGATGTTCGCCAGTGAGCGTATCCACCACCACTTCTACCACCGCAGCACCATAGGAGAAGTAGAAGAAAGGCTCGCCCCGCATGGTTTTCGCATCCCAATGGATGTCGGGGGTGCGATAGAAGCCTGTGGCGGAAAGCGAAATCCGCTGCACCCAGCAGCGATGCGCCAGATCGCCGAAATCCATGGCGCGATTGTCACCAGGTTTTGCAACGAAGACGCGGCCTTCGCCAAAGCCAATCACCTCCACCGGCACTTCCCAAAGCCGCGCGGCCTCAGTAGCCATGCGTTCGCGGATGGCGCTTGCCGCCAGATGTGCTGCCCAGCCATTCAAATCAGAACCTGTGGAAGCGGCGGTGGGCGCGGTATTGGGTACCTCTGCCGTGCTGGTGGGTGTGATGCGAATGCGCGAGATTGGCACGCCAAAGGCATCCGCCACCACCTGCGCGATCTTGATATTGAGCCCCTGGCCCATTTCAGTCCCGCCATGATTGAGCCGGATGGACCCATCCGCATAAACATGCACCAGGGCGCCGGCCTGGTTCAGGTGCATCAGGCCGAAGGAAATCCCAAAGGCGAGGACAAAACTGCCAAGCCCACGGCGCAGGAATGGGTGCTGCGCATTGAAGGCCGCGATCTCCGCCCGCCGCGCGGACCAACCGGCATCTTCCATGGCTTCGGCATAAACGCGGCGGATCAGATCGCCTTCCAGCGCCTGGCCATAAGGCGCCTTGCTGCCGTTATCGCCTCCCGCGAAATTGCGCGCGCGCACCGCTTCCATATCCTGCCCCGTCGCGGCGGCGACATGGCGCAGCACATCTTCCATCAGCACCACGCCTTGCGGGCCACCAAAACCACGAAAGGCGGTGTGGCTGACGGTGTTGGTGCGCAGCGACAATGCGCGAAGTTTCACCGCCGGCACATCATAGCAATTCAGCGCATGGGTCAGGGCGCGAAACACCACGCCGCCGGTCAAATCAAGACTATGCCCACCATCGGCGGCCAGCATCGCCTCCAGCCCCGTGATGCGCCCGGTCACATCGAAACCCGCGCGCCAGCGATACAAAAAAGGATGCCGCTTGCCGGTGGCCGCCATATCCGCCTTGCGCGAAAGGCGCAGCTTTACCGGCCGCCTTGTGACGCGCGCGGCGAGTGCCGCTGCTGCCGCCACCCATGATGCATTGCTTTCCTTGCCGCCAAAACCACCACCCATGCGCCGGCAGCGCACGGTGATGCGGTTGAAATCGCAGCCCAGCACGCGGGCTGTGATATGCTGCACCTCGGTCGGGTGCTGGGTGGAGGAGGTGATGGCGATATCGCCATCCTCACCCGGTATGGCAATCGCGATCTGGCCTTCCAGATAGAAATGCTCCTGCCCGCCGGCGCGAAATTCGCCGGATGCCTGCATGGGCGCGGCGGCAATGGCACCCGCCGCATCACCCACCGCGATTTCCTGTGGCGGCAGCAGATAGGCTTCGGCTGCCAAAGCATCCTCGATTGAAAGAATCGCCGGCAGCGCTTCGATTTCCGGCTTGATCGCAGCAAGGGCCGCCAGCGCCGCATCGCGGGTTCCACCCACCACCAGGGCAATGGGCTGGCCGTGATGGCGAAGCTCGCCATCGGCGAAAAGCGGCTCCACTTCGCGGCTTGAGGGCGAGATATCATTCGCCCCCGGCACATCCTGCGCCGTCAGCACCGCGACAATCCCCGGCATGGCGCGCGCCGCCGCAACATCCAAAGCCCCAAGCCGCCCATGCGCGACGGGCGAGAGCAATAACGCGCCATGCAACATGCCCGGCGCTTCCGGCACATCATCCGCAAAAGGGGCGCGGCCTGTCACATGGCCGAGCGCCGAATCATGCGCGAGTGCTGCCCCTTGGGCGAGTGGCGCATTCATGGCGCGATGAACCTTGGCGCATGTGGCGTTGGCAGTGCCATGATTTCCGCCGCTGCCTCCGGCCGTGCTGCGCGCCAATAAAGCCTAAGCAACAGATTGCGCGCGGCCAGGCGACGATATTCGGCCGTACCGCGCAAATCATCCATGGGTGTGATGGCGCGCGCCAAAGCCTCACCGGCCGCGCGCGCTTGCGCTTCGGTAAACGGCGCGCCTTGCAGCAGAGCTTCGGCTTCCGGCGCGCGTGCTGCCATGGGCCCGCAGCCGCCATGCGCGATGCGCGCGCGCGTGATCACATCACCATCACGTCCCAGCAGCACGGAAAGCCCAATGGCGCTGATATCCTGATCATGCCGGCGAGAGAGTTTCTCGGCAGCGAAAATCGCGCCCGGCGCGGGCCTTGGGATGAAAACCCGCGCGATGATTTCCCCCGCCGCCAGCGCATTGCGCCGATAGCCGAGCAGGAAATCCTCAATCGCTACTTCGCGCGTACCATCAGCCCCCGCGAGCATCACCCGCGCACCAAGCGCCAGCAAGGGCGGCAGCGCATCGCCAATCGGGCTTGCGGTGCCGAGATTGCCGCCAAGCGTGCCAAGCGCGCGGATTTGGCGCGACCCCAAGCGCCGCAGCAGCCCGGCCAAGGCCGCGAAATCTGTGTCATCCGCGATTTGATCCAGCAGCGCCGCATAGGGTTCCGCCGCACCCACCGAAAAACCCTCTGGCCCCGCCGCAATGCCGCGCAATTCCGCGACATCGCGCAGGCAAATAATGGCAGCGGGGTTGTCGCGATGTTCCGAAAACCGCAGGCCAAGATCAGTGCCGCCGGCCAATAACCACGCCCCAGGGTTTTCGCGCCGGAGCGCAAGCGCCTCATCCAGGCTGCGCGGCAGGAAAAAGCGATGCTCCGGCGGGCCAAGGGCGGTGATATCAGTCGTGGGGCATAGGGGCGCGGTATCCTCCGCCACCGGCAGCGCCGCCACCGCATCCAAAATCGGCCGATAGCCGGTGCAGCGGCAGAGGTTTCCCGCCAAGGCCTCATGCGCATCGCCACCCATGCGGGCATGGGCGTAAAGCGACATGACAATGCCCGGCGTGCAAAAACCGCATTGCGTAGCCTCAGCGGCCAGCATGGCGGCCTGCACCGGGTGCGGCGCGCCATCGGGGGCGGAAAGCCCCTCCACACTCCTCAGCGCTAGGCCATGGGCCTGGCCAAGCGTCATCAGGCAGGCATTGACCGGGGCGCGGGCGCCATCCGGCGCCTCAATCACTACCGTGCAGGCGCCGCAATCACCCTCTGCGCAGCCTTCCTTGGTGCCGGTCAACCCCGCCGCGCGCAGCCAATCGAGCAAGGTCATGGCCGGGGGCGTTTCAGCGGGAAGCTCCCGCAAGGCGCCATTCAGGGTGAAGGTGATGGACATGAAGTTTTATTTAGGATGGATCCGGGCGGGTTGGAACAGGGGGGCGTCGGCCCCGGCGCCCCTGGGCTATTCCCCGCCCTCCAGCCTTTCGATTTCCTCATCCGAAAAGCCAAAATGATGGCCGATTTCGTGGATCAGCACGTTGCGGACCAGGCGAAACAGGTCTTCCCCGGATTCGATCCATTCCAGCAGGATGGGCTCGCGGAATAGCAGGATGCGGTCGGGTTCTGCCGGTGTTGCGGCGCTGCTTTTTTCCGTGAGCGGCACGCCAAGATATAGCCCCGTCAGCTCATAGGGGTTTTCAATCCCCAAGTCGCGGAGCATTTCATCCTCCGCAATATCATCCACCAGGATGGCAACGCCTTGCAGCAGGTCGCGCAATGGCTTCGGGATGGCGGCAAGCGCGTCCTCGGCCAGTTCAATCAGGTCTTCGGGGCTGGGAGGGGTGGTAAAGCGCATGGGGGCTCATGCGCGCCGAAGCGCCCCTTGGTCAAGCGGCGCTTCGGTATGGGAGGGCTGACATTTTTTATGCTCGCATTTTCCGAGCCGCCAAGTGAAGTCACTTGGCTTGAAAATGCTCCTAGCCCTCAATCACGCTGGCGCGCTGGCCACCGATAATGGACAGGAATTCGCGCCGCGTGCTGGCGTCATCACGGAAGGCGCCAAGCATGCGGCTCGTCACCATCGTCACCCCCGGCTTATGGATGCCGCGCGTGGTCATGCATTGATGCGCCGCTTCAATCACCACGGCGACACCCTTTGGCTTCAGCACCTGTTCGATGGTATTCGCGACCTGCGCCGTCAGCTTTTCCTGAATTTGCAGCCGCTTTGCATAAACTTCCAAAACGCGGGCGAGCTTGCTGATCCCAACCACGCGGCCCTGCGGCAAATAGGCGATATGCGCGCGGCCAATGATCGGCACCATATGGTGTTCGCAATGGCTTTCCATGCGGATATCGCGCAAGATCACCATTTCATCATAGCCATCGGTTTCTTCGAAGGACCGCGCGAGCAATTCCACCGGGTCCGTTTCATAGCCGGCGAAGAATTCCTCATAGGCGCGGGCAACGCGCGCGGGGGTATCCACCAGGCCTTCACGGTCCGGATCATCGCCGGCCCAGCGCAGCAGGGTACGCACCGCGGCTTCGGCTTCCGCGCGGGAGGGGCGCGGCTCCAGAGAGGCATTGGCCGTGGTGAGGCCAGAGGCAGGAGTTTGAATATTCACGGTATTGATCTTTCCCAAGGTCGAAGCGGCGCCATAGGGCAGGGGGCTTTGCGGCGCCGTCAGACCCTCATGTGGGCAGCCCCGCCAAAATGGCAAGGATTTACACCCGCTTGGCGCCGGGCGCCCGGCTGGGGTAGCCTGCCCAAGTCCATGAACAACCAGAAGAACCCGCCATGCTTGATGCCGTAGCCCCGCTTGCCGCCACCTCGACCAAGGCGAAGCTTTATGACGCGCTGATCATCGGTGCCGGTTTTGCCGGCATGTATCAGCTCCATACGCTCAGGGATCGGCTGGGGCTTTCCGCCCATGTGCTGGAGGCGGGCGATGGCGTGGGCGGCACCTGGTATTGGAACCGCTATCCCGGCGCGCGCTGTGATTCCGAAAGCCACAGCTATTGCTATCACTTCTCGGATGAGCTGGTGCAGGGTTGGGAATGGTCCGAACGCTACCCGAGCCAGCCGGAGATTCTGCGCTACCTGAATTACGCCGCTGATAAGCTTGATCTGAAGCGCGACATTACCTTCGGCGCGCGGGTGGTGGCGGCGCGCTATGATGAAGCGGAAAACCTTTGGCATGTGCAGACCGACCAGGGCGGGCATTACGCCGCGCGCTATTTGATCACTGCTGTCGGCTGCCTTTCTTCGGCCAATCTTCCGAAGATTGATGGAATCCCGGATTTTCAGGGCAAATGGTACCACACTGGCGAATGGCCGCATGAGGGTGTGGATTTCGCGGGCAAGCGCGTTGGCGTGATCGGCACCGGTTCCACCGGCATTCAAGCCATTCCGGTGATTGGCGCCGCGGCGAAGCATCTGACCGTGTTTCAGCGCACGGCGAATTATTCCATCCCCGCGCGCAATGCGCCGCTGACCGATGATTTCAAGAAATATGTGCGGGAGAATTTCGCCGAGATTCGTGATGTGATGCGCTCCACCGTCAATGGCCATCCCTGGCGCATTGCGGATCGATCCGTCCTGGATGTGTCGGATGAGGAACGGAACGAGATTTTTGAGAAAGCCTGGGAGAGGGGCGGGCTCAGGCTCCGCGCTGAATTCCGCGATGTGCTGACGAATGAGGAAGCCAACAGGATCGTCTCGGACTTCCTCAAGAAAAAGATCGGCCAGGTCGTGAAGGATCCCGCCAAGGCCGCGATCCTTGCCGATATTGATCATGGCTTCGCCACCAAGCGCCCGCCGATTGATACCGGCTATTTCGAAACCTACAACCGCGACAATGTTGATGTGGTGAATTTGCGCGCTGAGCCGATTGAACGCATCACCGCGAATGGCGTGAAGACCAGCAAGGGCGAATATCCGCTGGACATCATTGTCTTTGCGACCGGCTTCGATGCCATGACCGGGCCGCTCTTCAACCTGAATATCGCCGGGCGCGATGGTTTGGCTTTGCGCGATGTCTGGCGCGAAGGCCCGCGCAGCTATCTGGGGCTACAAGTTGTGGGCTTCCCCAATCTCTTCACCATTACCGGCCCTGGCAGCCCTTCCGTGCTGACCAATATGCCCGTTGCCATTGAACAGCATGTAGATTGGATCACGCGCTGCATCGCGGATATGCGTGCCGCCGGCCAGACGCGCATTGAAGCGAAGCCCGATGCGGTGGATGATTGGATGGTGCAGGTGCAGGAAGTCGCCAACCGCACGCTTTTCCCGAAGACGCCGCATTCCTGGTATCTGGGCGCCAATGTACCGGGCAAGCCGCGTGTGTTTATGCCGTATATCGGCGGCATGGCGCGGTATCGGCGGATTTGTGATGAAGTAGCGGATAAGGGGTATGAGGGGTTTGCGCTAACCGCCTGAAGCATTTTCAAGCCAAGTGGAAACACTTGGCGACTTGGAAAATGCGACCAAACAAAATTTTAGTGCGTTGCCCGTGAGCGAATGCGAACGGGAAACGCACTAAACCGGCTCCAACCCCTTGGCGCGGAGCAGCT
>JADCEV010000085.1 GCA_020249865.1 Roseomonas sp. | reverse complement strand
CTTTTAGGCTGCTTGGCGTTCGAAAGCCAGGGGGCTTTTGCCTCCCAACGCTGAATGCCTGCGGCGCGGGTTATAGAAGCCGTTGATGTATTGAAAGATGCTGGTTTCGGCTTGGCGTCGCGTTTCCCACGTCCTGCGCCAGACCAACTCGGCCTTCATGGTCTTGAAGAACGTCTCGACAACGGCGTTGTCATAACAATTGCCCTTGCCGCTCATGGATGATTGCAAGCCGTGGTCGCGCAGAATTTTCTGGTAGTCGTGCGAACAGTATTGGCTGCCGCGGTCGCTATGGAAAATGCAGCCCCGCGGCGGGGACCGGAGCGCAATAGCCATTTTCAGCGCGCGGATCGCCAAGTCGCGTTTCAGGCGATCACTGACGGCCCAGCCGATCACGCGCCGGGAGTGAAGGTCCAAGATCACCGCCAGATAGAGCCAGCCCTCCCGGGTCCAGATGTAGCTGATGTCACCCGCCCATTTCTGATTGGGTTGATCGGCAGTGAAGTCGCGCTCCAGCAGGTTTGGAGCGATGTTGAACGTATGATCGCTGTCCGTCGTCGCCTTGAACTTGCGTGTTCTTTCAACGATAATTCCGTTCTCTCGCATCAGCCTCCCAACACGCCGGTGCCCCACTTCGACCCCAACTTCCTTCAATTCTCCGGTCATGCGCGGGCGGCCATAACTGCCCAGGCTCAGGCGCGATTGCTCCTTAATATGGGCCAGAACCACCATGTCCATGCGTTGCCTGCGGCTGGCGGGGCGGCTGCGAAAGGCCCGCAAGCCGCGTGGGCTGACATTCATCACGCGGCACAGCCGATCGATCGGAAAGGCCCCACGCTGTTCTTCGACGAACCTGAACCTCACGGCTTTTGGCTCGCGAAGAACTGGGTGGCTTTTTTTAGGATGTCCCTCTCCTCCTTCAAAATACGGACCTCACGACGAAGTCGCTCATTCTCCCGCGCAAGATCACGGTCCTCGGCAGAGACCACATCCGTACCCCGGTGCGCGCTCACCCATTTGTTCAGGGTCGAAAAGCCGACCCCCAGATCATCCGCAACCTGGCGCCGTGAAAGACCGCTGGTCAGCGCTATCCGCACCGCTTCTTTGCGAAATTCATCCGTCCTGCCTGTGCTCATGGTTCGTCTCCTTTGCTGCACAATATGTGATCAGAGGAGCGGCACAAAACCGTGACAGGTCCAGTTAAGCTGCGGCTTGGTGATGCATCAAGCGGCGTTGCTGGATGGTTCTGCGCTTGATGCGCTCACGCTCCAGCAGGATAGCCTGCCCCCTACCGAAATAGACATCAGCCTGGTTCAGGTTGCTCAGACTCTCGTGGTAGCGCCGGTGGTTATATTGCTCGACAAACTCCTCGATCTCGGCCTGCAGCGCGCCCGGCAGGTAGTAATTCTCCAGCAGGATGCGGTTCTTCATGGTCTGGTGCCAGCGTTCGATCTTTCCCTGCGTCTGTGGGTGGGCGGGCGCACCACGGACATGCTGGATGCCGTGCTGCGCCAGCCATTGGGCGAAGGCGTCGGAGATGAACCCAGGCCCATTGTCCGAGAGCAATCGCGGGCGCTGGCGCAGCGGCACATCGCGGCAGCCTGAGGCCGTTATGGCCAGGTCCAGCGTCGTGCTGACATCGCTCGCGGTCATGCCACCGATAGAAGGTCTGACGCGGGATGCCGAGGCTGGCAAGGCAGCGGCGCTGCGGCAGGTTTGACTGCCCGACCAATTGGATGATTTCGAGTTTTTCGGCGGCGGAGTACCTCATGCGCGGTCGTCCCCATCCGCGATCATGCTTTTTTTGAGCAGGCGGAGCTCGAGCGCCTGCTCGGCAACGACCTCCTTCAACGCGCGGGCTTCCTGGCGCAGCGCCTTGACCTCATCGCTCGTAGCCGCGCGGGCCGTGTCTCCGGCCAGGCGGCGCTTACCGGCTTCTAGGAACTCTTTGGACCAAGCGTAATACAGGCTCTCAGCGATGGCTTCGCGGCGGCATAGGGCGGCGATGCTTTCCTCGCCGCGGAGCCCTTCCAGGACGATGCGGATCTTGTCCTCGGCGGAATGGTGCTTGCGCGTGGCGCGGCGAATATCGCGGACCAGCTTTTCAGCTGGCACCCGCGTGGGTGGGGCGGAGCATTTCTGGCTCATCTTCGCTCTCCTTGGGGTTACGATGAACCAGAAATCCTCCGTTACTCAAATCGCCGGTTTGGTCCCATAGGCGCTGACGCCGGACAAGGAGCCCATGCGGGCGTTCCACTGCCCGTCTGTGTAGTAACCTCCGACAACGTGGGATCCATGATTGAACCCAGCCCCGTTATCCGAACGTTTTGCGGCATTTGTCATGAGTGTTGACAGTGACGCCATTTGTCAGCGAAGCTACTTGAAAGCGCTTTCTTTGGCGCGCAAGCTGAAGCGATACTGCGCAAAGCACATCGCTATCGAAGGAGGAAACAGGAATGGGCGCACAGCCCCTTACCCTGCGCGGGGCTCTGCGGCCTCTCGCATGCGCGCGGAACTGCGGCTCGTGAACGCGCTGCACCGCCTCAAGGACCGCATTGCCATCGTCGGCGTCGGCAACACTGCCTATGGCAACTTCCCTGATATAGATGATTATGGCCTTGGCGCCCGCGCCTTCCGCAGCGCTATCGAGGATTGTGGACTGGACAAAAACAAGATCGACGGCCTGCTCACCTGCCGCGTGCCGTATTACGCGCGCATGGGTGAAATTCTTGGGCTCAATCCGCGCTGGACAATCCAACTACCGCCGCACGGGCGCATGTCCGGCATGGCAATCATTGAAGCTGCGGCGGCACTTGATGCAGGGCTTTGTGATTATGCGGCCCTGATCTACGCGAATATCGGCCGTTCCCGCCGCGTGAATTACGGTGGCGACGAAAGCCCTGGCATTTGGGACCCTTGGGGGTTCACCTCCCCAGGTGCGGCACATGCGCTAATGTTCCAGCGCCACCGCGCGCTTTACGGCACAACGACGCGCCAATTGGCCGAGGTCTCTGTGGCCTTTCGCCATCACGCCTGCCTCAATCCTTCGGCCGTGATGAAGCAGCCTATTACGATTGATGATCATGAAGCCGCCCGCTTCATCACCGAACCGCTCCGCCTGCTTGACTATTGCCTGATCAATGATGGCGCCGTCTGCATCATCATGACCACGAAGGATCGTGCGCGTGATCTCAAGAAGCGCCCCGTGATGATTTCCGGTATCGGCGCACGGGAAGCCTTCACCACGGCCTCCATCTCCAATTTCGACCTCAATTTCTGGTACGATGAAATGCAGGACGTGGCCGCCCAGGCCTATGGCATGGCGGGCGTCGGGCCTTCCGATGTTGATGCGCTGATGTGCTACGACAATTTCAGCCCAACGGTGCTGTTCAGTCTTGAGGGCCTTGGCTTCTGCAAACAAGGCGAGGCAGGTTCCTTTGTGGAAGGCGGTACGCTGAAGCTTGGTGGTCGGTTGCCGACCAATACCGATGGCGGGCATCTCTCGAATTCCTACATGCAGGGCTGGGCGCTCAACATCGAAGCAGTGCGCCAAATCCGCGGCGAATGCGGGGCACGCCAGGTGCAGGACGCAGAGGTCGTGCAGTATTGCGGCGCCACGCCGTGCTCACGATCCATCATCTACACACCGGGCTGAGGGAGGATTCCATGCAGCCAGCAATGCCCGCCAAGCCCCGTCCGCGGATTGATACCGTCAGCCGCGGCTTTTGGGACAATGCCCGCGAAGGCCGTCTTTCCGTACAGCGCTGCGACGATTGCTCGGATATTCATTTTCCGGGATCGCCGGTCTGCCCAAAATGCTTATCGGAAAAGCAATCCTGGGTCCCGGTCTCTGGCCGCGGCACGGTGCTTTCTTGGGTGCGTTTCCACCGTGCCTATTGGGATGGTTTCCGCGCCGAGATTCCCTACCTGGTCGCGCTCGTAGGCCTTGAGGAAGGGCCGATGTTGATGACAAGCATCGTGAATGCGCCTGCCGATGGGCCAAAGATCGGTGCATCCGTCACCGCTGTCTTCGAACAAATCGATGACGAGCTGACATTGCCGAAGTTCCGCGTCGTTCTCTGAACAAAGCCTCGGCCGGGACCGGGGAGTTTCCATGGAAGGAAAAACAAGATGATGCGTATCTTAAGGGTGGCAACCCTGGCGCTGGCCATGATGGGACCGCTGGTCGCGTCAGCTCAAACGCAGCCGCCGGCGGCGACGCGCGCCAATACCTTGCGCGTGGTGGTGCATGCCAACCTGCAAATCCTTGATCCGGTCTGGACCACGTCCTTCATCTCTGGGCGCCATGCCTACCTGATCTATGACACGCTTTACGCCATGAATTCGCGCTTCGAGCCCCAACTGCAAATGGCGGAGGGGCACGAAATTCTTGAAGGTGGCCTCCTCTATCGCATCCGGCTGCGCGACGGGCTGCGTTTCCATGACGGCAATCCTGTCCGATCACAGGATGTTGTCGTATCATTGCGGCGTTGGATGAGTCGCGATGTCATGGGCCAGCAAATGGCCGCCGTGACCGACACGATCACCGCGCTGGACGACCGCACTTTCGAAATCCGCCTCAAGGAACGTTGGGGCCTGGTGCTGGATGCGCTGGCGAAGCCTTCCAACCCGCCCTTCATCATGCCGGAACGCATTGCGCAGACGCCCGCCACCACGCAGGTGACCGAAACGATCGGTTCGGGCCCCTTCATCTTTGTGCGTGAGGAATGGCGCCCGGGTAACCGCGTCGTCTACCGGCGCAACCCGGATTATGTGCCGCGCGCCGAACCGGCGGATTACCTTGCCGGTGGCAAGCGCGCCCTGGTCGAGCGTGTCGAATGGCTCTACATGCCGGACCATAATACGGCGCTTGCCGCGCTGAACGCGGGTGAGATTGACTATTTCGAGGCGCCGCCACTCGACTTCATCAATGTCCTTGCGCGCAACCGCAACATTCGGCTCGTCAATATTGATGCCATCGGCACGTCGGGGGTGATCCGTCCGAACCATAATCATCCGCCGTTCAACGACCCTCGCGCACGCCAGGCACTCGCGCATCTAGTGCGCCAGGAAGACTATATGCGCGTGGTGGTGGGCAACCCGCAGCTCTACAGGCCTTTCTGCGGCTCCTTCTTCATGTGTGGTTCTGGGAACGGCACTGAGGTAGGCAGTGAGCCCTTCCGTGAGCCCAATGTCGAACGTGCGCGTCAGCTATTGCGCGAAGCCGGCTATAATGGTGAGCCCATCGTCGTGCTGCAGCCAACGGACCGTGCGCAGTATAATGCCGCAACCATGGTGCTGATCCAGGCGCTGCGCCGCGCCGGTGTCAATGTGGATGTGCAGGCGATGGATTGGAGCACGCTGCTGTCACGCCGCGCCAACCGCAATGATCCTTATCAGGGCGGCTACCACCTGTTCGTGACCACGCATGGCGGCCCCACCACGGCGCTGCCGCCTTCCAACACTTGGTTCAATACGCGTTGTGAGCGTGCCAATCCGGGCTGGGCCTGCGATCAGGAACTGGTGCAGATGGTCGCCGATTGGTCGCGGGAAGCCGATCCGGCGGCCCGCAAACCGATCCTGGAGCGCATCAATCGCCGCGCCTGGGAAGTGATCCCATATGTTCCCTATGGCCAGTACAGTCAGCCGGTGGCCGTCCGTGCGAATATTCACGGCGTTCTGGAAGCCGGCATCCCGGTCTATTGGAATATCGAGAAACGATGACCTGACGGAAGCCTTTCATGTGGTACTACGTCACCAAGCGCATCCTCGCGACCTTGCCCGTCATGGGCGTGGTCGCGGTCATAGTGTTCCTTTTGCTGAGGCTAAGCCCGGGGGACCCGGCGGCGATCATCGCCGGGGATGACGCAACCAGCGAAGACATCGCGAAGATACGGGAGCATCTCGGCCTGGATCGGCCTTTGCTGACGCAATTCGTGCGGTGGATCGGGCAGCTCGCGACCGGTGATTTCGGCAATTCCATCTATCTTGAACGGCCCGTGCTTGGCCTGATCATGGAAAGGGTGGAGCCGACCCTGGCGCTGTCGGTGACGACCATCATCTTCGCTGTTGTGCTTGCGGTGCCGATCGGTGTCCTGGCCGCCTGGCGCGCCGGCACCTGGATTGACCAGGCCATCATGGCGCTGTCGGTCCTGGCCTTCTCCGTGCCGGTTTTTTTGATCGGCTACGGGCTGGTGATCGGCTTTTCCCTGACGTTGGAACTGCTGCCGGTACAGGGCTTTGTCAGTTTGTCCGAAGACCCGGTCGCGTTCTTCCGACACCTTGTGTTGCCGACTGTGGCGCTTGGCCTTGTCTATACCGCGCTGATCGCCCGCATCACGCGCGCCACCATGCTTGAAACCCTCAATGAGGATTTCATCCGCACCGCCCGCGCCAAGGGCCTTGGTGAGCCGCGGGTGCTGATCCTGCACTCGCTCAAGAACGCCTCGGTGCCGATCGTCACCACCATTGGCACCGGGATTGCGCTGCTGATCGGCGGTGTCGTTGTCACGGAAAGCGTCTTTGCCGTGCCTGGGATCGGTCGCCTCACCATAGATGCCGTCATGCAGCGGGACTATCCGGTGATCCAGGGCGTGATCCTGGTTGTCGCTGGCGTCTACGTACTCGTGAATCTTTTGATTGACCTGACCTATTCCTTGCTTGACCCGAGGATACGCTACTGATGGCTGCCACCGACATCACTGCCGCAGCCGCCATCGTCCCGCGGTCGCGCAGCGCGACAGGGCTGATGCGCCGCGCGGCTCGGCGCCCGCTGCCAGTGCTGGGCAGCGCCCTCCTGATTGTCCTGATACTCTCTGCGCTGTTCGCGCCCTGGCTCACGCCATATGACCCGTTTGAGATGAATGTGGTGGACCGCTTGCTGCCACCGAATGAGACCTATTGGTTCGGCACGGACGCCTTTGGCCGCGACATTTTCACCCGCACGCTCTACGGGGGGCGCGTGTCGCTGGTGATCGGCGCTTCTGTCGCGGTTGCGGCAACTGTGGTCGGTCTTTTGATCGGCGTGGTTGCTGGTTATTTCCGCACGGCTGATGCCATTCTGATGCGGATCATGGACGGGTTGATGGCCATTCCGGGCATTCTGCTCGCCATCGCGCTCATGTCGCTCACGCGGGCCAGTATCTGGATCGTGATCCTGGCCATCACCATCCCTGAAGTGCCGCGCGTGGCGCGCCTCGTACGCTCGGTGGTTCTCTCGGTGCGCGAACAAGTCTATATCCAGGCAGCGAGTGCCGTTGGCACGCGGTTTCCGCGGCTTATGCTGCGCCATATACTGCCCAATACCTTTGCGCCGCTGATCGTACAGGCAACTTACATCGCCGCTTCTGCCGTATTGGTCGAAAGCTACCTCAGCTTCCTCGGCGTCGGAACCCCGCCGGAGATTCCGTCCTGGGGCAATATCATCGCGGAAGGCCGGCTTTATGTGCAGATCGCCTTCTGGAACATTCTGTTCCCGAGTGTCTTTCTTGCGGTGATGGTGCTGTCCATCAACATTCTTGGCGACGGGCTGCGCGACATGCTCGACCCCCGCCTCGCGCGGAGGATCTGATGGCCGCCGATCCTGTCCTGCGGGTGGAGGGGCTGCGCACGGAATTCGCGACCGGCGACGGTCCGCCAGCGGTTGCGGTCAATGACCTTTCCTTCGACGTAAATCGCGGCGAGACCCTGTGCATTGTGGGCGAATCCGGTTGCGGCAAAAGCCTGACGGCGCTTTCCGTTTTGCGCCTGCTGCCGCGGCCCTATGGGCGGATCGGCGCCGGGCGCGTGCTGCTCGAAGGCAGGGACCTTGTGCAGGTGTCGGAACCTGAAATCCGCGAAGTGCGGGGCCGCGCTGTGTCGATGATTTTTCAGGAACCGATGACGAGCTTGAACCCTGTGCTGAACATCGGCCGCCAGATTGCAGAGACAGTGATGGTGCATGAAGGCCTGCCCTGGCAAGCCTGTATGGACCGCGCACTTGAAATGTTGCGCCAGGTGCGCATTCCCGAACCCGAGCGCCGCCTGCATGAATATCCGCATCAATTATCCGGCGGCATGCGTCAGCGCGTCATGATCGCCATGGCGCTGGCCTGCCGCCCACGTGTGCTATTGGCCGATGAACCCACGACCGCGCTTGATGTCACCATCCAGGCGCAGATCCTTGATTTGATCCGCGATTTGCAGCGGGAAACTGGTACAGCCGTTCTGCTGATCACCCATGATCTTGGCGTTGTTGCGGAAATGGCCGACCGCGTGCTGGTGATGTACGCGGGAAGCAAGGTGGAAGAAGGCACTGCCGAGGAAATCTTTGACGCGCCCACCCACCCCTATACGCGTGGCCTGATGGGTGCGATGCCGCATTTGGGGGGTGCCCATGGCGGGCGGCTAGCTGAGATTCCTGGCGTGGTGCCGGCGCTGAAGGCGCGGCCACCGGGTTGTCCTTTCGCGCCGCGCTGTAGCCTTGCGACATCGCGCTGCCATGTTGAAGCGCCGCCGCTGCGGCGTTTTGCAGGCAGCCACAACATCGCCTGTTGGGAAGTCGGTCAAGGAGCTGTGGCATGAATGCCGCGACCCCAGTTCTGCAGGTCCGCGACCTCGTCAAGCACTACAGCGTGGGCGGCAGCTTCTTCGGCCGCGGGCGCAAGCAACTCCGCGCAGTGGATGGTGTTTCTTTCACTATAGGGCAGGGGGAAACACTCGGCCTGGTAGGGGAGAGCGGCTGCGGCAAGTCCACGGTTGGAAAGGCCGTTTTGCGCTTGGTTGAACCAACCTCTGGCCATGTTTCCCTGGAAGGTGAGGAGATCACCGGCCTTGGCAGCGCGGCCCTGCTCGAACGGCGCAAGCGGATGCAGGTCATTTTCCAGGATCCGTATTCGTCATTGAACCCGCGCATGACGGCGGGTGAAATCGTGCAGGAACCGCTGATCAATTTCGGTATCGGCTCGCGCGCTGAACAGCGCGATCGCGTCGCCATGCTTTTTGCGCGCGTGGGGCTGCGTCCGGATCAACGTGCCAATTATCCGCATGAATTCTCTGGCGGGCAGCGGCAAAGGCTCGGCATTGCGCGGGCCCTGGCGCTCGGCCCCAGCGTGATCATTGGGGATGAGCCGGTCTCTGCACTTGATGTCTCAGTGCAGGCACAGGTCATCAACCTGATGATGGATTTGCAGCAGGAATTTGGCTTGAGCTACCTTTTCGTCGCGCATGATCTTGGCGTGGTCGAGCACATCAGCCATCGCGTTGCCGTCATGTATCTCGGCAAGATCGTGGAGATCGCCGCGCGCGCTTCCTTGTTCGAGACGCCACGACATCCTTACACGGAAGCGCTGCTGGCCGCCGTGCCGGTCTCTCACCCCCGGGCGAGACGGGCGCGCACCGTTCTGACAGGTGATGTACCAAGCCCGATCAACCCGCCCCCAGGGTGCCGTTTCCATACGCGATGCCCAATCGCGGTCGCGCGCTGCCGGCAGGAGGAACCGCCGCTGGTAGTGGACGCGTCAGGTCACGGCGTCGCCTGTCACCTTCGCGCCGCAACCGCATAGGACCTGTGCCGCGCAGATGAAGACAAAGGCAAGCACGCCTCAGCCGGGGAGCAAAAGGCGCAGGAAAACCGGCGCCCCCAAGGTTCGGCTGGAAGAAGTAGCGCTGGAAGCCGGCGTTTCTGCTGCCACCGTGTCACGCGTGCTCAACAACGCCTCATTGGTCACGCAGGATTTGCGGGACAAGGTACTGAAGGCGACATCGAAGCTCGGTTATGTTGCGCATGGCGCGGCAAGGGCGCTTGCGTCGCGCCGATCGCGCGTGCTGGGCGCGGTGGTGCCCAATCTTTCGAATACGATTTTTTCCGACATGATTGAAGGTTTTCAGCAGCGGCTGGAACCGCAGGGCTACACCATGCTGCTGGCCACCTTCAACTATGATGAGGCGGCGGAATTTCGCAGCGTCCGCACCATGATTGAACGCGGCGTGGATGGGCTGGTGCTGGTTGGTGTGACCCGCAGCAAGGAACTCGAACTGCTGCTGAATAGCTCTGGCATTCCCTTCGTACAGACCTGGGCGCCGGCGCGTGCCAGCGCGCACCCAACCATTGGCTATGACAACGCGACTGCCGCGCGGCTGCTGGTGGATCATCTTGTCGGGTTGGGGCATCGCGATATCGGGGTTGTGGCAGGGCTTACGCAGCATAATGACCGCGTGCGGGCGCGCATCGCCGGTCTACGCGCGGCGATGCGCCGCCACCGCATTCCGCTGCCGGCGGATCGCATCGTCCAGACGGAGTATCGCATCACCAAGGTACGAGAGGCCTTCCGCGTGCTTCAGCGAAAGGGCGACTTGCCGACAGCCTTGATCGCCAATAACGACATCGTGGCACTCGGCCTGCTGCTGGAAGCGCAGGCGCAGGGCATCCGCGTGCCGGCGCAGCTTTCGATTGTCGGAGTCGGCGATCTTGAGATCGTGACGCATATGCGGCCACCGCTGACAACGGTGCGTTCGCCGAAGCACACAATCGGCGCCATGGCTGCCGATTACCTTCTTGCCCGCATCAGCGGGCATGACTTCGCCCTACCTGACGAACTTCCGCTTGAACTCGTGGTCCGGGGTTCTACCGCCCCGCCGCGCGCGACCCGCCGCAAGGATATTTCAGCATGACGACTGCGCCGAGCACCCTGCCATTCACGCGCGACAAGGCTGGGCACCTCCCAGGCATGCTGGAGGGTTTGCGTGTTGTGGAAATGGCTGATGAGACAGCCGAATATGTCGGCATGGCACTCGCCGGCCTGGGTGCTGAGGTCATCAAGGTTGAACCCCCGCAGGGTTCTTCCACCCGTGCCATCGGACCCTTCCTGGATGATGAACCCGGTCCCGAGCGGTCGCTGCATTTCTGGGGCTATAATCGCGGCAAGCAGTCCGTTGTGCTCGACCTCGATACGCCGGATGGTCGGCAGAAATTCCGACAGCTTCTTGCCTCGGCCGATATCTACCTTGATGCGAGCGAGGGGAAGGCGGCATCTGCGCTGGGCATTGCCGCGCGTGACATCGCTGCGGAATTTCCTGGCCTGATTGCGGCGCGCATGTCACCCTTCGGCGATGAAGGTCCGTGGAAGGATCACAAGGCATCGGACCTGATCCACCTGGCGCTGGGCGGGATCATGATGAATTGCGGCTATGATCCGGATCCTTCCAAGCATTACGATTTGCCGCCAATCGCGCCGCAGCTTTGGCACGCCTACCACATCGCCGGTGACCAGATGGTTGTGGGTATCCTCGCCGCGCTGATCCATCGGCTCCATACCGGAGAAGGCCAGGATCTGTGCGTGGCGATTCACGAAGCGGTTTCAAAGAATACCGAGCTTGATGTCATGTCCTGGGTGATGCGGCGCGCGCCGCTATTCCGCCAGACCTGCCGGCACGCAATCGAAAAACCGACGCATGTGCCAAGCATTGGCCATACCAAGGATGGGCGCTGGTATATCGCTGCCGGCGTTTCGGTGCGCGACCAGACAAGCCTTGTGCCCTTCCTGTCCAGCTACGGCATGGCGGCGGATCTGCAGGCACCGGGCGGTAATGCTGATACCAAGGCGCGCAATGTTCCCGGCTCGGGCGCGGATGACGAGGCAAAATCTCATGTGCTTGAGATCGTGCAGCGCTTCATCCGATCTTTCCGCTACGAGACAATGCCTTGGCGGGAAGCGCAGGCGGCTGGGCTGCTGTGGTCGCCGCTGCGCAAGCCGCACGAAAACGTGCTTGATGCGCATTGGCAGACGCGCGGCACCTTTGCGGAGGTGGAACATCCCGAACATGGGCGCGCCTACCACTATCCGGTCAGCCGATGGCTCTCGACCGGGACGGTGTGGAAATCCGGCCGCCGCGCCCCGCTGCTGGGCGAGGACACCACAGCCGTGCTTGGCGCGCTGGCGCCGAGGAAGCCGCTCACGCAGCCGGCAAGACCGCGCAGTGATGCACCGCCGCGGCTTTCCCCGCACGAAAAGCCATTTCCCTTGCAGGGCGTACGGATCTTCGATTTTTCCTGGTTCCTTGCCTCAGCGGGCGGTACGCGCTTCGCCGCGGCGCTGGGTGCGGATGTCATCAAGGTCGAATGGAAGGACAATCCCGATACGCGCCTTGCGGCCATGTCGCCCGTTGGCGGGCGCGCAGCGCGTGAGGCTGCGACGGCGCCGCTCAAGGGTGTCACCGATTCCGATATGGGCGGACAGTTCAACAACAAGAATTCAGGCAAGAGCGGCATTTCGCTCAATATCCGCCATCCCAAGGGCATGGAGATCGCGCGCCGCCTGATCGCCATGTCTGACGTGGTGGCGGAAGGCTTCTCGCCAGGTGTGCTGCAGCGGCTCGGTCTTGGCTATGATGTGCTATGCTCATTGCGGCCCGACATCATCTATGTGCAGCAATCTGGCATGGGCGGCATTGGCACCTATGGGCGTTTCCGCACCATTGGTCCCGTCGCTGCGGCCTTTGCTGGCACTTCGGAGATGTCGGGCCTGCCCGAACCAGCCATGCCCGCAGGCTGGGGCTATTCCTTTCTCGACTGGATCGGCGCCTATAGCTTCGCGACGGCGATCATTGGCGCGCTTTATCACCGCGACCGCACCGGCCAGGGGCAGTGGATTGATAGTTCCCAGTGCGAGTCGGGCATTTTCCTGAAGCCGGTGCCGATCCTTGATTGGTCGGCGAATGGGCGAAGCTGGAGCCGTATCGGCAATCGTTCCCCCTATAAGCCGGCGGCGCCGCATGGCGCCTATCGCTGCGCCGGGCAGGACCGTTGGATTGCCATCGCTGCCTTCGACGAAGCCCAATGGCAGGCACTTGTTCGCGTGGCGGGTCGCACGGCCTGGCTGGCGGACCCGCGCTTCGCAACGCTGGAAAGCCGGCTGCTGCACCAGGACGCGTTGGATATTGCGATGACGGAATGGACGCAGGATTTGGATGCCTATGCCTGCATGGCAGCGCTGCAGGCGGCTGGCGTGCCGGCGGGTGTCTGCCAAACGGCAGAGGACCGGTGCGACAATGACCCGCAACTTCCGGCACTCTCCTGGCTCACGGAAGTCACCGGCACCAAGATCGGCCGCTGGCCGGTAACCGAAATTCCAACGAAGCTTTCTGCCACGCCGCCCTATAGCGGTGGCATCATCAACCGCGGCGCGCCTGGCTATGGTGAGGATAATGCCCGCATCCTGGGTGAGCTGCTCGGTTACTCTTCCGCGCAGGTCGCGGCGCTGGCCGAAGAAGGGGTGATTTGAGGCCGTGATGCAGGGCCCTGCATGGGAACAGGATATTGTCTTCATCGGCGATATCCATCGTCAATGGCGACATGTTGCGCAGGGCCTTGCCAAGGCCGAACGGCGGCCACGTGTGGCGGTACTGCTCGGGGATATGGAATGCGATCAGCCGCTTGATGTTGCGGCCGCGCCGCTGCTCGATGCCGGGATCAAGGTGCATTGGATTTGGGGCAATCATGATTATGATGGTGGGCCCGAAATGTGGACCAACCTGGTGGATGCGGGCCGCAACCCGCGCACCCGGCAAGGTGAACTCAATGCGCGTGTCACCGATATTGGCGGGCTGCGCATCGCCGGGCTGGGTGGCACCTTTCGCCGCCGTGTCTGGGAACCGCCAGGGCCGCCGCAGTTACATTCTCGCAATGATCTGCCGGCAGACATGACCCGCCTTGGCCCCGACTGGACCGAGGCACAGCGCCGCTCAATGGCCGATGCGCTCGCCGCCATGGCAATCTGGCCCGAGGATGTGGAGGCGCTATCCGCCCTGCGTGCCGACGTGCTGGTGACACATGAGGCGCCATCAAGCCATCCACAGGGCGTTTCGGCGCTCGACGCATTGGCGCGACGGATGGGCGCGCGGCTCGTCATCCATGGGCACCACCATGTCTGTTACCGCGCGCGCGCCGAGGATGGGCTGGAAGTGCAGGGCGTCGGTGCTGGATGGGGCATAGGGATTGATGGCCGGCCTTGGTGGCCGGGTGAAGCGGATCGCTGGTTGGGCCAAGCCCCCGCCGGCTGGTCGCATCTTCAAGGATAGGTTCCATGCGAATAACTGACCTTGCCGACAAGGCCGTTCTCATCACTGGTGCATCCACCGGCATCGGGGCTGCCGTGGCCAAGGGCTTCGCCGCGCAGGGCGCGCGCGTTGCGGTGCATTACAATTCCAGCGAAGCCCAGGCGTTGCAGGTGCTGGAGGAGATCCACGCCGCGGGTGGCAACGCCATTGCGCTCAGGGCCGATGTGCGTTCGCGTGATGCTTGCCGTGGCTTGGTTGCTGAAGCTCAGCAACGTCTCGGGGCGCTTGATGTGTTGGTGAACAATGCCGGTGGTGTGGTGAAGCGGTATCCGTTGCACGAGATTGATGACGCGCTCTATGACGATATCGTTAACCTGAATGCACGATCAGTCTTCGCCTGTTCGCGCGCCGCGGTGCCGATTATGCAGGCGCAGGGCGGCGGTGCGATCATTTCCACCACATCCATCGCAGCGCGTACCGGTGGCGGCAGCAAATCCACGCTCTATGCCGCTTCAAAGGCATTTGTTTCGACCTTCAGTCGCGGATTGGCGAAGGAGGTCGCGCGTTACGGTATTCGCGTGAATGCAATTGCCCCGGGCGTGATCGGCAAGCCAGACAAGGCGAAGACAACGCCAAACCATCAGCTTGAGGCTTCGATCAAGCTGACACCCATGCGGCGAATCGGCACCGTTGAGGAATGCGTCGGTGCCTATCTTTTTCTGGCTTCCCAGGAGATGGCGGGCTTCATCACCGGTCAGGTGATTGAGGTGAATGGCGGGCTTCATATGCCCTGAATGGGGCCAGAACTACCTCAGGCCTGTTAGCTCAGATTGCGCTTGCTCGGCATATGTATCTCGACAGGCCGGTTTGAAGTACACTTTGAAACAGCCGCCTCTGCTTGGGCAGTACCGGCTCCTTTATGAACTGTAATCAAGGATGGACGTTTCATGCCAGATCGTCAAATGCATCTTGGCGTTTTTGTTCTTGGCACGGGTAATCATATCGCGGGCTGGCGCATGGATGGCGCATATGACAGTTTCCAAAGCCTTTCGGTTATCCAGCATATTGCGCGTATAGCGGAACGTGGCTGTTTTGATTTGTTCTTTTTGGGTGATACGCTGTCTGCCGGGCCGAGTGATCATCCCTCATTCACCGCACGTTTTGAACCGCTCACGATGCTTGGCGCGCTTGCGGCTACAACCACCCATATCGGGCTTGGTGCTACCGCTTCGACCAGCTTCAATGAACCTTTCAATGTTGCCCGCCTATTTGCATCCCTTGATCATTTGAGCAGCGGGCGTGCCGCCTGGAATGCCGTGACCAGTTCCAATCCACGCGCTGCGCCCAATTTTGGCCGCGACCTTCCGGAACATGATGAACGTTATCGCGTCGCAGAAGAATTTGTTGATGTGGTAATGGGCCTTTGGGATTGCTGGGATGAGGGCGCCATCATCGCAAATCGCGCTACAGGGCAGTATATTGATCCAACCAAGATGAAACCGCTCAATCATGTTGGAAAATACTTCCAAGTACGTGGCCCGCTGAATATCGGGCGTTGTCCGCAAGGGCGCCCCATCGTCTTGCAGGCAGGCGCTTCCGAAACCGGGCTTGATCTTGCCGCGCGCACGGCTGATGTGGTGTTTTCTGTCGTGCAAGATTTTGAAGAAGCGAAGGAAGCTTATCGATCACTCAAGGAAAGAATGCCGCGCTTTCGTCGGCATCCTGATGAAATAGCGGTCCTGCCTGGCGTCATGCCTATCCTCGGTCGCTCTCGCCAGGAAGCCTGGGCGACATTAGACAAATTGCAGTCCTTCGTGACCAACACTAACGCGTCGAGCCTGCTGTCGGCGCGGCTCGGCTTTGATGTTTCAGGCTTTACCTTGGATGATAAGGTTCCTCATCTGCCTCTGCCGAATACCTCTCACGGCTTTGCCCGCGCCATGCTTTCCAAGGCGCTTCGAGAGGGCATGACGTGGCGAGATCTTCTGAATCTCACAGGCGCAGCACGTGGCCATTGGGTGATCGCTGGCACAAAGGAGGATATTGCCGATACGCTGCAAGCCTGGTTTGAAGGTGGCGCAGCCGACGGCTTCAATATCCTGCCCGCGTGGTTTCCCGGCGCCTTTGATGGTTTTGTTGATGAAGTCGTGCCCGAATTGCAGCGCCGCGGTCTTTTCCGAAAGCACTATACCGCCACCACGCTGCGCGGCCATTTGGGCCTGGAGATGCCGAAGAATCGGCTATTCTGAAGTCTGCTTGGAGCACAGGTGCACGAAATACCGTCACTGCAGTGCCTGGTTCCATCCGGAGGCGCATTTTCCCGCTCGCTTGGGTCTTGCCACCAAAAGCCGAACATCGTCTGATACCCCTTCCACAGGGTGAGAAGGGACGCTTCCATGAGGCTTCGTTCGAGGTTTATCCGCCTGCTGGCTGGGGCAGCCGCAGTTTTTGCAGCTGCCTTTGTCGCGCCAAGCGCAGATGCGCAACAGCGGCCGCTGGTATGGGGCGATACTTTACCGGCAACGCTGGACCCGCATGCCATTTTCGATGTGCCAAGCCAATTCGTGCTTCTCAATGCCTACGACGGGCTCTATCGCTATCAGGGAAATCCGCCACGTCTGGTCCCATGGCTTGCCGAAAGCCACACAACGAGCGCGGATGGCCTCACATGGGATTTCACGCTGCGGGCCGGCATTAAGTTCCAAGATGGCAGCGATATGACTGCGGAGGATGTGGCGTATTCCTTTCGGCGCCTGCTTGGCATGAACCGCGCGCCGGCTGCTGCATTCTCTCCAGTGCTGAAGCCCGAGAACGTGACAGCGACTGGCCCGCGGACCATTCGCTTCGTTCTCTCGCGGCCTTATGCACCCTTCCTGGCGGCTATTCCGCTCGTTGCCATTGTCAATCCGCGCGTCATAGCGCCCAATGTTGTGAATAATGATTGGGGGGCCGCCTGGCTTGCGGCCAATACGGCTGGGTCAGGTGCTTACCGGATTGATCCTGCCACCTATCAAACACGCGTATCCATGGACCTTGCGCGATTTCCAGGACATTTCATGGGATGGTCCCATCTGGAACGCCCCATAGATACGGTCCGGGCACGCCCTGTGTTGGAAACCTCAACGCGCGTCCTCGCACTACTGCGTGGGGAAATTGACGCGACCGATTCCTACCTACCAACAGATCAGGTTGAACGCGTGGAACGGAATGCGCGGACGCGCGTGGCGCGTGACGAAAGCATGCGTGTTTTTATCCTGCGTATGAACAATATGAAGGCGCCCTTTGACAATCGGGACGCGCGGCTTTGCTTCGCCCACGCCTTCAATTATCAGGGCTTCAATGACGTTATTCTGAAGGGGCTGGTCGTTCGCAATGGCGGCCCCAACCCGAATAATCTCTGGGGCAATCCGCCTGATCTACAAGGCTACAGCTTCAATCTGGATCAAGCAAAGCAGCATTGTGACCGCGCACGCGCGGCCGGCGCGCCGATTGGGCGTGAGATCGAAATCCATGTGCAGAGCGAATTAGAACAGACGGTCCAGGCGGCACAGATGTTCCAGGCGGATTTGCGCAAGATTGGCATCAATCTGCGTATCGTCACCAATACCTGGGCAGGTATCACTGCGGCCACCACGCAGGCGCAGACAACGCCTGATATGTGGGTGCATTGGGTTTCGACCTATTTTGTCGATCCGGAGAATTGGATTGGCCAAATGTATGACAGCCAGTTCCACGGCACATGGAAGGCCAGCGCCTGGTATAAGAATGACCAAGTGGATGACCTTCTCCGGCGCGCGCGGAGCAGCCTTGATCAGGCCGAGCGCGAACGGCTTTATCAGCAGGCAACACGCATCGTTGTGGCCGATAGTCCTGATATTTGGGTCTATAACACGCTGAATCTGCGCGGCCTTTCACGGCGCGTACAGGGGTATACCTTCTCCCCAGTTGGTTCGGGTGGAGAGTTGCGGCTGATGTCGCTTGCCAATTAAGGCCCGATAATGGCGCGTTATGTGATCCGGCGGTTGCTTCTGGCGCTGCCGGCTCTTTTCGGGTTGATCCTTTTGACATTCGTCTTGTCACGGGTCATTCCAGGTGATCCTGCGGCGACCCTTGCCGGGGATGCCGCAACACCTGCGATGATTGCCGAAATACGCGCGCAATATGGGCTTGATCGTCCAGTTATCGAACAGGCCTTCATTCATGTGCGCCAGGTACTGACTGGCGATTTCGGGAAGAGTGTATTCTCGGGCCGCCCGGTCGCTGAAGAGATTTTGCAGCGCCTACCGGCTACCTTGGAATTGACCTTTGTCGCATTGCTGATTGCCGTTTTTCTTGGTGTTTCACTCGGGCTTTTTGCGGCGCTCAACCATAACGGCATTATTGATCATCTGGTCCGCGTGGTTTCCGTGGGTGGGCTTGCATTGGCATCCTTTTGGCTGGCCATCATGCTACAACTTCTTTTTGCCATGGAGCTTGATCTGCTGCCACTGCGTGGCAGGGTTGATGTCGCACTTGGTCTGCCGCCCCGTGTAACGGGTTTTGTTTTGTTGGATAGCCTGATCGCTGGCCGACTTGATCTACTGCTGAATGGGATTTCACATCTCATTCTACCAGCAATCACGCTTAGCCTGCCAGGCCTTGCGACAATTGCGCGTTTTACACGATCGGGGGTGCTGGAAGTACTGCAGAAGGACTTTGTGCTCTATGCCAAGGCTGTTGGATATGGCCGCTTTCGGCTGGCGGCGATCTATGTTCTGCGGAATGCCGTTATACTTGTGGTGACACAAATCGGCTTGTTGTTTGGCGCCCTGATCTCGGGGGCCGTTGCCGTGGAAGCCATTTTTGACTGGCCGGGGCTTGGTACCTATTCCGTGCAGGCCATCATCTCGGCCGACTATAAGGCGTTGCTAGCGGTAACCCTTGTGGTTGGTTTCGTCTATGCTGTTGTGAATGTGCTGGTTGATGTAGCTCAGGCCATCATTGATCCCCGTGTTGCGGAAGATGTGACATGATGGTGCTGCGCGTTCTTTTACGTGACCCTGTCGCGACGCTGGGTCTTTTCATTGTGCTTTTTGCGATCTTCGTCGCCATTTTTGCGAATTGGCTGGCGCCATACCCAAATGACGCTTTTGAAAGTCATTTGTTGCAGCGCCTTAAGCCACCTTCCGTCGAGTTTCCCTTTGGTACCGATAATCTTGGCCGTGATATCTTTTCACGCGTGATCTTGGGCACGCGAAATGCGCTGCTGGTCGCGGTTGCGGTGATCACGGCGGCCATGCTGATCGGGGTACCGATTGGACTTTTTGCCGGCTGGCGAGAAGGTTGGCTTTCCGAGATCCTGATGCGGACAACAGATGTTTTTCTTGCGGTCCCGCAACTTATTCTTGCCCTGGCTCTGGGCCAATTGCTTGCACCGGGAATTGGGGCGGCAATGCTGGCCTTGGCGCTGACCTATTGGCCTTTCTTTGCGCGTACCGTATTTGCCGAGACAAGGCGCTTGCGCGGGTCCCTTTTTGTTGACGCCCTGGCCGGAATTGGCGCGTCACCTTTGCGCATTCTCTTCTTGCATGTTCTGCCTAATGCAGCGCCGGCAGTGCTCGTACGTGCCACCATTGGTATGGGCTTCACGATATTGACGGCGGCAATCCTTGGGTTTCTGGGTGTGGGTGCAACGCCGCCGTCACCCGATTGGGGGCTTGCTGTATCCGAAGCGCGTCAACATTTACCGGAAGCGTGGTGGTTTCCCACCTTTCCAGGGCTTGCCATTCTTGTCCTTGTGCTTGGTTTCAATCTGCTTGGCGATGGGCTGCGCGATGCAGCCGACCCGAAGATCAGGCGGAGCAAACGATGACATCGCCGCTGCTGTCCATTCAAGATCTTTCTGTGCATATTCGTGGCGATGCGGGTATAGCGCGCATTCTTGACGGTATCACGCTTTCGGTTCCGCCAGGCGTGACCATGGGCGTGGTCGGTGAAAGCGGCTGTGGGAAATCCACCCTGCTCCGTGCAGTACTCGGCATTCTACCCAGGAACGCCAGCATCCCGCATGGAAAGCTCGAATTCAAGGGCAAAGACCTGATCAAAGTTAACTGGGCAGCTGCGCGCGGGAGAATCGGCTTTGTGCCGCAGGATCCGTATTTGTCGTTGAACCCGGTCTTTCGTGCAGGAGATCAAATACTGGAGATCATGCGTAAGCATGCGCCTGGAACGCGGAAAGACCATGCGAGTACCCTGATTGATCTGTTTCGCGCTGTACAATTGCCCGATCCAGAAGCCGCCCTGGCGAAATATCCTCATCAGTTTTCGGGGGGACAAAGACAGCGGCTCTTGATTGCTGCGGCGCTTGCCTGCGCGCCTGATTTGCTCGTGGCGGATGAGCCGACAACGGCCTTGGATGTAACAACACAACGCGAAATTCTAGCCCTTCTGCGCGGTCTGGTTTCAGATAAAGGACTCTCTTTGTTATTTGTGACCCATGATTTCGGCGTGCTTGCCGCCTTATGCGACAGGGTAACAGTCCTTTATGCTGGTCGGGTCGTAGAATCGGGATTGACAAGCGATGTGCTGAGAAACCCGCAACACCCCTACACGCGCCTGCTGCTCGCGTGCCATCCTGACCGTGCGGTAAATCTGCTCGGCATTCCTGGCACTGTGCCAGCGGCGACACAGCAACCAGAAGGTTGCCGTTTCCACCCCCGTTGCCCAATTGCTCGTGCTGCGTGTTCGAAGGAAGTTCCGCCGGTCACGGAGTTTGCCAACTCACATCTGGTGGCGTGCCCATGGTACGCTGATGAATTGCCGGAGCAGGCCCTTGCGTGAAATCCTGCGCGTTACTGGACTTGAGGTGGAATTAGGCAAACGGCGCGGCTTGTTCCGCCACAAGCCAGGCGTACGCGCCGTGGATGGTGTGGATTTGGTTGTGCATGAAGGCGGAATACTCGGCATTGTTGGCGAGAGCGGCTGCGGAAAGACCACACTCGCTCGTACGGTACTGGGCCTGCAATGTGAATCCGAAGGCAGAATCGAGTTTTCGGGCCATGTGGTTTCTGGTGTTCCTGCACGCCAGGCGCGCCGTATGCGCCGTGCCATCCAATATGTGCATCAGGATCCTGGGGCTGCGCTTGATCCCTGGTGGCGCTTGGGCGCCAGCCTCGCCGAGGGGCTAGCCATCCACGGTGTTACCGATAGGGCGGAGCAAAAGGCACGGATCGCGGAAATCATGCAGGCTGTCGGCCTGGATATGGCTATGACCGAACGCTATCCGCATGAGCTATCCGGTGGGCAGCAACGCCGCATGGGTCTCGCGCGTATCCTGTTGCTGCGTCCAAAAATCGTCATTTTGGACGAACCAACCGCAGGCCTTGATCTTTCCGTACAGGCTTCCGTCTTGCGATTACTCTATGATTTGCGCGACAGATTTGGGCTTACCTATATTTTCATATCGCATGATCTTTCGGTTGTTCGCCGGGTGTGTGACCGGATCGCTGTCATGTATCTTGGCAAGGTTGTTGAGGAAGGAAATGCGAGCGATATCTTTGCCGCGCCGCGGCACCCCTACACGCGCGCCCTGATTGCTGCCGCACCCCATCTGGACGGGGTTCAAGAAGGCCCGATGCTACGGGGCGATCCACCAAGCCTCAGGAATGTCCCGTCTGGTTGCCGGTTTCATCCACGCTGTCCCATCGCGCAGCCGCGCTGCACAAGTGAAGAACCATCGTTTGACTCAATCTCTGAGAACCAGCGAGTAGCCTGCCATTACTGGCAAGAAGGGATCTCAGAAAAACAGAAACCAGAGGGGCAGGCCCATGCAACGTTGTGATGTGGTGACGCTGGAAGTGATTCGCGGTGCCGCGCGTGCAGCTCAGGCGGAAATGGAGGCACTGCTTGAACGCACCGCCATGTCTGCCTTTATCCGCGAAAAGAAGGATTTTTATACCGCCCTTTTCGATCGAGACGGCGCGATGGCCGTTGGCAGCGATCTGCCGATTTTCGGTGATATTGTGGCACCCGTTGCGGTGCAGTTTCCGCTCGATACAATGCAGGAAGGCGATCTTTATTGGTATAATGATTGCTACGGCAGCAATGGCGCAGTTTCCCATTCAAATGATCAGGTCTTCCTTGCGCCGGTCTTTTTTGCGGGGGAACGCATTGGTTTCGTGATGGGCTGGGCACATTTTTCCGATATTGGCGGCTTACGGCCAGGGTCGCTCAGCCCGGATGCAACAGATCATTTTCAGGAAGGCATCATCATCCCGCCGGTGCGTCTGGTGCGTAACGGCCAGACGAATAACGATCTGCTCCGCAGTTTCTGGCGCAATAGTCGCTTTCCGGTGCAATCGCAGGGCGACACGCGCGCTCTTATGGCAGCGGTGCGGTTGGGTGAGAAACGCTTGGCGGAAATGGCAGGACGCTTTGGGCCGGATATTCTGACGGATGCTTTGGCACAGTTGTTAAGCCGCACTGAAGCAACCGTACGGCAGGGCCTCAAGGAGATTTTTCCGCTAGGTACGACAAATTTCTCGGATTGCATTGATTCGGATGGGCATGGAAATGGCCCCTTTACGCTGAGGCTATCATTGACGCGCACGGAAGATGATCGGTTCATCTTCGATGCCAGAGCAACGGATGATCAGGCACCAGGGCCAGTCAATCTACTGATGCATCCGGATGTACCAGGCATGGCTCTTGGGCTCTATGTTCTCCAGGATCAGGTGGGGCAGGTTCTCAATGCAGGCGCTCCGCGCGCGATTGACGAAGTGTTGCTCAGACCTGGGTCGCTGCTCGCCCCCCGCGCGCCTGCACCACTTGGTCTTCGTGGCATTACCATGATGCGCCTTCTGGCCGCACTACATGGTTTGGTTGCGGTTGCACGCGACGGCAAGGCGCCTGCTGCCCATTCCGCTTATGTTGTCATTGCGTTGCGCGGCCATGCGGGCGGTAAGCGTTTTCTGCTGAGTGATGGGATAGGTGTTGGCTATGGTGCGCGGCCTTTCGCCGATGGCACCGATGCGGTCTATTTCGTAGCGCAAGAAAACTATCCCGTGGAATTCATGGAACTATCCTACCCCGTGCGCCTACGGCGCTATGGAATCAATATGGATTCTGCGGGGCCGGGACGTTTTCGTGGTGGTGCCGGTGTCATTCGTGAGTTTGAGGTGATGGCCGACGAGGCGATGCTTGCGGTGCGCATTGACAGTGTTGAAAATCCACCCTGGGGTGTTGCTGGCGGCATGAATGGTGGCTCTGGTCGCGCCATTGTGAATCCGGGCACACCCAGCGAAAGAGTCCTGGCGCCGCTTTCTGATGGTACGATGCTGCGAAAAGGCGACATATTCCGCATTGAAACCGGTGGCGGAGGCGGTTGGGGAAATCCGTTTGACCGGCCGGTGGAGCAGGTTTTCGACGATTGGCAAGGCGGCTTTATTTCCGCCGATGCGGCACGAATGCACTACGGCGTGGCGATCAAGAACACGAAGCTTGATCAAGTCGAAACGGCGGTGCTGAGGCAACAGAACAAGGCAACCAAATTGTTTCACCGTAAAGGATACTGCGATGCAGTCGCCTAAAAACCTGATTGTCGCGGTGGATATTGGCGGTACATTCACGGATATCACGCTGCAAGATATTGTAACGGGTGAGGCTTGGACTGCGAAAACACCCTCGACGCCGCGTGATCCTTCTGAGGCATTCATCACCGGCGTCCTCCTGGCGCTTAATCAGGCTGGGCGCAGCGCGACCGAGATTAGCCGCGTTCTGCATGGGACCACCGTTGCAACAAATCTGATTCTGGAAGGCCGAACGGCAGCAACAGCATTGCTGACAACAGCAGGCTTCCGTCATGTGCTTGAGATAGGCCGCGCGGACCTACCGCGGCGCGACAATCTTTGGGGCTGGGTAAAGCCAAAGCGACCGGTGCCGCCCTCTTTGGTATTTGAAGCCTCGGGCCGGATGGATGCAAATGGGGTGGAATTGGAACCACTTGATACGGAAGCGGTACGGTGGGCTGCGCATGCTGCTGCAGCGGCGGGGGTGAAGGCCATCGCCATTTGCTTTCTACATGCCTTCGCCAATTCCGCACATGAAAGACAAGCGCTGGAGATCTTGCGTGCAGAAGTACCCCAACTGGCATTCAGCGCATCATCAGATGTTTTGCCGATTGTGCGCGAATATGAACGCAGCATGGCGACTGTTTTGAATGTCGGCGTTATGCCTGCGGTCTCAACCTATATCGAACGGCTTGAAGCGCGCCTCAAGGATGCGGCGATTTCTGCGCCGCTGCTTTTGATGAAATCAAATGGAGGTGTGGCCGGTGCCGCTGCCATCCGCCGTGCTCCTGTGCAAACCGCGCTTTCCGGCCCCGCAGCGGGCGTGGTGGGTGCACGCATGATGGCTGAAGCAGCAGGCATTGAGGATATAATCACCGTAGATATTGGCGGAACCAGTGCGGATATCTGCCTGATGAGCAAGGGCAAGATTGGCCTTACGCAAACGGGGCGCGTCGGTCCCTGGCCTTTGCTCTTACCGATGATTGATATGGTCACGATTGGCGCAGGTGGAGGGTCAATCGCACAATGCCAACCGGATGGAACGCTAACCGTCGGCCCGCAAAGTGCGGGCGCCGATCCTGGCCCGGCCGGGTATGCCCGAGGCGGCAGCGCGGCAACAGTTACAGATGCACATCTTGTATTGGGACACCTGCCGGAGAGCCTGCTTGGCGGACGCATGAAGCTTGATCGGAAGTTGGCGCTGGGGGCGGTAGACCGTATCGCGCAGCCATTGGGCTTGACCCTTGAGCAGGCTGCACGTGGAATATTGGCGATTGCGAATAATAACATGGTTGGTGCCATTCGCGTGGTCTCTGTTGAGCGCGGACATGATCCGCGCGACTTCACGCTAGTACCATTTGGTGGTGCGGGTCCCCTTCATGGGTGCGCCCTTGCAGAATTGCTCGGCATGCGTCGTATTCTCGTACCACCCAGCCCAGGTGTTCTTTGCGCGCAAGGGCTACTTGCTGCTGATTTGAAGTCCGATTTCACCATGAGTATTGCAGAGACACTTTCGGCTGCAGACCCGAAGCGCATCCGAAGCGCATTCACGTCTCTTGACGATGCCGCGCGCCTTTGGTTTGAACAGGAATCGGTGTCTGCTACAGAACAATCTCTGCGGCGTGTCGCCTTGATGCGCTATGAAGAACAGGGCCATGAATTGGCGATTGACTGGCCCGTGGATAATGATTTTGATGTGCTCGCTCGTCATTTTGCTGAAGCGCATAAGGCGCTGTACGGGTTTGATCTCCCCGAAGTGGCGATCGAAATCGTGACATTACGCGTTGAAGCTTCCGGCACGCTGCCTGCGCCAGCACTGGGAAGGGCAGGGCAAGGTGATCCGCAAAGGGCGCAGATTGGCGCGCAAATGATGATATTCGATGGCCGTGAGAGATCTGTTCCGGTCTTTGATCGCAAATACCTTGGTGTTGAATCGGCGATCAAGGGGCCTGCTATAATCACGCAGCTTGATTCGACGGTCTTGGTTGAGAATGGCTGGAAAATGAGCGTTCACGATCTGGGGGCGATCATTCTAGAACTCGTTTGATTAATGAGCAGTACCGAACGAGCATCACCCAACTTCTGATAACGGCACCCTTTCTCGACCCACCTACACACCTGAACGGTGGATCACATCGCCTGAACCGCCCCGGGTTTGTCGGAGGCTCCAACTTCCAAATAGGATGGAGGCTGTTGAATGCCGCCGAGATCTGACCCGGGTTCGCCACGCAGATTTGACCCGGGTTTTGGGGATGCGGGGTTTTTTGATTCGTAACCAACCGGGGAGCCCCACCTTCCTTTTCAGGTGAAGCGTCTGTCATCTGTTCTTATGGACGATCTTAAGGGCGCTCATAGGTACAGGGGGCAACGATGGGGCTTGAGATAATTTCTGGTGTT
>JADCEV010000084.1 GCA_020249865.1 Roseomonas sp. | reverse complement strand
CTTGATCAGGTCTTGCTTACCTTCGCGCTGATCCTGCTGTTTGAGGAAGGTCGCTCCATGTTGATCGGGAACGACTTCCATTCCGTTCCGGTGCCTGCGGCGCTTGATGTGGCGGTGCCGATGGTGGGCGATTTCTCCTACTCCGCCTATCGGCTCGCGGTGCTGGTCGCGTGCCTCGTCATTGCGGGTGCGATGTTCCTGGCGATTGAACGCACACGCATTGGCTCCGCGATCCGCGCAGCTGCAGAGAAACCCGAAATGGTTGATCTGCTCGGCCTTGATGCGCGGCGCATCCATATGGTCGTCTTCGCGGTGGGCACAGCGCTTGCGATGTTGGCGGGTGCGCTCGCTGCTCCCTTGCACTCGGTCTATCCGAATATGGGCCATGGCTTCCTGATTATCTGTTTCGTCGTCGTGGTCGTGGGCGGTGTCGGCTCCATCGCTGGTGCCTTCTGGGGCGCGCTACTGATCGGCGTGGTGGATACGCTTGCCAAGGCCTATCTGCCCTTCGCGTCTGGTCTTGCTGTCTATGTCCTGATGGCTGTCGTGCTGCTTTGGCGGCCGACCGGCCTCTTTGCAAGGAGCTGACGTCATGCTCACCGTCGCCGGTCGTACCGGATCCATCCTGCTGGGCTGTGCTGCCCTTGCGGTGGCGTCACTGCCGCTCTTTGCCTCGCCCTACCACCTGGAACTTGTCTCCACGGCGGTGGTGCTCGCGATGTTTGCGCTCAGCTTGCAGTTGCTGGTGGGCGTTACCGGGCTTGTCAGCCTTGGACATGCCGCCTTCTTTGGTATTGGCGCCTATGCCATCCACCTGATGGGGGCTTATGGCCCAAGCCTTTCCATATTGCTGACCCTACCGGCGGCGGTGCTGCTTTCGGGTTTGGCGGCTTTTGCTGTCGGCGCGCTGGCACTGCGCACGCGCAACTTCTTCTTCCTGATGACGACACTCGCTTTCGGGCAAATGCTGTTCTTCGTGTTTCATGACACGCCACTGGGTGGCGGGGCGGATGGTGTTTTCGTCACGCGCCCCAGCTTCTCGCTTTTCGGTCTTGAATGGATTGTCTCACGCCAAGATCGGCCGACAGTAATGTTGCTCGTCAATCTTGCCGTGCTGGTGGCGATGTATCTTGGGCTTACCGCGCTGCTGCGCACCATGTTTGGTCGCGCGCTGCTCGGCATCCGCGCCAATGAACATCGCATGCGGTCCATGGGTTTTGACACCTACTGGCTGCAACTTGGCGCCTTCACCCTGGCCGGCGCTATGGCAGGTATTGCCGGGCATATGTGGGGCATGACTCAGGCCTTTGTCAGCCCGGAATTGCTCGCCTGGCATCGCAGTGCCGAAGCGCTGTTGATGATCCTGCTTGGTGGCCTTGGCGCGCTGCACGGGCCGATCCTTGGTGCCTTTGCTTTTGTTGGTCTTGGTGAGGTCGCGCAGCTCATCACTGAACGGCAGCGCTTGGTCGAAGGGCTCGTGATCCTCGCGGTGGTGCTTGGTCTGCGTAACGGTCTTGCCGGGATCAGGCTGCCTGCATCCTGGCGCGCGCAACCAAATATCAAAGCCGCCGTAAGCCCGAAGGAGGTCGCGCCATGATCACCCCTGCTATGGAGGCTATCGGCCTCACCCGACGCTTTGGTGGCCTGGTTGCTGTCAGGGATGTGAATATCGCGCTGCATGTCGGTGAATTGCATGCCGTGATCGGCCCGAATGGCGCCGGCAAAAGCACGCTGACCAATCTGCTTTCGGGTGAGCTGCGGCCAAGCGCCGGGCGGATCCTTTTGCATGGCGCAGAAGTGGGTGACTGGCCATCTTGGCGCTTTGCACGCGCTGGCGTTGGCCGTTCCTTCCAGCGCACCAATGTACTGAAGCCGATGACAGTGCGGGAGAATGTTCGCCTTGCCGCACAGGCCCGCATCACGCCGCTGCGCCGTTACTTGCAAGTGGTGACTGGTGAGCATGCACCGACTCAAGCCGCTGAGGCAGCGCTCAATCGTGTTGGCCTGCAAGCGCTGGCGGACCGTTCTGCGGGCATCTTGAGCCACGGCCAGCTGCGTCAGTTGGAAATTGCGATGGCGCTTGCGGCTGGTCCAACCGTGCTGCTGCTTGATGAGCCTTTGGCCGGCATGGGGCCTGAGGAGAGTGAGCGCCTTGCAGGGCTTTTGAAGGAACTCGCGGTGGATCACGCCGTGATGTTGATTGAACACGACATGGATGTGGTTTTCGCGGTGGCGGACCGCGTCACCGTGATGGTGGATGGCCAGGTCCTTGAACAGGGAACGCCAGCGTCCATCCGCGGTTCTGCCGCCGTGCGCGACGCCTATCTGGGGCATGCAGCATGACAACGCCAATCATCGAAGCCAAGGGTGTGCAGGCCGGCTACGGCACCGGAATGGTGCTGCACGGCGTGGATTTCACTGTTGCACCCGGCCAAGCGGTCGGGCTCATGGGGCGCAATGGCATGGGCAAAACCACGCTGCTGCGCACCATTCTTGGCCTGGTGCCATTGCGCGGCGGCCAGATCCTGATTGATGGTAATGATATCTCGCGTGAGGCGCCGTTCCGTCGCGTCCGCCGTGGAATCGCCGTTGTGCCGGAAGGCCGTGGGATTTTCGCGAGCCTGACTGTGCCTGAAAATCTGCGCCTGGTCGCACGGCCTGGCGTGGATGGCAAGCGCCTTTGGACCGAGGAACGGGTACTGGACACCTTCCCGCGCCTGAAGGAACGGCTCAGCAATCGTGGTGATCAGCTTTCGGGGGGCGAGCAACAAATGCTCTCCATCGGTCGCGCACTGATGACGAACCCGCGTCTGCTCATTCTTGATGAGGCGACGGAAGGCCTCGCGCCGCTGATCCGCGATGATATTTGGCGTGTTATCGCTGCCATTCGTGAAACTGGCATCGCCACCGTGGTGGTGGACAAGACCGTGGCCGCGATCCTTTCGCTGGTTGATCGCAGCACTGTCTTGGTGAAGGGCGGCGTTGTCTTTGATGGCGCGCCGGCGGCGCTTCGGGCCGATGAGGAGCTGATGCACCGGTGCCTGGGGGTTTAGAAAAATCCCCCTTTCACCCTGCGTCACCGCATAGGCCCAGATTTACGTTTCATCGCATTTTCCAAGCCGTCATCGGCATCAGGAGAGAGAAATGTCTGACCCTGTCATTATCGCCGTCGCAATCACCGGATCGGTACCGCGCAAGAAGGACAATCCGGCATTGCCGGTGACGGTGACCGAGCAGATCGAAAGCACCCACGCCGCCTATGAAGCCGGCGCGACGCTGGTGCATGTCCATGTCCGTAATGATGATGAAACGCCAAGCAGCGATCCCGAGAAATTCGCCGCGTTCCAGGAAGGCATCCGCCGCCACTGCCCGGACATCATCGTGCAATTCTCCACCGGCGGGCGCGGACGGGCGCTTGAAGCGCGCGGTGCGATGCTGCATCTTCGCCCCGATATGGCGAGCCTTGCGACTGGCAGCGTGAACTTCCCCACTATTGTCTATGAAAATCCGCCTGATTTCGTGCGCACCCTGGCCACCACCATGCGCGACCTTGGCATCAAGCCGGAAATCGAGGTCTTTGACCTTGCGATGCTCACCAATACAGCGGATTTGGTGGCCGAGGGCCTGATCCTGCCGCCGCCGCATGTGCAATTCGTCTTCGGCGTGAAGCACGCCCTGCCGCCGCGTGAGGATATTCTGGATTTTGAATTGTCCCTGATGCGCAAGCTGATCCCAGGTGCAACCTGGACCGCCGCTGGCATTGGGCGCGACCAATTCACCGTGGCCCGTTGGGCATTGGCGCGTGGTGGGCATGTCCGTACGGGTCTTGAGGATAACATCCGCATGGACCGCCATACGCTTGCACCATCCAACGCCGCGCTGGTGCGTCGCACTGTGGAACTCGCGACCGAGGTTGGTCGTCCGGTGGCCGATGCCGCCACCGCGCGTCGCATCCTGGGCTTGACGGCCCTGCCGATGCGGAGGGTTGCGTAATGCGCCGGCTACGCTCCCTGTTTGGTGCTGCCCCCCGCACATCACTCACGGCAGAGGCGGTGACGCCTAGCGCAACACGGCGCGGTTTCCTCGCCGCTTGTGCCTGCTGCATGACCGGCGCGCTGATGCCTCGCTTCGCGGCAGCGCATGTCGCGCCCGGTGCTGCATCAGCCTTGCATCGGCGTTTGGATGAAGCCGCCGCCGCGATTGAAGGGCGGATGATTGGCTGGCGCCGTGATATCCACGCCAATCCCGAATTGGGCAATCAGGAAACGCGCACTGCGGGATTGGTCGCGGCGCATCTACGCCGTCTTGGCTACGATGTGCGTGAAGGCGTTGGGGCCACTGGTCTTGTCGCCGCGCTGCGCGGCGGCGCCGGTCCGGGCCCGGTGGTTGCGCTGCGAGCCGATATGGATGCCTTGCCGGTGCAGGAACCGGAAGGCCTGCCCTTTGCCTCTCGCCGCCGCGCAATATGGGATGGCGCAGAAGTGCCGGTGATGCATGCCTGCGGCCATGATTGCCACGTTGCCATTCTGATGGCAGCGGCGGAGGTTTTGGCGCAGCATCGCGCCGAATTGCGCGGCACCGCGGTGCTGCTGTTCCAACCCGCCGAGGAAGGCTTGCCAGGTGGTGAGATCGGCGGCGCGCGCCGGATGTTGGCGGAAGGTGCGTTTGATATGCCGAAGCCGGATATGGTGTTCGGCCTGCACGTGCTCACCAGCATGACGAGCGGCCAAATCGCCTATCGCCCCGGCCCGGCGCATGCCAGTTCCGATACCTTCCGCATTGTCGTGCGCGGTCGGCAGGCGCATGGTGCCATGCCCTGGGACGGGGTGGACCCGGTGGTGATCGCCGGACAGATCGTCTCGGCATTGCAAACCATCCAGAGCAGGCAGGTGGATGTGAACGACCCATCGGTGCTGACCATCGGGACCATCAATGGCGGGTCACGGCACAATATCGTGCCGGACCGCGTGGAAATGAGCGGCACACTCCGCACCTATGACGAAGGGCGCCGCGCCTTCATGCAACGCCGCGTAACTGCGCTTGCGGAAAGCGTCGCACGCGGCATGGACGGCACGGCGGAGGTCGTGTGGGAACCGGGTGGCTATGCCACTTTGGTGAATGACCCAGCGCTGGCGGAACGCATGGCGCCAAGCCTTGCGCGGGTGACGGGGCGGGATGGGTTGCGCATCAATCCGCGCCATACGGCGAGTGAGGATTTTGCCTTCCTTGCGCAGCGGGCGCCGGGATTGTTTTTCTGGGTCGGCGTAACCCCGCCTGGTCAGGACCCTGCGCGCGCCGCGCCGAACCACTCGCCGCGCTTTACGGTGGATGAGGCTGGGTTGCTGGTCGGGCTGCGGGCGATGCTGCATCTGGTAGCCGACGCAACCGGTAGTGGCGCGGCGTGATGCGTCGTCGCTCCCTACTGGCCTTTGCTGCCGGCCTGCCGCTGCCCGCCCTGGCGCAGAATGCCGCTTGGCCCGAACGTCCGCTTCGTCTGATCGTACCCTTCCCACCGGGTGGGGCGATAGACGCCATGGCGCGCATTCTGGCCACACCAATGGCTGAGGCCTTGGGCCAGGCGGTTGTGGTTGAGAATCGTGCGGGCGCTGGGGGTACGACTGGCACTGGCGTAGCGGCGCAAACGACTGATGGGCACAGCTTGCTGATGGTATCCATCGCGCATGCGGTGAACCCGGCGCTCTATCCGCGCCTGCCCTATGCGGAGGCTGACTTCGTGCCGGTTGGGCCAGTTGCGGTGGTACCGAATATTCTGGTGGTGCCTGCGTCGCGGCCATGGCGCAGCGTGGCGGATTTGGTCGCGGATGCGCGTCGTCGGCCTGGGGCGCTGACTTATGCCTCAGCCGGAAGCGGTACCTCGATTCATCTTGCTGGCGCGCTGTTTGCTGATCTCGCCGGCCTCACGCTGGAACATGTGCCCTATCGCGGTTCGGCGCCGGCGGTGACGGATCTCGTGGCGGGGCGGGTGGATATGATGTTCGACAGTGTCACTTCGGCCGGGCCGCACATCGCCTCTGGTCGGCTTATGGCGCTGGCCGTGACAACATCTCAGCGCATCGCGAGCTTCCCTGATCTGCCGACGATGACCGAGGCTGGGGTACCGGGTGCAGTGGTGGATCCGTGGTTTGCGATGCTGGCGCCGCGTGCCTTACCGATCGCGGCGCGACCATCGCTTTCGTCGCTGCTCTCACGCCTTTTGGCTGATACCGCAATCATCGAACGGCTGACACGCATTGGTGCGGCGCCGATGAAGGGCGATGCCGGAACGCTCGCGCACTTGCTGACCGAGGAGACGGCGCGGTGGGGGGCATTCATCCAGCGCGCTGGCATCAAGGCGGAATGATATGCCGACGTGTGGCGCTGATTTTGCTTGACGCACCGCATCATTTTTTTGCATAAAAGCGTTGCGGGAGAGTTCGTGTTGACTGTCTGGTGGGCATGAACGCCGAAGGAGCAACCGCCCCGGAAACTCTCAGGCCCAAGTACCGCAACCGTTTTGAACTCTGAAAAGTGGAGCAGCAGCTCCTGCCGACGGTGTAAGCCTCTGTCCCGTGATGGGGCGATGGTGATACTCTCAGGCCAATGACAGAGGGGGCATTCAAACCCGCATGGGAAATGCGGGCGGAGAATGCCTATGTCCCGTTCTGAATCCGAATCTGTTGCCGTGATTGGCGCCGGTATTACCGGCATCACCACAGCCTATAATCTTGCGCGGCGCGGCCATGCCGTCACTGTCTTTGATCGCCACCCCTATGCCGCGATGGAAACCTCCTTCGCCAATGGTGGTCAGCTTTCCGCTTCAAACGCTGAGGTGTGGAATAGCTGGGCCACGGTGATGAAGGGCATGAAATGGATGCTCTCCCCGGGCGCACCTTTGCTCGTGAACCCGCGGCCTTCCTGGCACAAGCTGTCCTGGATGGCGGAGTTTGTCGCCTCCATTCCGCAATATGAGGAAAATACCGTGACCACCGCGCGCCTTGCCATTGAGGCGCGTCAGCATCTGCGCCGCATGGCCGAAGATGAAGGTATTGATTTCGATGCCGAGGATCGCGGCATTCTGCATTTCTACACCTCAAAGCGTGATTTTGAGGATGCGGGTCGGGTGACAAAACTGCTGGCCAAGGGTGGGCTTGAACGGCGCGCCGTGACAGCGGCGGAAATCCGGTCCATCGAACCCGCGCTGAAGGGTGAGATTTATGGCGGCTTCTATACGCCTTCGGATTTCACTGGAGATATCCATAAATTCACCAATGGTCTTGCGCTGGCCTGTACGCGCCATGGCGTCGCCATGCGTTTTTCAACCGAGGTTCTGTCAGCCGATGCGGGGGATGATGGTGTCATGGTCGTCTGCCGTTCAACCGAACCCACATTGGATGGTTCCATCCATCCCGAGGAGACGCATCGCTTTGACAAGGTAGTCGTCTGCGGTGGTGTGATGTCGCGCCAGCTTGGTGAAAAGCTTGGCGATCGCATCAATGTCTATCCGGTGAAGGGCTATTCGATCACGGTTGCCTTGGATGATGCCGCAGATCAGGCCGCGGCACCTTGGGTGAGCCTTTTGGATGACAAGGCGAAGATCGTCACCAGCCGGCTTGGCCAGCGGCGATTCCGGGTTGCCGGTACGGCTGAATTCAACGGCTATAATCGCGATATTCGCGCCGAACGGATCGCGCCGCTTGTTGCGTGGTGCCGCGCACATTTCCCAGGCATGAGCACGCGCCAGGCGGTACCCTGGGCAGGGCTGCGGCCGATGATGCCAAATATGATGCCGCGTGTGGCACGCGGGAGAAATCCCCGCGTCTTTTACAATACGGGGCACGGGCATCTTGGTTGGACACTCTCCGCCGCGACTGCTGATGCCGTAGCCGCGCTGGTGAGCACGCGCTCAAACGCTTGAACGGCAGCCTGGAAGGAAAAAAGGAGACTGGTCATCCTGAAAGACGGGTTGTGCGTCTTTTTTCCTTCCAGTTGTTTCAGTGGCAGAGCTCGGACAGAGCATGGCGGTCCAGTATGCGATGCTGTTTCGCCCATTCGGAGACCGCGCGTTGCGGCGGCGGGCGCAGCAGGGCAGGGGAGAGGCCTGGAACCGGCGGCGGCGACCGCCTGGAAAAGGTTTGCTACTCGCCCGCTGGCGGCGCTGAGAGGGCCGCTAGGTCGCGGCCTCCGTAATAGATGGCGAGGATCTCAACGGCCT